>CALMFM010000186.1 GCA_937862575.1 uncultured Bacillota bacterium
AAGGCTGTTTGTTGTGCGTGGAATATTGTCCTAAAGGTATCTTGTATCAAGATATGGACACAATCAACAAAAACGGATATAACATCATTCGCGTCTCCGAACCCGATAAATGCATCGGTTGCGCATTCTGCGCTATGATGTGTCCGGATTCGGTAATCACTGTGGAGGTGGAGAAATAATGGCTAAAGTATTGATGAAGGGTAACGAAGCAATCGCCCTCGCCGCAATCAAAGGCGGAGTAGACGCATTTTACGGTTATCCGATAACTCCACAGAATGAAGTGCCGGAATACCTGTCAAAACATCTCATAGATGCCGGTAAGGTATTTTTACAGGCGGAATCGGAAGTTTCTGCCATCAACATGGTCTATGGCGCAGCCGGTGCCGGCAAAAGAGTCATGACCAGCAGTTCCAGTCCTGGTATTGCGCTAAAGCAAGAAGGAATTTCTTACATCGCCGCTGCCGAACTGCCTTGCCTGATTGTATCAGTAATGCGTGGGGGCCCTGGCCTAGGTGGAATTCAACCATCACAAGCTGATTACTACCAAGCCACAAGAGGCGGTGGAAACGGTGACTATAATCTAATAGTTTATGCACCAGAATCCATTCAAGAGACAATCGACACCGTCAAAGGTGCATTCGACACGGCCGATTATTACCGAAACCCGGTATTGGTATTGGTCGACGGACTCATCGGACAGATGATGGAATCAGTTGATTTCGACAGACCTACAAAGAAGCGCGACCTGAAACCTAAAGATTGGGCTACAACTGGAACAAGAAATCATCCAGGAAGAAGAAATGTCGCTAATTCACTGCATTTGGATCCAGCCTTGTTGGAACAACACAATATCCATTTACAGAAAAAATACAAAGAAATAGCAGAAAACGAAACACAATACGAGATGATCAATATGGAGAATCCGGATTATGTTATCGTTGCTTATGGAACCATGGCGAGAATCGCTCGTACCGCAATTGAAATGCTTCAAGAAAAAGGAATCAAGGTGGGTATGATAAGACCGATTACAATCTGGCCGTATCCAGAAAAAGCTTTCGACGCGATTCCAGCAACTACCAAAGGAATCCTTTGTTGCGAACTCTCGATGGGTCAGATGTTGGACGACGTTTTAATCGCCAACAACGGACGCCATAAAGTCGGGTTCTTCGGAAGAGCCGGAGGAATGGTTCCGGATCCTGAAGAAATCGTCGATGCGATTGTCAACTTTACGCAAAGGGTGGTGAAATAACATGTCGGAAATCAAATACGCAAAATCAAAAGGATTAACTGACACTCCACTTACTTATTGCCCTGGTTGCGCTCACGGAATTATCCATAAATTGGTAGCCGAATCCTTGGTCGAACTAGGACTTTTGGACAAAGCCATTGCCATCGCTTCAGTCGGATGCTCGGTATTCTCATACCAATTCTTCAATTGCGACGCTCAACAAGCACCGCACGGAAGAGCCTGTGCGGAAGCAACGGGAATCAAACGAGTTCTACCTGACAATATCGTTTTCACCTATCAAGGTGATGGAGACTTGGCTTCAATCGGTATCGCTGAAACTATTCACGCTGCCAATCGCGGCGAGAATATCACGGTAATCTTTGTGAACAACGCTATTTACGGTATGACTGGCGGTCAAATGGCTCCGACATCATTGATTGGACAAAAAACCACAACCAGCCAAGACGGAAGAGATTTTGCTCATCATGGAAATCCAATCCATATCTCGGAAATGTTCGCCACTATCGAAGGTGTCGCCTATCTTGAGAGAGTATCCGTCTATGACCCTAAACATGTAATACAAGCTAAAAAAGCCATTAAAAAGGCTTTCCAATATCAAGAAGAAAAACGCGGATTCACAATGATAGAAGTAATCTCTACCTGTCCGGTAAACTGGGGTATGAAACCTACAGACGCCATGGACTGGGTAAAAGACAAGATGCTTCCTGTCTTTCCACTTGGCCTTTTCAAGGACAAAGGTGATCAAAATGCGTGATGCCGTCAATATCAAAGTCGCCGGATTCGGCGGACAAGGAGTCATGATGTTCGGTCAGATACTGGCCTATTCCGCAACCAAAGACAACATCAACGGCTTATGGTTTCCTTCTTACGGACCGGAAACCAGAGGCGGTACAGCTAATTGCTCTGTGATTGTATCCGAGAAGCAAATAAATTCACCTGTATTCAAGAACGCGAATCATTTGGTTATCTTCAATTCACCTTCACTAGACAAATTCAGAAATAACGTCGCTCCGGAAGGATTGATTTTGTATAATTCGTCATTGATCTCCTGTGAAGTAACAGAAGAAGACAGACTATGTGTCGGTGTTCCAATCAACGATATAGCTTTGGAACTTGGCAACGCTAAAGTTGCGAACATGGTAATGATGGGTGCTTACTTACAACTGACGAAATTATTCAGTGATGAAACCATCCATGCGATTATCAAGAAGATTCTCGGCGAAAGAAAAGCCGATTTGCTGGATGTAAACTTCAAGGCGCTTGAAGCCGGTAAAGATTTCATCAAAAAGCAGGGGATCGTCTATGCTTAGAAATCTGGACGAGCTGCGTGTAGCGGCCAAAAAAGCCCAGAAGAAGAGAATGGCCGTTGTGTTCGCTCATGACGACCATGTTATCGAAGCTGTCAAGGATGCTATCGATTTCGGTATCGTTGAACCAATTCTTATCGGTGATGCTGAGAAAATAATTCAACTGTTGAACCAATTCCATGTCAAAGAGGGATTTGAAGTAATCAATGAAACAGATCCGGATTTGGCTACAAAAATAGCTATGGACATGGTCAATCAAGGAACCTGCGACATCGTTATGAAAGGTCTTATTGATACTAAATTACTTTTAAAAGGAGTTGTCAATAAAGAATATGGTATTCGTGACGCCGAACTGTTGAGTCATGTCGGTATCGTCGAATATCCTATCTTGGATCGTATTTTATTCGCAACCGATGGAGCGATGGTCATCAGTCCTGATTACTTACAGAAAATCCAAATAATTGAAGCAGCCGTAAGATTAGCCAAATCATTAGGATATAAACAACCTAAAGTCGGTATTGTTTCAGCTGTGGAAAAAGTAAATCCTAAGATTGAGTCGACTTTGGACGCTCAAAAAATAGTTGAATATTATAAAGACAAACAAATCGATTTCTTGATTGACGGACCTTTTGCGGTCGACAATCTTGTATCGATGGAGTCAGTAAGACATAAAGGTATTATCTCACCGGTTGCCGGTGTCTGCGATATCCTTATATTCCCGAATTTAGATGGAGGGAATATCTTCTATAAAACCAGCGTATTCTTGGCTGGTGGAAAGTCTGCCGGACTGATTATGGGTGCCAAAGTCCCGATTGTGCTCACTTCTAGAGCCGATTCCGCTGAGGCAAAACTCAATTCAATTCTCTTGGCGGTGGTGAACAAAGATGGATTACTTGCTACTGGTAATTAACCCTGGCAGCACATCGACTAAGGTCGCTCTGTTCCTGAATGATAAGCTCATCCAAGAAGCGACTCTCAGGCATGATGTGGAGAAGCTCGAACAATACAAATCCATTATCGATCAACTCGAATTCCGCAAACAAGTAATTATGGATTTCTTGCTGGATCATAAATACCAACTCAATCAAATCGACGTTTTTGTCGGTAGAGGTGGACTTTTAAAATCGCTTAAAAACGGTGGAGCCTACTTGGTAACCGAACAGATGCTTGATGACCTTAGAACCTGCCGTTACGGTGCGCATGCTTCGAATCTTGGTGCTTTATTAGCTGCCAGCTTCGCTAAGCCATTCAACCGTCCGGCATATATAGTAGATCCAGTTGTAGTTGATGAATTCGAAGAAATTTCGAGAGTTTCCGGACAAAAACTCTTCGAAAGAAAAAGCATTTTTCATGCATTGAACCAAAAAGCCACAGCTAAACGTCATGCCAGATCAATGGGTAAGAACTATGAGGATATGAATCTTATCGTTGTACATCTTGGCGGAGGTATAAGTGTAGGACTTCATCGTAAAGGACGCGTCGTCGATGTGAACAACGCTCTTGGCGGCGACGGACCTTTCTCACCAGAAAGAACCGGAACAATACCTACTTATCCGCTTGTGGAATTATGTTTCTCCGGCCAATACACTGAAAAAGAAGTCAAAAAACTCTTAGTCGGTCAAGGTGGTCTTGTCTCTTACCTGGGAACCAACAATGGTAGAGAGATTGAGGAAAGGATTGCCAAAGGCGACGCTGAAGCACAATTCTATTATGAAGCGATGGGATACAATGTTGTCAAGGAAATCGGAGCGATGTTCTTCGCCTGCAAAGGCAGGGTTGACGCCGTTCTGATTACCGGAGGATTGGCACATTCCAAGTATTTCACCGACTATATCAAGAGTTATACGGAAAAGACCGTACCTACTTATGTTTATCCTGGCGAGGATGAAATGAGAGCATTAGCTGAAGGTACCTTGAGAGTTTTAAGAAAAGAAGAAAAACTGCAGGCATACTAAATATAAAACAAAGACGAATCGGCTGATTCGTCTTTTTATTTGAAAAAATCACTATAGACGATTAAAAATATATAAAAATACATATAAAATATGACATAAATGAGAAAATATCTCAAATATATTGTAAATACATATATTTAATGATATAATTAACGAGAGGTGAAAATATGCTGAAATCATTTTATCTAAAGAACTTCAAATCATGGAACGAAGAATCGATTATTGATATGACAGCTGAATCAATTAGCGAACATCCGTATGATGTTATCAATACAAAAAGAGGCAAATTCATTAAGAATCTGGCTATCTTTGGTGCAAACGCTAGCGGTAAGTCGAATTTGATTGATGGACTTGATTTCATGTATCGGAAGGTTATGGAAATCTATAATGAAAGAGAGTGGAATAGGAATATACCACCGGAAATAAAGAACAATCCGTTTTCAAATCTACTTGCATTCAGAAAACCGCATTGTTCTACTTATGCAAATAAAATCAGCAAGACGGAATTCGAAATCACTTTCATTGAGCTAGATGAAGAGTATTCCTACGGATTTGAGATAAAGGAAGAAAGAATATTGCAGGAGTGGTTTGACAGGAATGGCAAACCAATATTCGATAGAGCAAAAGGTGATACCCAAAAGCTGAATGAATACAAGCACATTTTCGATAAGACTCCTGATGGAGACCTTTTCGTTTCCCATATAATCGCTTATGCCAAAATCGAGGTGGATACCCCGATATACTATTTGGCTAATTTTTTCATGAAAATGGGGGTATTCAAGGATTTTGAGAAACTGGATCCAATGATTCTTAACCTTGTTTTGACTGATATTTATAAAAATCAAAGAAAAGTGTTTGATAGAATGAACGCCTATTTTGAAATAATCGATTTTGGAATAAAGAGAATGGAGTATGACGAATCAAGAAAAGCGCTCTGTTTCATCCATGAAGGGAAGAATGAGATATTCAAAGTTTTTCTTCCGGACGAATCCTTGGGGACAAGGAAGATGTTGATATTTTTAGCTGGTATCTTGACAAGATTGGAAAATGGCGGTCTTATTATTGCTGATGAGTTCACGTCATCATTGCATCCCCTATTATCTAAACTCATTCTAGATATGATTTCCAGCGAATCATACAATATTGGTAGAGCGCAGATTATCTTCACTACCCATGATATTTTTCTGCTAAGAAAAGAACAATTGAGAAGAGATGAGATAGCCTTTGTTTATAAAAACAAAGCCGGCGAATCCAACATAGTGAAATTATATGACATTAAGTCGTCCGAAGAGGCGCGTATAAGGAAAGATGCAACCTACTGGAAAGATTATTTAAGGGGAGCTTACGAGGGTTCTCCAAATATCGATTATCAACTTTTCGTCAATGAAGCTGAGGCAGTTTATGGCAAGAAAACAGGGAAGGCGTAAAACCTCGAAAGACAAGAAAATTTCTCTACTTGTCATTGCGGAAGGTCAGACGGAGATAAATTATATTAAAGGTTTTTTTGCCAAGCATTCAGTTTTACTAAAAAAATATAACATTGATTACGTTGGGAAAAAGTGTAATGCGATAAAGGTTGTTGAGTTTATTCGTGCTGTTGAATACAAATATGAATATATCTTTGCATTTGTAGACAGGGATCCTGCCACAAACACGGCAGAAACATATAATAATTTCTGCATGATATCGGAGTCGATTCAACATGTGTGTCCCGCTCCAAGCAATCCTTGTTATGAAGTATGGCTGAATCTACATGATGAATATTCAACCTCTCCTATGGACGCTGACAAACTTTATCGAATCATCAATAAAAGATTTGGAAACAAATATAAAAGTGATGAATATATATTCGAGAAACTTGAGAATAAGGTTGAAAATGCTTTGTCTAACGCTGAGAGCCTGGCGAAACATTGGGAAGAGATTGGATTTGATGCTGCCTATTCTGAAATGAATCCAAACACAATGGTTCATCATATTATAAAAAAAATAATTGAATTAGATGAAAAGCTGCAAAAAGACGAATCGTCATGATTCGTCTTTTATTTACTATATTATTTCTTGATGAGAAATTCATCACCTTCGACATCCAATATATAGGAGTTTTCAGGAGTTATTTTACCTTCTATTATCTGCTTAGCTATCAGGGACTCAATATGATGCTGGATATATCGCTTGAGCGGTCTTGCGCCATAATCAGGGTCATATGCATCATTTAGAATCTTCGCCTTTACCTTATCCGTGAACCGGAAATGGTATTTTTGAGATATTAGTCTCATATCCAAATCTTCCAACATTTTATTAACAATCTTGACTTGAACATTGCGATCCAAAGAATTGAAAACAATGATTTCGTCAATTCTATTAACAAATTCCGGTTTGAAACTTGTTTTCACCAAATCAAGAACTTCCCGTTTGGCATTTGGATTGCCTTCAATCAAATGACGGCTGCCTAGATTCGAAGTCATGATGATAATTGTGTTCTTGAAGTCAACCGTTCTACCTTGATTGTCGGTCAAGCGACCGTCATCTAGTATTTGTAAAAGAACATTAAAGACTTCAGGATGGGCTTTCTCTATTTCATCAAATAGAACGATTGAATACGGCTTTCTTCTAACTGCCTCAGTCAATTGTCCACCCTCATCATAACCGACATATCCCGGAGGGGCGCCGATTAGTCTTGTAACAGCGAAACTTTCCATGTATTCGGACATGTCGATTCTGATGATTTGATGCTCGGAATCGAACAACTGTTCAGCCAAAGCTTTTGCGACTTCGGTTTTACCGACACCGGTTGGTCCTAGGAACATGAATGAGCCAATCGGCCGATATTCATTCTTGATTCCTGCACGTTGTCTTAATATCGCATTTGATATGAGTTCTATAGCTTCATCTTGTCCAATGACTCTTTTCTTTAATTCTTCCGCCAAATGAATAAGTTTTTCGCGATCGCCTTCCATAAGTTTGGCGACAGGAATATGCGTCCATTTTGATACGACTTCGGCGATGTCGTTTTCTCTTACAGTTTCCGATATCAATTGATGGTCGCTTTTGGAAGACAATTCCTCAATCTCTTTTTCCAGTTTTGGAATCAGAGAGTATTGTAACTCGGCAGCTTTGGAATAATCAGAATTGTTAAAGGCTTTTTGTAAGTCGTTTCTTAAAGATTCAAGTTTTGCCTTTTTGTTTTTGACAACTTCCAACTCTTTTTTCTCGCGTTCCCAAGTCTCTCTGATATCTTTATCTTCCTGTTTTAATTGCTTCAATTCATTCTTCAGTATTTCAAGTCTAGCTTTCGAGTTGGAGTCAGATTCCTTTTCTAAAGCTCGCTTTTCAATCTCCAGTTGCATTATCCTTCTTGTCACGTTGTCGAGTTCCGCCGGCATTGAATCAATTTCCATTCTGATTGAAGCAGAAGCTTCATCAACAAGGTCAATCGCTTTGTCAGGCAAGAAACGATCGCTGATATAACGGTCTGACATGGTAGCTGCAGCAACAATAGCGTCATCAGTTATATGAACGCCGTGATGTGTTTCAAATTTGTCTTTGAGTCCTCTAAGTATGGAAATGGTATCTTCTACGGACGGCTCTGTAATCATGACTTTTTGAAGCCGTCTTTCCAGAGCGTTGTCTTTCTCAATGTATTTTCGATATTCATTCAGAGTTGTCGCTCCGATACAATGGAGTTCGCCTCTAGCAAGCATTGGCTTAAGCATATTCGATGCATCCATGGCTCCGTCAGCGCGTCCGGCACCGACTATCATATGAATTTCATCGATAAACAGGATGATATTACCATCCGAATCTTTGATTTTCTTTAATACCGCTTTTAATCTCTCTTCAAATTCACCGCGGAATTTAGCTCCGGCAACCAGACTGGCAAGATCAAGTTCATAGATTATCTTGTCTTTAAGACCTAAAGGCACGTCTTTGTCGACAATACGCATGGCCAGTCCTTCGATGATGGCTGTTTTACCGACACCTGGTTCGCCAATCAACACTGGATTGTTTTTGGTTCTACGAGAAAGAATCTTGACAATTCGTCTGATTTCCTCGTCGCGTCCGATGACAGGGTCTATCTTGCCTTTTACTACTTGGTCATTGATATTCCTTCCGAATTTTTCGAGGATGTTCTCATCATTTTCATAGTCTTGTGGTTGAGTATAATTCATGAAAATCTACCTCCTTTATATTTCCCGAATATATTATAACTCAAACAATTAGCACTGTCAATGAAAGAGTGCTAATATTTATGATAGTCTGTAATTGTGTGATAAATTCGTGTGACTGCGGTTTGAAAAAATAATTTCAGGATGCTATAATATATATAAGGATGTGATTATATGAAATTTCTAAAGAATAACAAAATACTCACTATCAGAGAAGCTGTTCCCGACGATGCGGAAGAGATACTTGAAGTATTGAAAAAGATAGGTGGAGAAACTGATAATCTAATTATAGATAGCAATGGAGTGCCATTAACAGTAGAAGATGAAAGAAAATATCTTGAGAATAACCTAAAGTCAGTCACGAATAAGACTTTTATCGGCATAGTCGACAACAAGATTGTGGCGACTTCGGGAATAAATGGTTCTTCGAGAGAAAGAGTAAAGCATAATGTCGTGCTTGGAATGTCGATTCTAAAAGAGTATTGGAATCTTGGTATTGGATTCTATATCATACAGAATATAATTGCATATTGTCAAATGTCAAAGGTAATTCGAAACATAACTCTAGAGGTAAGAGCTGACAATGCCGCAGCCATTCACCTTTATGAAAAGGTAGGATTCATTTATGTCGGGAAGTTCAAGGACAAGATGTGCGTCAATGGCAAGTATTTTGACAATTTAATCTATGAAAAACAGATTTTATAATGAAAATTTCCAGTGAACAGTCAATAAAAATTGGCTGTTTTTTTTAAAGAAAAAAGTTTTAATTAAATTCCTGATTTCGCTTTGACTTAGAGAATTTTTTTATGTATAATCTTTATATAATTATATAATAAAAGGAGACTGAAATGAGAATAGGCATCATCGGCCCGATCGGCTGTGGAAAATCAACTCTGTCTAAGTTGCTTTCAGAGCATTACCACATACCAATGATTGAAGAACCAGTGGAGAAAAACGAGTTTCTGCCGCTATTTTATGAAGATAAGGAAAAATTCGCATTATTAAGCCAAAACGCTTTTTATTCATCGCTCTTCCTCTTGATGTGGAGAACCAGAAATCTGGAATCGGTGGTCTGTGATTCGACACTATTCTCCAATCTGGTATTCACTGAATTATTGAGACTTGAAGGATTCATGACCGCTTATGAAGTAGCGCTTACCTACGCTATCGCTGACGAACATCTGAAGAGAATACCAGACGTAGACATTCATTTGGTTATTGTCAGAGAAGAGAAACAGTTGTTCGAGAACGTTAGGAAACGTGGTAGAGATATCGAAAAAGACCAAGAAGAATACCTAAAATTCCACTATGGTAACTACTATGACGTGCTTGATCGCATATTCAAGAATTATAAAGTTCCTAAAGAAAGAATATTGTATTTAAAAGTTGACGACATGTTTCAAGGCGAAGAATTCGAAATGATTTGTCGAACCATCGAAGAAAAATACGCTGCATTGAATAAATAAAAGGGCTGAAAACAGCCCTTTTTCTTTTGTGATTCTCGAATTATTAAGGTTGCATAGCTCCAAATAGTACCAGCCAAGCAAGTATTGATTTGGCTACCAGACTCAATACGATGTAAGTTCTTTCTCCGTAAAGATAATCTTTCCATTTCCCAACTCGCTTGTATTGCAGAATCATATTGATTGGGAAAGTGTTGAAGGCAACGAAATAAGTGCCGACGATTGCCCATACAAACCAAGGAACCATATCATAATTGCCATTGCCTACCATATATAGAATTATCACTATCCATGGTGTGATTCCAGCTATTGATCCGAAAATGAACGGACCCCATTTCAGTTTAGATTTCTCTTTGCCGGAATTCAAGACTTCCATATACAGACCGAATATGTTCATCATGGCGTTGAGAACGAAAATCAGAATCAATGATGCGATATCGTAGATTCCAAATAATGTAGCGATAAGCACTATCATCACTGAAGAACTCAAGGCATACTCGAACCATCTGAAGCGATTGATTCCATTTTCCAAGTCTTTATTATAGATATCGTTTGTCTTTTTAGGCAAGGAAATCAAAGCGTGCGCTATAGCAGATAAGAACAGGAATACTGCGACAAGAACTCCAAACGGCAATTCGAAAAGTGGTTTCATAGCTGTTTCCAAAGACATTGTAGTTGTATTGAAGAATAAGTATATTTGGGTAATTGTCGGTTTGAATTCAGCGAGGTTTTGGATTACAGAAGCTGACAGAATCAGCATCAAAATCCCTTGAATGAGGTGTAATCCACCCATAATCATATTGAATCTTCTTAATTTGAAAAGATTTGTTTTTTCCATATTAACCCTCCATAGTTGATATTTGATTTAATAATATCATATTTAATTTGAATTTCAAAATAATATGATTTAAAAAAACAATTTAAAAAAAATAATAAAAAGATATTGACAATAGTGTATGACATACAGTATAATAATATCGAGGTGATACAATGGACGAGAACTTATTCCAAAATTACAAGGTCGAACTGAGAAGAGGTACACAGATATTGATGGTCCTCAGTCAGCTAGACAAGCAAGAGTACGGATATTCGTTGTTGCAGAAACTCGATGAGAAGGGTGTGGGAATCGAAGCGGGAACTTTATATCCGCTGATGCGAAGGCTAGATTCACAAGGACTACTTGAAAGCGAGTGGGATACAAGCGAAAGCCGTCCTCGGAAATATTACAAGCTCAGCAAAACTGGGAAGGAATTGTACAAAAATCTGCTTAAAGAATGGCAGGATATTGTAAATGAAGTAGATAATCTCACAGGGAGGGAAACATTATGAGAAATCTAATTGAAAGATACGTTTATGACGTAACAAGAAGATTGCCGGAAGCGCAAAGGGAAGAAGTGAAGAAAGAGCTTACGGCAAACATCAATGACATGTTGGGAGAAAAACCGACAGAACAAGAAATCGAGAACGTGCTGTTGTCACTTGGACATCCACGTAAACTTGCCAGCAACTACAGGGAAAAACAGAGATACCTAATCGGACCGGAATGGATGGATGATTACTTGATGGTCCTGAAGATAGTATTAATGATTATGGTTGTTGTGGGACTGATTGGCGGTCTGATAGGCGGACTAATGAATCCGGAGTCGGAAACGGTCATCGGAATAATCGCTGGAACATTCGCCAAAGCAATTTCCGGAGTATTAGAAGCCGCCTTCCGTGGCTTTGCGATTGTAACCATGATTTTCATCGCTGTCGAATTCTATAATCACAATCGCAATGATGAATTTAGGGTTAGATCATTGCCTGAAGTGCCAAAAGAAGCCAAAAAAGAGCTGAAAAGGTCGAAAATCATTACTGGTATCATCTTTGAAACTATCTTTGGCGTACTGTTCATCTACCTGCTAGCTACCGAACAATTATCGGCGGTCTGGTTTGATGCAAGCAGTCATGTGTTGACGACAGAACCTGTCTTCAATCAAAACATCGCGGACATTTTTATTCCAATCTTCATATTTTCTTTGGGATTGACCATAATCGCAGATCTTTACAGGTTGATCAAAAACAGTTGGAACGCTTATACATTCTCTGTCTATGCCATCGCAAAGGTATTCGGGACAGTTGTCATAGTATCGTTTCTGACTAAGGATGGAGTCATCTCCACAGATTTCATCACAAGAATGGATGAAGTATTCTATCTTACCGGTTTCCAGATGGAAGGCTTGTTATACAGCGGATTAATCGGTCTTGCGGTTTTGATAGTCATTGGCGCTGTAGCTGATCTTTTGGTAACCTGGTTGAAAAACGCACCAAACAAAGAATGATGCAACTTCCGAGTTGCATTTTTTCTTGGGCGGATGACAAAACAAATA
>CALMFM010000187.1 GCA_937862575.1 uncultured Bacillota bacterium
TAAATTGTCAAAAAGCACATTACCGCCAAATGTTTTCTTTAAGTTATTGATTTTTAACAAGTTCATGAGTTCACCCCCTTAAAGAGCCTATTTGGCTATGAATTTAGCCATCATTACCATTTTAACAAATTTTGGTTATTAAGACAACAGTAAATTTCTCCAAGCAAGAAAAAAGAAGCAGATGGACTGCTTCTTAGGCTGGATAAATGAATGATATGATAACGAAAACCAAATAATAGAGTCCGATTAGGATGAATACTCCTCCGAAGATTGCGGAGAATATTCTTTCTCTTTTACCTATTTCACCGGTTGTCTGATATTTGATTCTTTGAAGAGATTGGATTGACTTACCAGGAAAAAAAGCAAATCTAACTCCGATATACAATATTGCGAGGCTGATTAGTAGCCCGATAATCTTCATGAAAATATCCATTTTAGTCAAGGTCCTTTACAACATTTTCGTTTCTTTGATCAAGTTTATGCGGGTCTTCCATGAACTCCTTGAATAAACGCATGGATAAGGAGTTGTAAAGACCATCTGTGAATCTTTCGTCAACCACAAGGCCGGCTTTCAACATTTTTCTTACTTCTATTTCTTTTGTTTCTCTATTTCTTACCACTGGTTCATATTTTTCTTGTCCAATTGAAATGAATAATCCTGTCGTTCCAAAATTATATATATGATGGAATACCGGAGGCATTTTAATCGATTTCAAATGGGTGATGAAGAGTGATGTATGGAATGGTGAGGCATCAATCACAGATTTTGGCAACATCCCGTGTTTGTCCATCCACATCAAGAATCTCACCAGAAACTTAATGATGAAATTCGGAGCGGCAGTCAACATCTTCGCCAAAGCGTCGGTGTCATTTTTCTTTTCTTCACCTTTGTTATCCAAAATTATCGCATCCACTTTTTCTTTGACGTCATAGATACTCTCACTTCCGTCAAATGTCAATTTGACAGTTGTTTCTTCAGCTGTATCCACCAATTTCTTTTTTACGACAAAAGCAACTTGGATATTATTCCTCTTATATACTTTACCGTTCATAATGAAACGGTTGAGTTTTGGACGAAGTGAGACCACTCTGACCATGGCGGCGATCAAGATATCGAGATAGCTAAATCTAATGCCTTCATTCTGTTTTTTTTCAAGGATATAGTTATCAATGCCTTCACAGTCATAGTCCTGTGATTGCATCACCATCGCATCGTTTCTGTGGAACATGATATGTGGAACAATTTTCATCAAAGGGTCGATTTTTTTAACTCTTTTTCCGTCACTTCGCAATCCGAACATGGGATTACCTCCTCAAGTGTAATGTATATTGATTTTATCACAAAAATTTCACTTATTCAAATAAATTATATACAATGAAAAATTTCAGCACTAATATTCTTATCACCTGTGATATAATTTTATCATCGGGGTGGGTTCATGAACTTTAAAAGAATTACTTTTGCCATATTTCCGTTCTTTTTAGTCTTCATTCTTTTGGTTGTAACATATTTTGGAAATCAACTTTATGCAGATTTAAATGGGTCGGTCGGTATTGATTACAGCTACATCTTCCTTAAATTCAATGAAGCCGTTCCTTTCTGGGATTGGACGGTTTATCCGTACATATTAGCATATCCTTTCTGGACTTATGCGTTTTTCGCGATAGCCTATTATCATAAGGAAAACATCTATAAATTGCTCGCAATGATAATCGTTACTTTCTTAGTTTGTGGTATCTGGTATTTCTTCTGGCAATCAGATGTTGAGGCTTGGAGGCTGACTTCCGGATTGTTCCTGAACAATGACTACCTAACACCTAGAACCGATTTGAATTTCACTGAAAGCATTGTAATGTGGATTTATCAAGCCGCCGGGCCGAGAAACGCTCTTCCTTCAATGCACACATTGATGAGTTGGATGGCAATAATCGGTCTTAGAATGAACAAAAACGTTCATCTAGGCCATAAGATAATAATTTGGGTATTGGCATTATCGATAATAATATCAACTCAAACTTTGAAGCAGCATTACATTATTGACCTGATAGCCGCAATTGGATTAGCAGAGGCAGCTTATTGGAGTCTAAGAAATTCCAAGTTCGCCAAATGGTTGGAAAAAGTATTTACAAAACTTAATCACAAATTAAAATTAGATTGGGACGGAGTCTCATAAAAAGTATTTTTAAGGCACATCGAATGATGTGTCTTTTTTATAAAAAAAATCGGGAATTTCTCCCGATTTGTTTTTATTCTATGTCTACTATTCTCATGGTATTTGTCTTGCCATGCTTTTGTCCCCAACCCGATGTAAGAACCATTGTAGCGCCTTTTTTAAAGCCGAAAGCTTTGGCCACTTCCATAGCGTCTTTATCATGGGCTTGGAAATCATTGACATCGTCGACTATGGCAGCGAATACTCCGCAATAATAAGATAATTTACGACAGGTTTCGATGTTGTTTGTCAATGCGATTATTGGCACTGCTGGCCGGAATTTGCACATCCGCTTGGCGGTACCACCTGTTTCAGTGAAGGCGATGATGACTTCAGCTTTAGGAAGAGCCATGACAGTTTGACTGACGGCGATTCCAATTGCATCATTGACAGTCTTATGGCTGGATTTTATTGCTTTGTCTAATCTGTCTTCGTAATTAATCGTATCTTCAATTGCCTTGGCGATTGTATCCATTGTCAACACCGCTTCAATCGGATAATTTCCCGCAGCGGTCTCAGCCGACAACATAATGGCATCAGACCCATCCAAAATTGCATTGGCGACATCACTTGCTTCGGCTCTGGTTGGACGCGGATACATTGTCATTGATTCAAGCATCTGTGTAGCTGTAATGACTGGTTTTCCAGCTTCATTTGATTTCGCAATCAATTTCTTTTGATAGATAGGGACCAATTGAGTAGAGACCTCTACACCAAGGTCACCTCTAGCGACCATGATGCCGTCGACTACTTTTAGGATTTCATCAAGATTGTCGACGCCTTCTTGGTTTTCAATCTTGGCAATTACTTCGATGCTGGAATTGCCTTCTTGCTTAAGTATTTCTTTTACGGCTAAAACGTCTTCTTTTCTTCTTACAAAAGATAAAGCTATTAGATCAAATTTTTCTCTGGCTGCGAATCTTATATCGTCGTCGTCTTTTGCGGAAATGAAAGGCATTGACAGTTTCACATTAGGAACGTTTACGCCTTTCTTTGATTTGATATCGCCTGAGTTATAGACTTTGCAGCGGAAGAAATCTTTTTGTTTTTCGATTACATCTAGACGAATCTTGCCATCATCAATTAGGATATAATCTCCTACAGAGATATCATCATATATTTCTTCTACAGAGATATGGAATCGTTCGTTGTTTCCAATTACGTCCTCTCTTACAACATCTACTAAATCACCTTTTTTGAAGGAGGCTTTTCCATTTTCAAACATACCGGTTCTGATTTCCGGACCTTTGGTATCGGCCATAACGCCGATATAACGATTTTTATCGCCAGAAACGGTTCTAATCATATCCAATCGACGTTTATGCTCATCGCGATCTCCATGAGAAAAATTAAGTCTTGCGACATTCATTCCGGCATCAATTAAAGCACCAATCATCTCCGGTGTATCAACTGCCGGACCGATTGTACATACTATTTTGGTTTTTCTTTTCATGTTCTCCTCCTGCTTGAGACATCAAATATATTATACACCTTTTTTGATAAAATAATTAAAATCTAAAGGCTTTCAATAAATACGTTTATCTGGAATGACTCCTCTTACGCCACCTTTTGGATTGTTGCAATCACCTGAGTACCGAGGGATTAGATGAACGTGAAGATGCATAACGGTCTGACCAGCAGCAATACCATTATTGATTCCAATATTATATCCATCTGGCTTAAAATCATTATCAATTCTGGTTTTCATCACTTTCAAAGCCAAATCGATATCTTCCAACTCGCTCTTCTCGAGACTAAAATAATCAGAAACATGTCGCTTAGGAATAATCAAACAATGTCCTTTGGTTACGGGGAAGCTATCAAATATGACAAAAACGCTATTGTTTTGGTATACAACAGCGTCTTGTTCATGCAGTTTTTTACAAAAAATGCAGATCATATCTTTTTAAACAGAATAACCAACCCAATAACTATGAATAAAGCTGGAACTATATATCCTCTAAAGTCCCATCCCTGTTCGGTCAAAAGGAATCCAATACCGATAACCATTAAAACAGCGTTACCGGCAGTAAGACCGGTTCTAGACATGGATACGGCTGCCGGGATTATCAGAAACAAAGTCCACCATCCGTCAAAAAAGATATTGAATGAGAAAATATGGAAGGCGTTGAGTAATAGAATCACACCTAATGCCAATAATACTATCCCTAGGAAATCTCTTCTTTTTTTCATATAAACCCCCTGTATAATTCTTTAATTTATGTTATTTGTTGTTATATGATGCTATATGTTGCTATATGTTGTTATCTTTTACTAATTTATTCTTCATCTTCTGCCGTTTCAACAACTTGTTCGTCATCAACTGAGTCATCCGCAGTTTCTCTCCAATTTACGATAGCACTGTTTCGTTTAATCTTAATATGTGCAATATTATCGATAACTCGAAGTTTGAATTCAATTCTTCTTATTTTCATCGGCGAATTATAATCAGCTGATACTAGGTATGTATAATGTTTTACTCCAGCGAAGCCATAAACAGCGGCTAAATATAATCCTCCCAACAAACTCATGTTCAAACCTTTGTTGAAAAGATGAATGTTTTCAATCGACAGATCAGCTACATTAAGAAACATTTCATATGCATCATCGGCCAAATTAACTTCGCAAGCTTCGATTATATACATTATTCTTGCGAAATAGTTTGGATTAACAGTTCTTCTCATATAATAATCGTAGTTCTTACTATGAATTATAGCTGAATACTCTTGATTGAACAAAGCTAACATAACCAGAACATTTGCGCTTTGAACATAACTTGTTATTCGCATATGCATTTTCTTTGTAGTCTCAATGAAAGCAATTTTCTTTAATGTCGAAATCTCTTTATCTTCGAGATTTAAATATCCGTCAAAAGCTTCAATTCGGTAATCTATCAATTCTTTCTTTGTATATAACCGTCTTCTTAGTTCTCTGATTTCGTCAATCAATTTATCATAATTGTTTTCATCGAAAATCTTTTTTACTTCATTCTTATCAGTCGATTTGGCAAAGGCAACACACTTGATTACTGCATCAAGAGCGTTCTTGATCATTTGATTTGTATAAGCCTCGTTATCAATATGTCCGTGCGCTTCGTCGAGACCTTGGACTTTCAAAAAGTCATAATGTTTTCCGTTATCGCTCAAAGTAGAGAATGATACATAGAATCTCGCTGATTCAAGTAACATTTCAAGTCCGCCTTCAAATAATACTGAGTAATCTGCAGTACGTTCTATATACTGATAGATTCCATAAATTATTGAAGCATTTATATGAATTATGTCACCGCGACTCATCCTATTCAACTCGACCCCGCTGGGACCAGAAAGTTCTGGATACATAGCTCCTTGGAATCCTCGTTCCTCCGCTAGTAGCATCGCTTCCTTCAAACCTTTGATACGATACATTACCATATGTCTAGCACTTATGGTATCGGTATTGATGAAGAAAGGCAATGCCATTATCTCCGCGTCCCAGGACACGCCACTATTGAATTGTCCTGACAAACCGGTATGCGGAATGGATACTTCATCGGAGTATGGTCGATTTGATATCAATTGATATACGGCATAATCAATTTGATTCTTCACAACTGTATTACTATAGATATTCACACGTGAAATGTCATAAACCTTTTCCCAAAATGCTTCGTTTTCTTTATATAACTTATCGAACCCTAATTCTTTAGCTTCTTTTAGTTGATCTTTAAGTAATTTTACTCCATCACTTTCTGAATGTATTACTCCGGCATATTTGTATACAATGTAAACTTCTTCCTCTTCAAGAGACAAAGTAAACTTGCCAACACTTTCACCTTTGTGCTCGTCTTTAGCGTCAAAGTTTCGATCTTCCATTAAACCTACACAAACATCTATATTAGAGTTCTTTGTCTTGGAGTGAATGAAAATGGAGTTCTTATCCTTCTCCATATTATCTTCTTTGAAGTGGATGTCATTGATATTCCAGATGAATGTATCTATTCCCGAATACAACTCTATTTCAATAGCTTTGTTCGATTTGAACATATATCGAGAATAAAAGAGATTTTTTCTGTTCTGATCGATAAAACGTTCGCTTTTTACTATTAGTTCAACATCTCCATATTTGAATTCTGTTTTTCGTCTAAACACACCATTATCGGTGTCTAAAGAAATAACATGCGCTTTCGGTCGGAAGGATTCAGGATTCAAGTTGATTCCATCGGCTTTTATCATAACATATAGAGGATTATAAGCATTTACAGTTTCAAGGTCGACATTGCCATCAAAAAGACCATTCAAGTTTACAGCCACAAAAGAGGATGAATCAGCTTCATCCAAGGTTCCGCGGTAACCAAGATAACCGTTGCTTATTAGGAATTTAGAACCAAGCGCAATCTGTTCGTTGCGTCTGTAACCCTTATGCTCTAATAGCGCCATTCCTTCCTCCAATATATACTAATCTATTACATAACAATAATATTATCTATGTTTTTTGCCAAAAGGTCAACCTCTTTGGAAAAATACCGGTCAAAATAAGCAAATTAACGCAAATTTATGGTTTTTATTTGTTGCAATTTCACCCTTTATTTGTTAAAATATTTACGCAATTATAATCGGAGGTGAAATAATGGCTAACAACAAACAGCAAATCAAACGTAACATCCAAAATGAAAAGCATCGTTTGGCTAATGCATCGTTCAAATCTTCTTTGAAAACAGCGATAAAAAATGTCGAGGTTTCAGCAGCTAACAATGAAAAAGAAAAAGCAATTGAAAACCTGAATCTTGCTTATAAGAAATTGGATAAAGCTGTGGCAAAGGGAATTCATCACAAGAATTTCTCTAATAGACAAAAAGCCCGTTTATCTCATAAAGTTAATAGTCTATAAGAAAAAAGCCAAACGGCTTTTTTTTTATTCCATACCCAGAAGAAATAGCTCTATCCCTAGGTCTTTATCAATTTGACCGCTCTTGATCTTAAAGTCTAATTCTTCAGTCTGTTCTAATAATCTTACCAACAGGTCATCATCGATGTTTCTGGCGTTTTGCATCATGTAATAAACTCTTCCTCTGGAAGCATTGAAGTATTTCATGATGTCTTCATTCTTGTATTTGAGATTAAGTAATTCCTTGGTGTAGAGAATCTCTTGGAATTTTCCTGTAATAACGGTAAGCATCCAGATCGGATCAATTTTCAGTGATTTTAAATCGTTGTATATTTCCATTGTTTTTTTTATATCTTTTTCGATTATCGCATTCACCAGTTCAAATATATTGTCATCTAAATCTTTTGTGACTATGTCGTATACCATGTCGGATGTGATTTTTTTCTTGCCTAATGAATATGTAATCAGTTTGGCAAGTTCGTTTTCAAGCATTTCCGAGTCATTACCAATTCGGTTCACAAATTGGGTCAATGCTAAGGATTCTATTGACAATCCATTTTTCTCGACTTCATCTCGAACATATTTATAGATTGTGTCAGTATCATTTTTTGTATTGAATTGCTTGAAATCAATATTCTTGGTCAAATGCTTGACTATGTTTTTTTTATAATCAAGTTTATCAGTCCCAACCGTCATTACAAACAAAGCTGTCGGATTTATAAATCCGCAGTAATTTCGCAAGGCTTCCGATTCCTCAGTCGTAATATTTTTCTGTTCAGTGAGAAAAGAGCAGTTTTTTAGAACAACTGCTTTTTTATCCACAAGGAAAGGCAATGTCATGGCGCTTTGCAACGCTGTTTCCATTCCTTCTTCCTCATAATCGTAATATTCAGTATCTTCTGCATTAATCTCGCTTGTCTCCAAGATCTTTTCGAGATTGTTTTTAATTGCATAGGAGTCATTTCCATAAAGCAAAACGCAGTTTGAATTCATACAATCACCAATAAGATTATATCATAAATGAGGTATTTTTTACACAATGCTTGGAAGATATCTACGCAACTTTTGTTTTTTGTAGATTTCAATTACTCTTAGGTTCACAATTTCATAATAGTGGATTGTTATTGTTCCGTCGGTATCGGTCCTATATACTGTGGCGTCAATGTTTGATAACGATTGAAGGACCTTCTCTTCCGGAAAATCATATCGATTGTTTTCACCTACGCATATGATCGCTATATGTGGCTCGAGCATATTAAGGAAATTGCCAGTGCTTGATGTTTCAGAGCCGTGGTGACCTACTTTCAAAACATCTATAGAAAAGTGATATTTGTTAATTATATTATCTTCGATTTCGCTCTCTGCATCACCTGTAAAAAGGTAAGAATCAGTTCCTATTCTTGCATACAAAACAAGTGAGTTGTTGTTCTCGTTTGTGTCTTCGGTATGGCCGCTTAACACTTGAAACTCAGACAATCCACAGGTAAATCCGTCACCTTCATCGAGAATTTGAATGTTCGCGTCTATCAAGTCGGATTCGTGGCTGGAATATATGGTACTAACTTGTATCCTCTTCAATAGATCATTTGTTTCTGCATAATGATCAGAATGAAAATGAGTAATAATTAAAAAATCTAATTTTCTCAGATTATATGAAAGAAAATAATCTGTGATCGTATCATGAGAGTCAGAATCACCAGTGTCAATCAACATGTCACAACTAGTGTCATGGATATGGATGGCGTCTCCCTGCCCAACATCCAAAAATCTTACGAATCTTTCACTTTCGAAATTCATTGTCATTGAAATAAGCAGTATCAGAATCAAACTCATAAAACCCATCACTACTCTTTTCTTGTTTCTGTAATGCATGAATATCCACAAGAGTGTTGCCCAAAAAAGTATTTTATATAAGTTGTTGGGGAAACTGAAATCGAATGTGATATTGATAGTATCGAATACATCAATAATTCTTTCGAATATGATTACTAAAATTTTATATAACCCGCCTAGAAACGGAAATATGAATGCTAACACTGTAGCTGGTAAAAATATATAGGTTAGGTACATTATAAGAACTAGATTGGCAAAGACAAAAGCAAGTCCTATTTGTCGATTCATCGACAGCAAAATCGGCAGACTGACTGCAGTCGCAATTAGAGTGGTGATGACAATTCTGATAACAGGATTTTTGTTAGAAGTCATTTGTTTTCCTAAGATGAGGACAAAAGCCACAAGAAAAGACAGTTCGAATCCAATCGAGTAGATATAATATGGATTGAATACCAAAAATATTATGTAGATAAAAGACAAGATATCGGTTTTACTCAACATCAATCCCAAAAAATCTTTTACATATATTCCCATAATCAAAAGCGAAGCTCTAACAAGCGATGTTCTGAATCCAGATATGATGTTGTATAAAATAACAAGAAATATCAAAATGATTCTAATCTTATCATTTGATATCTTCAACCTAGTCAATATCGCCGAGATGAATCCTATCAAAAAACCTAAGTGCATACCTGACATCGCAAACAGGTGAGAAATTCCCAGACTGTTTGCGACATACTTATCGCTATCTTCCAAATCGTTGATTCCCAATATAAACATTTTAAGGTATTTCGCCGATGTCTCATCGAATGTATTGTCAATGTATTTTGATAATTTTTGTCTTATTATTAACAACGAAAATCTATTGCCGATTATCGAGATTGAAGTTGCGGTCCCCACGCTCACTATTCCTTTGGACTTTAAATAAGTTGGATAGTCGAATGTATTCATTATGTCTTTAGTGGTAATCTGATGATAGTATCCGGAAACCTCAAGCATCATTCCCGAATCAAGCGAGTCGGTGCCGTCATAATATATCAATATTCTCTCGTCAGACTCAAAATAAAAGCAATCTTCAAAAACCTCTCCTACATATCCTTCTTTAGAGAAAGATCCATTTGGCAGCTGAGAGTTAATCAAGTTAATTCTAAAACCAATAAGCAATATCATGACTAAAGAGACTGCGAACAGTCTCTTTGAATGCTTATGAAGAATAAATAATTCAACCAATAAAATCCCTATCGCAAGATAAGAAATCCGCGAAAGAATCGTCAAGGTTACAACTATCGCTAGATGTATATACTTACCGGCGTCATACTGTAATAAGATCCTTAATCTGTTCATAGATGCTTTCTTTAATTCCCGAAACCAACATGATGTCTTCGATTGATAGGAAATTGCCGAATTCAGCCCTATAATCAATTATCCTCTGACCAAGAATATCGCCTATTCCCGGTAATGAAATAAGTGTTTCCAGACTGGCTGTGTTGATGTTAATCTTGTCGGAATACTCTACTGATTCGATTTCGTCATCATATGAAGGAATATAAATGTGAGCTCCAAGCACTAATGTGATATTCCAATTGATTTTGGATATGTCACAGTTGATTGTCACGCCTCCAGCTTCATATATGAGATCCTTTAAAGTATATGTCTCTGGCACAAGATAAGTTCCCGGATTTATTACTTCTCCGGTTATCTGTACATATATTTCTCTAACCTCAACCGATTCAACGAATTCTGTAACCAAAACAGGTATCGATATACTTTCACCATCTATTAAAAGCCTCGCCATATCAATTGTAGTTGTGTCTGCGTTCTCGAGTAAACCGCCGGCAGCTTCAACTAAGTCGTAAACACGGGAGTTCTTGTATAAGTTATACACTCCGGGATTTACGACTCCCCCTTTTATTTCTACTACAATTCTGACTATGTCGATTATCTCAATCTGGGTTGTCACTACTTCAGTTTTCGGAATTAAGATAATCATTTCATCATAAATCTTGCTGGCTTGATTTACCTCGGAAGTGTCCGCTTTGGTAGTAACTCCTCCGGCTATATTCAAGACATCTCCAACTCTTAAATTCTTGTCAACTTGGTAGATTCCCGGATAAACCACTTCTCCCTTTATTTCGACAATAATGTATTCAGTTTCATCTGTTGTCGCTTCCGTATTTACCAGAATTTCGCTATACTCTTCCGCGGGATTGAAGAAGTCCGCTTTGAGATCATCAAAGTTCATCGCAATTAGACCAAGTATACCTAAACCTAAAATAATGTAACCCTTGTATTTCTTAAGTATTTCCATAACTATCACCTCATGAAAATACTACTGATGATCCTTCTTTATTCTTTAAGAAAAAAAGAGTCGTAGATGACTACAACTCTTTAAAATTCCATTTGATTCAAATGACTCTTCAATACATCGGCTGAATAGTTAAGTTTAACCAGTTCTTCAGCACTTAGTTTAAGTTTAACCACATGATGCACACCATCTCTGTTCAAAACTGCCGGTAAACCGATATAGACATCTTTTTCGATGCTGTAGGCACCATCATTATAAACCGATATCGGTAATATCCTGTTCTCATTGTTGAGGATTGCCGTAGTAATCTTGACAAGTGCCAAACCAATTGCGTAATAGGTAGCATTTTTCTTCTGGATTATCTCATATGCGGCGTTCTTAACCCGATAATAAATCTTTTCCAAGTCCTCGAACGCGATTTCATCCATATCCTCAATTACATCCATAATCGGTTTAGCACCGATAAAAGCATTAGACCAACAGACAAATTCTGTATCTCCATGCTCGCCTAATATATATGCATGTATGTTGGATACCGATATGTTGATTTTGGACGAAATTTCATACCTTAATCTGGCTGTGTCAAGCGATGTTCCAGATCCGATGACTTTGCTTGACGGCATTCCGGATTCTTTCCATACGACATATGTGAGAATGTCCACAGGATTTGTAGCCACCAAGAAAATCCCATCAAAACCAGAGTTCATAACGTTTTTTACTACTGACTTCATAATCGCCGCATTGCGGTTTAATAAATTCAGTCGGGTTTCTCCCTCTTTTTGATTGACGCCAGCGGTAATAACAACCAAATTGGCATTTTTGCAATCGGAATAATCACCTGCATATATTTTCATCTTGCGTGGCGAAAACGCCAAGCCGTGATTGAGGTCCATCGATTCGCCGATGGCTTTGTCTTTGTTTATGTCTATCAATACCAGTTCTTCGACAACTCCTTGATTGACCAATGAATAAGCATAGCTCATTCCGACCAGTCCGGTGCCGATTATAACAACTTTGCTGGATTGCATAATATCACTCCTTCCACCTTCATTGTATCAAACATTTGCATTATTACCTTAAAATTTGACTCAAAAAAAACCGTAATTCACAATGATTACGGTTTCATTTCTTCTTTATGCAATACATAGATGGTTCTTTCAGGCAGTGTAACTTTGTCTAATTGTGTGAATCCGACTTTTTTGAATATTTTTTCATATTCTTC
>CALMFM010000188.1 GCA_937862575.1 uncultured Bacillota bacterium
GGCATGCCAGTCCTTCCTGCCGAAATAGAAAACTATCTGATGAATTTTCCAGAAGTAAAAGAAGTGGCAGCGGTTGGTATTCCCGATTTGATGCTTGGATCAAAAGTCAAATTGTTCATCGCCTTCAATAAAGGACAAGAACCTTTGGCTGAGTCTAAAATCAAAGAATTGATTAAAGAAAATATCAGCCGTTATGCTGAACCGGCTGAAATAATTGTTATGGATGAACTACCGAAAACAGTAATCGGCAAAATCAATGTTTTGGCACTAGAAAAAATGTAAAAAAAAGTCCTCTTTCGAGGGCTTTTTTAAAACATTCTCTTATCCATATCTCTGAAGAAATAAACAACCAGTAAAGAAATGTATTCCTGAATTTTTCGGATGTTGTTAACATTTTCCTTAAACACATGGAAAACGGCTTGGACGAAGCTCTGTGCAAGAACATTCAAAAGATATCTATCGAATTGTCTAGGATAGAAATTATTTACCTTATTGACAACCAATTTTTCCAGTTGAACTTTAACTTGTTGATAATGTGTTCCTTCGGAGTTGTAAATCATTATAAAGACTTCTCTTGTATATGGTTTCAAAACGTTGATTACGTATTGAACCAATTGATTTACATCCTCTTCGCTATCGATTCTCGTCACATGAAGTTTCTTGTCGAAACTTTCAAGATCATCGATTGCTCTTTGAGCAGGTAACAGTATCTCGTTAAAAAGCTCTTCTTTGTTTTGGTAATAACGATAAATATTTCCAACGGTGATATTCGCATTGTCAGCTATCCTTCTCATGTTTGCCTTCTGAAAACCGTTGTGGAAAAATTCAGCTATTGCGCCTTCAACTATCGCATTTCTAACTGATTCCTTTAATACTTGCATAATTGACCTCCTATCTTAGATTTTGTATTTTGTAATAAACAATGTTTGTCTATGGTTTCATTATATATTATGAATTTTTATATTACAACTGATAAGATAAAAAAAAGAAAAAATATTTTGAAATTATTATTTTTGCGACACAATGTGTCATAAATCATAAAGAATGTGATGTGTTATAGCACAAACATACTCCCAAAAACAACTCGGTGAGTTGACACACACTAACATATATAATATAATTTTTATATAGACGAGACAGAGGTGAATTTAATGAAAAAGTTTTTTGGCAATTTGTTAATATTGTTATCAGTTTTAATGGTATCACTGGTAGCCGTGCCATGGAACGACATCAGCCAATGGGCGGTTGCTATTCCACTCCTCACAGATAATGAAATGTATATTAAAGGCGGCATAGGAGCCTTTACAATAATAGTTGGAATCATCTTCTTGATTGTTTCCAACAGTGAATATAGAAACAATGGATATGTAAACAGAATAACTGCCAGGACGGCATTTATTCCTATTTATGCATTCACTATCGCTATTTTACTTTATGGTGCGGCTATCAATTACTATATTTACTTGGTGACCGGATCTCATACTACCGAATTGT
>CALMFM010000189.1 GCA_937862575.1 uncultured Bacillota bacterium
GGATCTCCGGGTCTTTGTCTTTGACCATAATCCTGAGACCTTCCAATTGGTCTAGCATATGTTTATATTCCCTATATGTTTTTACCGTCTTGTCGAGTTGTGCATATTCTTTGGCAAGTTCGGTCATTTTCTTTATGTCTTTTGCAATGGACGGATCGACCATTTTCTTGGATATTTCTTCATATCTATTTTCGATCTGGTCCAATCTTTCTGTAATCATAATTTCTATACTCCTCATAAATCAAGGACATCGAGTGTCCTTGTTTTCTTCTTATTTAACCGCTCTTAGGTTGTTGAAGTTCGACATGTTCTTGTTAAATAGCAAGTCGAAACTGTCGGTGATTCCCGAACGATTCTTGGCAATGATGAATTCAATTTGATTCTTCCTTGTATCATCTTGTTCTTGTTCGGCAGGATTATAGAGGAAGATGATGATGTCGGCATCTTGCTCAATTGATCCGGACTCTCTCAAGTCAGCCATCATTGGTCGTTTATTCTCACGACGTTCCAAATTTCTTGATAACTGAGATAATGCTACGACTGGCACTTTCAACTCTCTGGCCATCTCTTTCAAGACGCGGCTAATCTCAGAAACCTCTTGAACACGGTTACCACGATATTCGGCTGAACCTGAAAGTAGTTGCAAGTAATCGATGATAATTAAGTCTAACTTGTCCTCTTGTTTCAGTTTACGGCATTTACTTCTTAGTTCTGTTACTTTAACGGTTCCTGAATCATCAAAATAGATATTAGTTTCTCCCAAAGCCTTGACTGCATGTTGAAGTTTTTCCCAGTCTTGAGAGTTTAAATCGCCTTTTCTCATTGAGGTGTTGTCAACTTGCGCTTGGCAAGACAAAAGTCTCATAACCAATTGCTCCACACCCATCTCGAGTGAGAAGAAAGCGATATGCGGTCTTTCTTTCAACTTACCGATATTCAATGCAAGATTTAATGCAAATGCCGTTTTACCAACAGAAGGTCTTGCGGCAATGATTATCAAGTCTGATGGTTGTAACCCTAAAGTGATTTTATTCAAATCATAGTATTTAGTATCTAAACCCGTTACGTCTGTAGTGTGTTGTGACTGTTCTGCTATGTGTTCCAAAGTGTTCTTGGCGACTGTGGAAACGTCGACGAAATCCGATGCTCTACGTTCTTTTGTGACGTTAAGAATATTCTTTTCCACTTCATCGATGAATTCCGGTGTATTGCTTACTGATTTGGAATTTTCCAATATTTCATTGATGGTTTCTTGCAATTTGCGGAGAACAGCTTTGTCTTTGACTATATTGATATAGTGGAGGAAATTGCTGGTAGATGGAACAGTGTTGGCCAGTTGGGTAATATATTCGATTCCGCCGGCTTTAGTGAGTTGGCTAGTGCTTTCCAAATGATTAACAACCGTTACATAATCGATGGAGATTTCTTGTTTATAGAGATCTTTCATAACCTTATAAATCAACTTGTGATTCGGATAGTAAAAATCCGATTCAACTAACTTGTCGGTTATGGTTTTCATCATGTAATTTTCAAAAAATATCGTACCAAGTACTGCCTGTTCGGCTTCAATGTTGGCAGGTATCTGATCCATTGACGATTCCTCCTGTTATTCTTCTTCTAAAACTTGTAAATTGATTTTAGCTTCTACGTCCTTGTGCAATCGTATGTTGACTTCATATGAGCCTAAAGAATGGATATTGTCAGACAATTCAATCTTACGTTTGTCTACAGTCAACTGATATTCCTTCTTCAGTTCATCTGCAATCTGCTTAGTATTGATTGAGCCAAACGGTTTTCCTGTTTCACCAATCTTGACATATAACTTGATTGGACTCTTTTCGATTTTAGCTTTAAGTTCAACTGCTTTTTCTAGTTCTTTCTTAGCCTCGACAACTTCTTTTTCCTTTTCCGTCTCCCAGGCTTTAATATTGGCAGTGTTAGCGGCTATTGCGTGTTTGGATGTTAAAAGATAATTTCCGTATCCGGTTGCGACATCAATAATTTCGCCTTTCTTACCTTTTCCACGAATATCCTTAATCAGGATTACTTTCATTGTGGTTTCCTCCTTGAAATTGTTTTTAATTATTTTTTCGATATGTTCGGCAATCTCCATAATAGTTTGATCCTTAATCTGGGCTGCCGCATTGTTAAGATGGCCACCGCCACCAAGTTCTTCCATTACAACAGAAACATTAAAAGTATCAACCGATCTAGCCGATACGGCGATAGTATCATTTCCGATATTTCCGATAGCAAATGATGCGATAATGTTATCAATTTTTAACAATTCGTCGGCAGTGATTGCCAATTGTACCCTGTCAGTCATGCCATCTTCCGGTAGAGAAGCTATTGCAAAATGGTTTGAGATGATTCTTGCCTGATTGATTAAATTTGTTTTGGTTCTGATATCATCTAAAGATTCTCTAAGCATCAATCTTGCTTTAAATGGATTGGCTCCAAATCGTTTTAATCTAGCCGCCGCTTCAAAAGTTCTCGCACCGGTACGGTATGAGAAGTTGTTGGTGTCGATGATCATTCCAGCCAACATGATAGTAGCTTCAATTGGGTCAAGATTGATTTTATCATCAAATAAGTCAATTAACTCTGTGACCAATTCAGCCGAACTTGAAGCATAAGGTTCAACATAATTTATCAACACATCCGATAAGACATTGTCGAGTCTTCTATGGTGGTCAATGATGGCTATATGCTTTGTTTTGTCGACGAGTTTCGGTTCTATGGACTGTACAGGCGAATGATGGTCTACAATTATCAACAACGAGTCGGTTGATATTTCGTCAAGCGCATCATCGGGATCAATAAGATACTCTAGAATCTTGATGTATTCCTGGTTGAGCATATCGATTACTTTTTGACAAGTAGCGTCGATATTTTCAAAATCCAATACAATCTTACCAGGCTTTTTCTTTGCTAAAACCATTTCCAATAAACCAATAGCCGAACCCAATGCATCAACATCGGTTCCTATATGTGGCATTATGAAAACATCCTCGGCATTCTCGATGAAATCCTCGAGTGCACGGGAATTTACTTTGGCAGTGATTTTACTGCGTTTTTCGGCAGTGTTTGTTTTTCCGCCATAGAATTTCAATGGTTGGTTCTTTAAATCCACTACAGCCTGATCTCCACCGCGGCTCTCTGCTAAAGTAAGAGCATCTTCAGCTGCCTCGCCTAAGGCTTTGGCAGTGCTTTCGAAGCAGGCTATTCCTATGGATAAAGTAATCTGAATATCATTATTCTTAGAAATGTCTGATACTGTATTTAATATATCAAACTGTTCTTTCATCAATTTGTCTAACTGATATTTATTTAAGAATATTATAGTTTTTTCCGGACGTAAATTGTTGAAATACAAATCGTTCCTTGCGCCCCAGTTGTCAATAGCGCCCAGTAACAAGCCTTGGATGTTGGCTTTGTCTTGAAAATCCAATTCTTCAGTCGCGTCAGCAAAGTTATCAAGTTTCAGTATCCCAATAGCGTCAGTGTGATTTATATACTTCTCTTTAGTTATTTCCCTATCAGTAACTTCAAATAGGTAAATCGTCTTGTTCTTAGGGTAGTGAACAACATCAAAAATTTTCTTGTATACGTCTAGTATGAATTTTCCTATGCGCTTCTCAATATTTTCATTTAGATCTTTACTGATGACTTTCAAGTTTCTACCAACGAGTACATTGGAAAAATATTCCTTTGCTTGAGCATTTGCATAAACTATCTCATATTCTTCATCATATAGGATTATGCCGACAGGAAGATAATTTAGTGCTATATCTTCGCTGTTGATTTTTTGCTTGTTGACTTTCATCAAATCTCGGATCTTGTTTTCCAAAGTCCCGATTCTGTTTTTATCGCCTTTGGCCACAAGAGAAAATACCAGATAGGCAAAATAGACCACTGATAGAAATATGCTATAATACCAAAAATATTCATTAGCCAATCTAGGCAATATGAATATTATTCCGGCCGCTATGAGGATAACATAGATCACCGATAGGATTATCAGTCTTCTTCCCAAGTGATTATTCATAAAATCCCTCTTTCCAGATGATTAAGATAATTATATCACAATTCAAATATTTTTTAAACTTCTTGCGATTATTGTTATAATCTCTTTGTTTTTTTTAATGGCGATATTAAATCAAAGATTTAAATATGCATGCTTAGAAAGAAAAAGGGCTCAAAGAGCCCATAATTGCTATTCTTTTACGTATGGTAACAAAGCCATGAAACGAGCGCGCTTGATTGCGGCTGCTAAATGTTTTTGGTAATAGGCCTTGGTTCCGGTAACGCGTCTTGGAAGTATTTTTCCTCTGTCTGAGATAAATTTTCTCAACATTTCGAAATCTTTGAAATCTATATAATCGATTTTATTTTCGGTAAAATAGCATCTCTTACGGCTTCTACGACGGTTATTCTTCATGTTTGGTCTTGGCATAATAATCCTCCTTTTTAGAATGGTAAGTCATCTTCTACATTGTTAAAATTACCGTTTGGTAATTCTTCTTCCGTAGAATCACTTGCATTAGGATCACTATAGTCTCCTTGGCTCTTCGTATCAAGGAAAACGACCGAATCGCAAACCACTTCGGTGATATATCTTCTTGCGTTGATTTTTTCATCCATGTAATCTCTGGTTTGTAACTTTCCTTCAACAGCTACAAGACTGCCTTTTGTGACATACTTGTGAATATTCTCAGCTTGTTTTCTCCAAGCTGTGCAGTTGATGAAATCGGCGTTTCTATCATTTCCTTGTACCGAATATGGGCGATTGACTGCTAATGTAAATGATACTACAGGAAGGTTATTGGTGCTCGTGTATCTAAGTTCTGGATCTTTAGTTAATCTTCCGATTAATACGACTTTATTATACATGGTCCCTCCTACTTTTCGTCCCTGTTTATAATGATGTGACGAATAATATTTTCTCTGATTTTCATTCTTCTGTCCAACTCATTGACAGCTTCTACTGAAGCGACTACATCGTATAAAACGTAGTAACCTTTTTTGAAGTCATTAATTTCGTAGGCCAGATCTCTCAATCCCCACTCGGCAACCTTCAAGTCTTTCGATTCAAAGTCATTAAGAACTTTGGTCATTTCTTCGATTAGAGCATTTCTTACTCCATCTTCAAGGTTAGGACGAATGATGTACATGATTTCATATCTTCTCATATGTATTTCCTCCTTTTGGTCTATTGGCTGCTTGCGCAGCAAGGTGATTTATTCACGCCCGATTATTATATCATAATAAAAAGCGTTTGTCTATATAAAAACATTGACAAGCGCTAGTTATATTTGATTTAGTGAATTGTAATTATCAACCTGTTGTAGTGGCTGTAGTTGTCTCGCCTGTAGTCGATACTGTTTCTGTTGTTGAAAGCGGTTCGGCTCTACCTTGGAACACTTCAACATAATAATCATACAAATCTATATAGTCTTCAAGAACTACTAACAAACAGTTTCCATTTACATAATCCTCAGGATCCAAACCTTCATAAGCAGCAATTAAAGTCGGGCTAGTAGCCAACAATTCTTGCAAGTATGAATCTGATTCAAATTCCATTACTACAACTGCGTTTGTTCCGTTCGAAAAGACGTAAGAAATGAATCTTAACGTATATTCGGCAGTGGTTGTTACTGTTGTAGTAGAAGTATCTACTGGTGCTGCTGTTGTTGTTATGCCTGTTGTGATGACTGTAGTCACTACTTCCTCTTCATCTGCTAAATCATCATGAAGGGAGAATAGATAAGAATCACCTTTGTTGTTATAGGTGTATCTTATGTATCCTTGATCTTCAAAATAGCCAGTGATTTTGTTCATTTGACTACAAGCGGTCAGGCTGCTTACCAACAAGATAAACATCAAAGCAACCAACAATTTCTTAAAATATTTCATCAAAACTCTCCTCTTTGCGTAATAAAAATAGAAAGAATTATTACACTCCTCTAAAAAATTATATATCATTAAGGAATTAATGTCAATAAGACATTGATGCCTCTTAGACGCGTTTTTTTGGTATGAATGGGAATATTCGCGATACTTGCTTGCGATAATCATCATACCCGACTCTCGATAATAGCTTTTTTTCCATCATTGGAACGCTTATGAATTCAAATAAAGCAATCATTGACAACGGAGCCAATATGAAGAAATTGACTACCAATGTACTACCAAAATAAATTATATAGATGCCAACCCAGAACAATAACTCTCCGAAATAGTTTGGGTGTCTTGAAAATCTCCAAAGTCCGCTGTTGATTATAGTCCCCGCGTCATGCTTGCTTTCTCGGAAAACACGCATCTGATAATCAGCAATAAACTGTATAATCGGAGCTATGAACGATAAAAATAGCCCTATGAAAATCCAGATATTTAAAGTTGATGACTTCATTGCATAATAGACTGCAGGAAGCTGAATAAAAACTACCAAAGTGGGAACAAAATGGATACCAATCAAGTTGGTTAAGGGATATAATTTGGGATTAATGTCTCTCAACAAATCATATCGCCAATCTTGATGAGCAAAACCCACCCAATTCTTCCACCAATTATGGGTCAATCTAATCGCCCAAAAAGAGATGACCACAAGAATCAATACACCCTTTAGTGAGCCAAGAAGCCCTTCGTAAAGTCCCCATACAAGAACCATAAACGGGGGTATAACGCTCCAATAAGGATCGTACAGCGAAGCGTTTTTTATCACGCATCCAATCAGGTATATGATTGCGGTCATAATCACATCGGCGATAAACATCGATATCAAAGGATTTTCAATCATGGACAATCCAACAATATATGATGTCAATCCGATACTCAAAGTCAACATATAAACAATCAGGATTAATAGCCCTGATTGTTTTCTAGTTAGTTTTTCAAGGTTCATTTTGCTCTCCTAAAAAGACGTATGATTATTATATCTTTTTTTAATTAGCAAATCAACCATTATTCTAAAAACGGAGTCTCTGTTTTTGGCAAAATAAAGTTTAGTGCTATCCCAACTATGGCAGCTAGGCTCATACCGTATACTTGAAAACTTCCAAATGAAATGAAGGCGTTTCCTAGTCCCAATACCAGCATTGAAGCCACAATGATTAAGTTGCGAAGGTCAAACATGTTGACTTTATTATCAATTAGCACCTTTAATCCGTTCGAAGCTATGAATCCATACAATATTATGGAGATGCCTCCCATAACAGGAGTTGGGATTGTCGAGATTAGAGTAGTAAAAACATTGAAGAATGATAAAATGATTGCAATCACAGCCGCACCCCCAGTAACATATACTGAAGCAACTTTAGACATACCTACAACGGAAGTGTTTTCTCCATAAGTTGTATTTGCTGGGCCGCCAATCAAAGCGGCGAATGAAGTCGCTAATCCATCTCCTAGCAAAGTTTTATCTAGTCCAGGATCTTTAAGAAAATCTTTTCCGACTATTTTGCTCAATACTGCATGATCGCCGATATGCTCAGCAGCTGTTACAAAAGCAAGTGGTGCAATTGTTAGCACAGCAGTTAAATTTATTTGATAAAAAGTAATTTCCGTTCCCAACACTGTTGCAGAACCATCTCTCCAACTTAAGAACATGAATTCAGGAATTTTTAACCATTCTCCAGGAGCGCTTAGTACTGATAGGAATCCCGAAAAATCGACCAGTCCAAGTATTGCAGCAAATATATACCCACCTACTATTCCGAATAGAAATGGTACAATTTTAATAAATCCCTTTCCCTTTAAGGCAACAATTATTACGATTGAAAAGGCAACAACTGAAGTTAGAATTGCTTTCCAGTTTCCACCATTTAACCCTGAATTGTTTATTGCAACACCAGATAATCCGAGACCGATAATCATAATCATTGGACCTATTATTACTGGAGGTAATACTTTTTGGATCCAACCTTTACCTACAAATCGTATAATTGTGGCTATGATTGTATAGATAATTCCAACTACAAACAATCCCGTCAATGCTGAGGCATAATTTGCCGTTTCCGGATTAGAACTAAACCCGCTTACAGTTGCCACTACAGTTATATATGCAAAAGAACTTCCTAAATACACTGGCACTTTTGCGTTTGTACACAGAATGTATATCAAAGTTCCAGCTCCTGATGCGAACAAAGCTACTGAAATCGGTAATCCAGTTAAAATAGGAACCAAAATTGTAGCTCCGAACATCGCAAATACGTGTTGAAAGCTGAGTGCGAACCATTTCGCAGTTTTGGGTTTTTCAGAGACACCTAATATCATTTTTTCATTCATTTTACTTTCCTCCAATTGTATATTTGTTTAAAAAAAAGGGGGATTGGAATCCTCCTTTTAATTTATTAAATGAAAATTAAGAATTTAATTAAGTAATAAACAATGAATAGTCCAGCTAGGACGAACATCACCGGATCTACTTCTTTTGCTCGTTTTGAAGCCACCATTAGTAGTACATAGAAGATGAATCCAAAAGCAATACCTTCGGAAATCGAATATGCTAGAATCATCATTATGATAACTATGAAGGTTGTAGTGGAAGCAACATTATCTTTCCAATCAATTTCCTTAAGTTGTGAAGCCATTAGGGCTCCAACATAAACCAAAGCCATTGAAGTTGCTGGAGAAACAAAAATCATGCTTCCTCCACTTAATGTAACAGGAATTGATCCTACAAAGGTAAATAAAGGATATAAGAACAATGCCAGCAAGAATAGAACACCAACTACCGTCGCGGATAGACCGGTTCTGGCTCCTTGTTTAATTCCGGCAGTTGATTCAATGTAAGAAGTAACGTTTGACGTACCGAAAATTGCTCCAACGATTGTCCCCGTTGCGTCAGAAATCAATGCTTTTTCTCCACCAATTAACTCTCCGTCTTTAGAAATAAGACCAGCATCATGTCCTACGGCTACAAGGGTTCCAGCCGTGTCAAAGAAGTCAACAAATAACAAAGAAAATATTACTGCATAAGACAAAGGATTTGATAAAAGGCTTGGTAAAGCCAAGAAAGCTTGCCCGAACGAGTCTTTGACATCAGCTACGCTTCCTAAACTTTCTCTTGCGAATGATGGCATACTATCGGCTACTCCTGGCCAGATTACGCCAATCAACACTCCTAAAAATCCTGTTGCTAGAATAGATATTATTA
>CALMFM010000190.1 GCA_937862575.1 uncultured Bacillota bacterium
TAAACTTATAGCTGACGAACGCGACATTGTATCAGTAACTAGGTCAGAAGAATTAAACTACAGAAGAACGTATGTATATGATACAAATAAAGGTCAGGAAATCAAGGATAGAATTGATGATTTAAGGCAGTTACTTGAAGCTTATAGAGAAGGTACGATTAAGGAAAAGTATATTGAAGAGTAAAAAAAACGTTAGCATTTGCTAACGTTTTTATATAAGTTTTCCTCGTAGATAACCAGATATTGCATCCATTATAAGAATCATTGGAACAATAACGACCATCAATGCGGCCAAAACAGATTGGTTTTCCGGAGCTGAAGCATATGATAGCATTGCACCAAAACCTCCAGCTGCCACTATACCAAGTACTGATGCCGAACGGACGTTTATATCAAGTCGATATAATGTTACTGAAGAAAAGTCGGCTGCGATTTGAGGTAGGATACCAAATCTTATCTTTTGCCATCTATTGGCACCGACCGCATCTAGGGCTTCCAAAGGAAGTTTATCCATATTGTCAATTGCCTCGGCAAATAATTTGCCAAGCATACCGACTGAGTGGATTCCAATTGCCATGACACAAGTCATACTGTTGATTCCGAATCCTTTCAGGAGCACTACTGCCAAGATGATTTCTGGGAATACTCTTATCAGTACAAGTACCGCTGATCCGATTCGCGAACCAGTCTTACCTCCGACTGTCTCAGATGATAGGAAACCGAGCGGTATCGCCAAAATCCCACCTAGAAGAGTACCAAAGAAAGCCATTGCCAGTGTTTCTAAAGCCATGTAAACAACACCGTCGCTGAAAGGGTATATTCCCATACCCAAAACCAAGTCCCAATTTATTTTGGTGTATGCCAAAATCATGTATTTAAATGAATAGAATACTGATGATAGTCTCAATATGTTGATTTCAGATCCAGCAAAGGAGTATATGAGAGCAACCAACATTGCTATACTGAATATGAGGTTGATTTTCCATCTTTTTGGAATTTTCAAATAGGTTTGCTGTACGTTTGTCATTGTAGTTTACCTCTAATCCAATTTGAGAAAAGTTGAATAATGATGATGACAAAAGTCAAGACAATCACAACTCCGCCAATATAGTCAAAATCCCCTCCGTCCAATCCTACTTGGATAATTGAACCGATACTTTCAACACCAACAAACGCCAGAAGAGCGGAAGCTCTAATGTTGATCTCAAAAACATATATGAGATAACTGATGAAGATCGGAAAGATTTGAGGAAGTAACGCATAGCGGAAGGCTTGAGTCTTGTTAGCTCCTGTTGATTCCAATGCTTCGAAAGAATTCATATCAGATGTTTCAATTACTTCATATAACATTTTGGCCATAATACCGAATGAAAATAATGAGAAACCAATAATACCTGCGAGATTTCCGGTTCCAACTATAAATACCGCCACGATAACCATCACTGCCGCAGGGATAGTTCTTATTATGTTCATAATGAATCTAAAAGGAGAAGTTATCCACTTATTTTTGAAAACATTCTTTGCTGCCAGAACAGAAAATGGGAGTGCAATCGCAGAACCAATCACTGTTCCGCCTATAGACATCTTAATGGTTTTCAGTAAATAATAAGGAATGATTGTAAAAATATAATTGAAATAATCACCCCATGTCCTGTGCCCAAAGATATCATTTCTAGGGGAGAACATTTTCTTTAAAAATGGCCATATTTCAGCTAAAGTCAAATACTCAGGGAAGTAGATATACTGGCCAAGAACAACAACAATGATTAATATAACAAAGAGTACAATCCAAATCTTATTGAATGGTTTAACAATTACTTTACCGCTTGTTAAAGTGAATCTAGTCATATCACTCACCTAATACTTCGTCATGCTTGAGTGTTCGTCCATAGATATTGACTAATATATCCTCAGTTATATCAGTAGATTTGCCGTCGAAAACAACTAGTCCATCCTTGACTCCGATGATTCGATTAGCATATTTTAAAGCCAAATCTACGTGATGCATATTTGCAATAATAGTGATGCCAAACTCTTTATTGATTTTGGCGAAATCATCCATTACTTGAATAGTCGTGATTGGGTCTAACGAAGCTACTGGCTCATCAGCTAAAATAAGCTTCGGTTGTTGCGTCAAAGCACGCGCTAAAGCGACACGCTGCTGTTGACCTCCGGACAATTGATCAGCTCTTGCGAAAGCTTTATCCAAAATGCCCATTGCCTCTAGTGATTCCAAGGCTAGAATTTTCTCTTGAGCAGGAAAACGTCCAATAAGTGTTTTAAAGGTAGAGTGATATGCCACCCTACCTGAAATAACGTTATTGAACACGGACATTCTCCTGACAAGATTGAAAGATTGAAAAATCATACCAATGCTTCTGCGAAGCATGCGAAGTTCTTTGCCTTTTATCGAACTGATTTCAACATCATCGATGTATAATTCACCTTCAGTAATGTCAATCATTTTATTGATAGAACGTAATAAAGTTGATTTACCGGCACCCGACAATCCGATGATGGCGACAAATTCGCCATCATGGATTTCCAGGTTTATGCCTTTTAAAGCTTGAACTCCGTTGAGGTAGGTTTTTTTCACATCCACGAATCTAATCATGTGTTACCTCCGAGTTTAAAGATTGTAGTAAATTATTCTTGATGCAGGAATTGATAAAGTTCTCTTTCTGAATCGTAAGCTGAATCGACAGCTTTTAGATAACCAGTGTGGTTATAAATTGCCAATGCTGCTGCACCATCTTCAGTTGCGATGATGTTGATGAATGCATCTTGAATAGCTGCTCTTAAACCGTCACTTAAACTAGTAAGACCAGAAATAGTGTCATTATAGATAGGTGATGTTAATGCAACAACTTTTGTATACTCAAAGATGTTTGTGTCAGGATTTGCAGCTGCCCAAGCTTCATATGCACTAGATACATAACGAGCATCGAAGAATGTGAATACACCATCGACTTCTCCATTCAATAGTGCCAATACTGCTGAAGTGTGTCCACCGATTGTAGTGGCTTTAACTTCGCCGTTGGCAGCGACTGGAGTACCAGTAACAAAACTCATGTTGTTTTGATAAAGCAAGAATGATGGATAAATGTATCCAGAACCAGAAGTTTCAGATTGAACTGCAACGTTCTTTCCAGCTAAACCTTCAATACCAGCAGTTTCATAATCTGCATAGTCTTCTGTTCTGACCAACAACATTGAATAATATGAACTAACTTTATGATCAGCAGTAGTAGCTGCATCGTAGCCCTCTGTATTAGCAGCTTCAATCAATTCGTCAAGGTCAGTAATTTCATTTCCGTCTTCGTCAATTTGAATTTCGTAAGCATTTCTTACAGAAGTAAGTAATACTTCGACTTTTCCAGGGTATTGCAGTGTAGTGTAAGCATATTGTTGAGATGTCAAGAAGCCTACATGAATCTGTCCAGAAGCCATACCCTCAGTTACAGATGAATAACTTGTACCAACACCGATGTTGACGTTGATCTCATAACCAGCAGCCGCTAACTCTTCTTCTAGCATAGTTTCTAGATTTTGAAGTAAACTTAGCTTTTCGGTGTCAATTGTAGTACTTGGAACGAACATGACAATCAAAGTCTCCGGATCGCCTTGACTTGTGCCATTACAAGCTACAAATGAGAATGCCATAACAAACAAAGCAAATAACGATAAAATCTTTTTCATTTAAATCCTCCTATTTTATATGTATATATTTATTTTACTACTTTTTTATATTTTTTGGGAAAAAAAACCAAAAATTTGTAAAAAAATAGTATCATATATATAAGAGAGGAAACGTTGACTGATTATGAGTGTTAGTAGAAGCGTAGATATTATATATACATCAGATATTCACGGCTATGTTTTTCCCTTGGAATATAGTGATAACTCTAAGGCAAACAAAGGGTTGTTGAGATTATTGCCGGCAATCAGAAACTTCAACTCAGAAAACAGGATCCTAATTGACCTTGGTGACTCAATACAAGGAAGCCCTCTGATGTATTTCCATCACTTATATAATAAAGATTTCGATAATCCAATTTCAACATTATTGAATCATGTAAATTACGATTATTTCGTTCCAGGAAACCATGACTTCAATTATGGAACAGATTATCTTTTTAAGTTTGTCAGGGACCTAAAGGCGAAAACTTTGTGTTCAAATATTCTTGATAAAAAGGGAAATCTTTTATTTGAATCTGGTTTTGAAATCAAGGAATTTAAAAACGGGGTTAAAGTTTTGATCATCGGTGTTACTACAAAATATATACCAAACTGGGAAAACCCTCAAAATATAGCTGGGATGGCTTTTTTAGATGCCTATGAAGAGCCAAGAAAAATAGTTGAAAAATACAAGAATGAAGTTGATTTAATAGTTTGTGCTTATCATGGCGGTCTTGAAAAAGATCTTGAAACAGGCGCTGAATTTGTAAAGAACACAGGAGAAAATCAAGGATACAAAATTTTTGAGTCAATACCTGAAATTGACATTCTCTTGACTGGTCATCAGCATCGTACTCTAGTCTATCAAAAAGACAATAGAGTGGTTATGCAACCAGGCAGTCATGGTTCGAAATTGGGGATTATTCACGTTGATTTCAGTGAAGATCATTCCATAGAAAAAATCCATCCTTATTTCTTGGAGGCCAAGGATTTTGAAGTGGATCTAAACGACCAGTTGCTAGTCCAAGAAGTCGAGAACGCAAACCAGTATTTTCTTGACCAAATAATCGGTGAAGTTGTTGAAGGCGATTTGGAAATCAAGGATTCATTCTTGGCCAGAAGAGACAAACACCCGATAGTCGGATTTATCAATGATATCCAACTCAAGGTTACAGGTGCGATGCTTTCATCGACTTCATTGGCTAACGTGGTTTCAGGTTTCCATAAAGAAATTACGATAAGAAATGTATTGTCCACATACATTTATTCCAACACATTGGCAGTTGTGGAAATTGATGGAAAAGCATTGAGAAGATATTTGGAGAAATGTGCTGAATATTTCTTGATAGTAGATGGTGAAATAGTCGCAAATCCACGTTTTTCATATCCCAAACTAGAGCATTACAATTATGATATGATTGATGGAATAGATTATGAATTTGATTTAAAAAAACCGTTTGGAAATCGTGTTGCAACAGTTAAGTATCAAGGCGTTGAAATCAAAGATACCGACATCTTCACTTTAGCACTAAACAATTACCGCGCTTATGGTGGCGGAGACTTCGAAATGCTTCGAAATCTAAAGATAGTTAAAGAAATTCCATTCGATGTGGCTGAATTGCTAATAGATTATATACGCGAGCATCGATTATTGCATATTAAAGACAAAAAGAACATTATTTTAAGAAAATGATAATGAATTGTTAACCTTTCGCTCTAGAAAATATAGTATATATTTTATATTTATGCTATAATAAAGGTTAACAATTTTATTTTTTCACTAAATTTGTAAGCGTTTTAGGAGAAGAAAATGGTAGATGTGATAGTTTTAGCTGGCGGTTATTCATCGCGAGCAGATACAAACAAAATGACATTAGAATACCAGGGAAAACCACTAATAATGAATGTGATTGAGACAGCACATTCTGTAAGCGACAATATAATTGTTGTTACAGGACATTATCATAAAGAATTATCTTCACTTTTAAAAGGGATTCCTTATGTTAAGGTGGTGTACAATGATGATTACTCATCAGGAATGTTCTCTTCAATAAAAGCCGGAGTTCTCAATGTGGAACAAGACTTTCTAATTGTTCCTGGAGACTACCCTACTATCTCAGCCGATACCTACAAAAAAATACTTCTTGCAAAAGGTAATATTCGAGTGCCTAGTTGTTGTCACAGGCTGGGACATCCTATATTTTTTAAACAGGTTTACAGAAAATTGATTCTTGAGACCGATTTCACTAATCTCAAGGACTTTCGCAACTCACAGGAATACGCGATTGTTGATGTTGAAGACATTGGAGTTATCACCGATATCGACAATCAGGATGACTATAAGAAACTATTGGGAAAGGATTGATTTAATTGGTAATAACCGAATTTTTGAAACCAAAGAGTCTGGAAGAAGCATATTCAATTTACAACTCAGAAGGGAAAAACCAAATTGTCGGTGGGGGAGCTTGGCTCAAACTCACGCTGAAACAAGCCGACAAATTGATTTCATTGGATGATCTTGGACTGAATTCGATAATCCAAACGGACAAGAGTGTCGAGATAGGAGCGATGTCTACTTTGCGTAGCATCGAAATATCTGAAGAAGTCAAATCTCTATATGAAGGGATTTTATCGCAAGCCTGCCATAAAATCATGGGAATCAACGTTAGGAATCTAGCAACAATCGGAGGCAGTATCATGGGAAGACTGTCTTTTTCCGATTTGTATCCAGCCTTACTTGTTATGAAAGCCAAGTTAGTTTTCTACAAAAGCGGAGAAATATCTTTTTCAGAGTTCTTAAACAACCCAAAAAGAGATAAAGATATTCTTTTGAAAGTTGTTATTGACAAAGAAGAGGCTAAAGGATTTTACAAGAAAGTAGCTTTGACAGCACTTGATTTTGCCGTCATGAATATGGCTATATCAAAAACAAAAGAAGGTTTTCAAATAAGTATAGGAGCCACTCCTTCCATGGCTGCTCTAGCCATCGATACGATTAAGTATTTGAATGGTTGTGAAGCTATTACTGAAGTGGAAATCAAGAAGGCTAACGAAATATTATTGAATGAAATTCATATTTCTGACAATATTCGCGGCTCAAAAGAATACAGAACTGAACTTGTAAAAACATATTTGGCAAGAGGAATTAGGCAGGTGACTAAAAATGTTGGTTAAATTGATTGTAAACAACGAACCGAAAGTATTTGAGTGCGAAACCGGTGAATTTCTTCTTGATACGTTAAGAAAATATAATTACTTGAGCGTTAGAAGAGGCTGTGACAATACCAGTTGTGGAGTCTGCACTGTCCTGTTCGACGGTAAGCCTATACCATCATGCTCATTGCTAACGGTAAGAGCTGAAGGACATAATATTACTACTGTTGAAGGAATCCAAGAAGAGGCTGACAAACTTGGCAGAATCTTTGGTGACGAAGGTGCTGACCAATGTGGTTTCTGTAACCCTTCAATGGCATTGACAGTCTATGCGATGAAAAAGGAACTATGCCATCCTACTGAAGAAGAAGTAAGAGAATATCTGGTTGGTAATCTTTGTAGATGTACCGGCTATATTGCCCAAGAGAGAGCCATTATGAGATATCTGGAGGACAAATCATGAAAGTTGTCAATAATAAGATTCCATCAGTAGATGGGTTAGGTATCATGAAAGGCCGGCCAGCCTTTACAGATGACCTTTCAGACAGAAGTTCGCTCATAATAAAAGTATTAAGATCTCCACATCCTTATGCAAAAATCATCTCTGTTGATGATTCGAAAGCCAAACAAATCCAAGGTGTGGAAATGATTTTAACTCACAAGGATTTTCCAAGAATACCTATAACAAGAGCCGGACAAGGATATCCGGAACCTTCTCCTCATGACAAATTTGTTCTTGACGAATTTGTTAGATATGTAGGAGATGAAGTTTTGGCAGTCGTTGCTACCGATTCAGCTACTTGTGATAAAGCATTGGAACTAATAAAAGTAGAATACGAAGTCTTGGAGCCGGTTCTTGATTTTGAAACAGCTATAGATAATAAGAACATTATCCATACTGAACCAGAAATTCATGAAATGTTCCCTATTGGTTTCGAACCAAAGCGAAACATTGCCGCAAGTTATCAAATGCATGTTGGAAATGTTGAAAAAAGCTTAGCTGAATGTGACTACTTGATAAAAGAATCATTCTATACTCAAGCTCAAGCACATGTCATGTTGGAGCCTCATACAGTAAATGCTAGGATGGATTATCAAGAAAGATTGGTAATCTACTCTGCTACGCAAACTCCATATCATGTTCGGAGAATTATTTCCCAAGGTTTGGAGATTCCTTTATCAAAAATAAGAGTCATAAAACCACGCGTAGGCGGTGGATTTGGCGGCAAACAAGCGATTCATGGTGAAATGCTAGCTGCTTACGTTACTTACAAAACCGGAAAACCTTGTAAATTGACTTATACGAGACAAGAAGTATTTGAGTCAAGTTACACAAGACACCCAATGAGACTTGATGTCACTTTGGGAGCTGATAAAAACGGAAAACTTAAAGCAATCGACTTCCATGTTTTGTCAGATACAGGCGCTTATGGCGAGCATGCTTTGACAGTTTTCATGGTTGTTGGATCAAAGGTTTTACCATTATATAACAAAGTTGATAGTGTCCGTTTTTATGGCGATGTTGTTTATACCAATCATACTCCAGCGGGAGCTTTCCGTGGATACGGAGCCATCCAAGGTAATTTTGCTTTGGAATCAGCTGTCGATATGCTATGCGAGAAAATGGGTGTCGATCCTGTCGAGTTCCGTCAGAAAAACATGATGAAGGAGATGGAAACATCGCCAATATTTGCCATCATGGGCGAAGGAACCGAAGGAACGGCCATGGATATGGAAACCTGCAAACTCGAAGAATGCGTATCAAGAGGAATGGATCTAATTGGGTGGAAAGACAAATATCCAAGAGTAGACATGGGAGATAAAGTCAAAACCGTCGGTATGGCCATTGCAATGCAAGGAAGCGGTATACCTTATATTGATATGGGTAGCGCAACCATCAAACTAAACGATGATGGATTCTATAATTTAATGATAGGCGCTACTGACATAGGTCAGGGAAGCGATACAGTATTAGCTCAAATTGCCGCCGAAGAATTGATGACAACTGTCGATAAGATGATTGTCTACTCATCGGATACGGACCTAACGCCGTTTGATGTCGGAGCTTATGCATCAAGTACTACTTATGTTTCAGGAAACGCAGTTCTAAGAGCTGCCCAAAATATGAAAAAGGCATTGATGACAGAAGCCTCAAGAATTCTTGAGACTCCAGAACAAGATGTTGAATTCAACGGGAAGACATTTAATACAAAATCAGGCAAAACAATCTCTTTGGTTGATTTGTCCAATCAGATAACATATTCACATGAACAAAAACAACTTCAAGTAACCTCGAGTTATGTAGGTCACAAATCTCCA
>CALMFM010000191.1 GCA_937862575.1 uncultured Bacillota bacterium
TGAAAAAATTACTTCTGTCAAATTCAACGGTTTTCCGATAAGATAAGGAACAAATCGAATATATCTCACCTAATTCGTCATATGTTAAATCATTCGGATTATCCAATACTTTCAAAGCTACTTTCAATGCTTCTTCAAACTTTTCTGTTATGTAAAGATAATTCATTGACAATAAAGCTCCGCTTAGACCATATGATTCCATAATTTGATTCAGATATTCAAAAAATCCTATTCTATTTAAGGTGAAATACAATCCGGAATTATAATAGTATTTTCTATTTTTGATTAACAGGTTAATGAATGTGTCGCTTTTCATAACTTTTTTAGCATCCAGCGGACTTGATTCATATAATTCAGCCAATTCATTCATATATGTTCTTGAAAAACTATCTAAACCAGAAAGCGATAGCCGTTTTAAAATTATATTATTATCAATCATAAGAGAACCTGCGAGTCCATACTCGTTCGCGTTGATAAGATGTCTCGTGGAATACTTGTATGCGTAATCAGATTTCAGACCTTTTTGACAATTCTCATAATAGTGAAGTCCAAGAATTTTATTGGCGTTCTTGAGGCTGATTCGATAACCTCCACTTAATTCTTTATCAATCAACCAATCGATAAGGCTTTTATGCATCGGTTGAATATGACTACCGATAACAGGGAAAAGAACTTGTATTCTGTCTAGAAGCTCATCAACATCGTATTCATCTAGATTCAATATATCAGCTACTTCATCTACCGATAGTGGTTCAAGGCTCCCGGAAACAATCTCAAGCAATGGACGAAATTCCTTTTTATAGTCGATATCCTGTCCAACAAAAATCCTGTCAAAGTATTTGTTATAGACATTCATCAACCCGATAGGAAAAGCTTCAGGGTTATCAAGCATAAAATACTTCTGCTTAACGCTGTTTACGAATTCTTTTGCATATAGGAAGTTTCCTTCGCTCAGATTAAATATTTTTTCAAGAAGATGATCTTTGTCACTGATTGTCGATAATTCCTCTTCCATTTCGCGATTCAAATATCCAATAATATCAGCTTTTGTTTCTTCTTTGTAATTATCAATTTGAATTGTCTTTTGAGTGTTTAGTTTTCTTAGAATCTCTTTCTCAGGTCTGGTAGTAACCATAAGCTTCAACCAGGTAGGCGTATTCGCAAATTCACTTGCCAATACCTCTACTAACTCATTTCTAAGATAGAAATCAGCTTCATCCAAGGCATCTATAATCATTACAGTTTTTTCAGTTCTGTTCTTGATAGTGAATAAAGGCTCGGTAATTAGATAAGAGAACAGGCGTTTTATGCTTTTTTCTCTTAAGATTCGTACGTCATTCAATTCTAAAATAATATTTCGATATTCTTCTATCTGTGTCGCAAGGTGGAATGCCAGAGACATAATCACACTTTTGGGGTTAGCCCGTTCGCTGTCATTATACTTACAGAAATGAACTGCTTGAATTTCCTGACGTGTATGGCAAAGTTGCGCAATAATCGAGGTTTTTCCACTACCTGCTGACCCTGAGACTACTAGAATTCTATCATTATTTGAATTTAACCACTTTTCGTACTCGTCTACAAACCATTCTCTTCCGTAATAAGATTTGACGAACTCATAAATATAGATATCGTTATTTAACGGTGATAGATAACTAACCAACTGGTTTATTTCGCCGTCAAGCAAGATTTTTTCTTCTCCCTTGAGAAGGCGGATGATTTTCTGGATTCGCTCATTATAAAAGTCTTCATTAATCTTGCCATCGGCATCGAAGTATCTCTGAAAATCAACATATTGTAGTCTGGTTAGGTATAATGGCGGTTTCACATTTTGAACAAGAATAGGTAAGAATTCTTTTTCAAGTGTTTTTGCATATGCCAATTCGTCCAAACAGACTCCGCCAGGTCTTCTAAGTGCATGCGAAGTCATGAAAAACATAATCCAATTCGAAGCTTCAATTCCTT
>CALMFM010000192.1 GCA_937862575.1 uncultured Bacillota bacterium
GGTTTTGGTGTATCTAGTAATGATGGTTTCCGTGTACTCGGCTTCAATCGCCGTGTAATAATGGTACCTGTCGGACCCTTTTACCAATTCGTACAACTCGAAGCTCAGAACGGAGCCATTGAGTTCATAATTGGTGAGTATCGGACACTCATCACCAAAGGAATTATAAAGCAGGTTGTTGTATTGGTCATAGTAATCGCAGGCGATCTGGTCGGGTATCTCGTAGATCTGGATGATTCGATTTTGGACCTGACCGACGACAGCCAGAACACCGATTCCAAGGACGCCGACACTAATCGCAATCAGTCGGCTTTTTTGTTTGAATCGGGAGACAAGTAGATCCTTGATCGCTATCATCGCCAATAGCACGAGCGATGCCAAGAATAGATATATCAGGATATTCCTGGTGACAAACAGGAATCTTGATGAATCGTAATCTGAAGATGTGTATATAAGCAAAACAAAAAACAATAATCCAGCAGGGATTAACAGAAATCTTTTCTTATTCATATGTTCTCCTTTCGTTGTTTGAATTGATCGATTTCTCAGGACAAACAACTAAGAATCAACACCTGAATACCTGCAGTGATGATTGTTTCGGTTTTCTATTATATATATATGTATGAAGTATAGAAGATTGTAAATATATCTCTTTGAATATCGGGCTGGCGATTTTGATCAGAATTGATACCTTCACCACGAACAAAGCCGGCACATAGATGAAAAAGTAGACGATGACCGGAATCGAACCCAATAGAATCAAATAAGGATAATACGCACGCGTACTCGTGGAGGCTTGGAATCCAAACGAGAGATCGAATATGCGGGTAAATTGGAAAATGGCGATAAAAATCGCCAGAATGAGGTAGATGAGATTGGTGTTGAAACGTTTCTTGACTCTCATTTATTTCACCAAATTATATTATAACTTATCGTGCTAAAAATTCAATAAAGAGATGAAAATAAAAAAAGAAAAAATACTGCTTGACAAATAATACTGTGTAATGTATAGTATTAGGTGTAAGGAGGTATTGTATGGATAGTCAACAGAAAAAAGGACTCCTAGAACTGATGGTTCTGGCATCACTAAAATATGAAGACTCTTATGGGTACATCATCAATCAAAACATCAACGATGTCATGGAAATCTCCGAATCGACCTTGTATCCGATCCTGAGAAGACTAGAAAAACAGTATATGCTGGAAACTTATCAAACTATCTACAATTCCCGGGTAAGGAAATATTACCGAATTACCAAGGAAGGATTGAAGAAGCTGAAACTGTCGGAGGATGATTTTCGCGAAGTGAAAAAGATCTACGACTTCATTCTACGCTAGGAGGGGAAATTATGAAAAGGAAAGAATTTTTAAGAGAATTAAAAGAAGAACTGAGAAAACGTCGAGATATCGAAACTGAAGAAGTATTGTTCTATTACGATGAACTTATTCAGGATGCGGTCGATAACGGTGAAAATGAAGAAATTTTTATTATCAATCTTGGCAATGTAAGGGAAATTGTCAGACGCATCGAAGACGATAAGGAATTTGTGGCTGAGGTCAAGAAAACGAACAAAAATTTGCTCAACGATGCTTTTAGCATCACGGTAAAACTCATTGGATACGCGATTATCATTTTAGCGGCGATTGTCTTAGGTAGTGCAGCATTTTCTATCTTTGTCAGCGGAATATCCGTTGTCTTCGCAAGTATTGTAAGAATGCTATTTGCTGGTCCGCTAGATCTTTATGGATATTTGGCATTACTGGGGTTAGCACTAATAGGTATCAGTTTGGTTGTATTTAGCGTTGCGGTAGTGAAATGGTTCCTCGACAAGGCGAAACCATCATTGCTGACAATATTTAGAAACACAAAAGAATTTTTAAACAGGAAGGGGAAATAAAAAATGGGAAAATTGTTTAAAATTGCTTTAGGATTATTTTTAGTAGGAGTGGGTATCTTGGCTATCTTCTCACTGATGAGTGAAGACAGAATATTCGCTTTTGCGAACGATGAGGATTATGTATATCACGAGCTCTCGTATGATGCAGATGATTTTGCGAAACTCTCATTCAATTTTGAAAATCGCGACTTCTTATTTAGAAAAAGCGATAATGATGAAATCAAGATTACATATTATACTACCGAGAAAGATCCGGTAGAAGTAACTGAAGTGGGAACTACATTAAAACTGGTAAACGAAATTGTTTGGTACAATCAAGTATTCATTGGCTGGAATTTCTTTACAAATGACGACTACTATGATGTCTATGTATACCTGCCTGATTCAGTGGATTACGAAATTTATCTGATTGACTCCAATGGAAGCGTTGATATCACCGGAGTCACCAATCTTACTGATGTATTCGTTACTACTTCCAACGGAAGAATTACTACAGACAGCGCATATGCTGATTCAATGGATTTGATATCTTCTAATGGTGAAATAAGAGTAACTGGCACTGTAGTGGCTGATTCACTGACTGTCGCAACTTCAAATGGCAGAATTTATTTGACGGATGTTGTAGCTGAAACGATAATTGGAAGCACATCCAATGGTAAGGTTGTAGGTACTAATGTTGCTTGTGAATCCATAACTCTCAACACATCAAATGGAGACATCGAAATCGGTCTTGCTGGGGAAAAGAACGATTATGATGTAATCATGTCTACTTCAAATGGTGATATGGTATATGACGGACTTGAAACATCTCAAGAATATATCTACACTCCTGGCGAGTTCATAATAATCCTAAACACTTCTAATGGTGATATTGTAATTACATTTGGTGAATAGAAGTGATAATCCGACCGGACCTTGTGTCCGGTTTTCTTTTGTCCCAAATTGATTTGCATTTCATTAACTAAACTTATAAACACATAAATGAGTTTATATGTTATAATAATTTTATTGAGGTGACAATTATGAAAAATATTGATTTTATCAAACGTAGAGCCGCCTTTTCCAAAGAAATGAAAGATGATTCTTTTGCACTACTTTACTCAGGAAAAGCACCTTTTAAATCAAAAGACCAAAATTATCCGTTTACGATAAATCGGAATTTTTATTATCTTACCGGTCTTCGTAGAGAGAATTTCAGTTTATTGCTGCTGAAACACGGCGACAAGCATTTTGAGTTTCTGTTCATTGAAGAACCAAGCGACTACGCAACCAAATGGTTGGGAAGTCGTTTGACAAAAGAAGAAGCAAGTGAGATATCCGGAATAGCCAACGAAAATATTTACTATGTGACGGATTTTGATGCATTTATCCACAATCGTGTCTTGATGGATTCTCGTTATGCTTTGAGCAAAGTTCCAAGTCATCTTTACCTAGATTTATTTAGACAATATGTGATGGAAGAACCTGCTTCTATGACAACATTCAAGAAAATAATCAATTCATATCCAGAATTAAAAATAAAAGACGCCAACTCGATTCTTGATGAATTAAGAAGACTGAAGAATGATACGGAAGCTGAAGAAATAAGGAAAGCTATCGGATATACCAATAAAGGTATCTTAGCCATGATGCATCAAGTTCATGTCGGCATGAACGAAAGAGAACTTGAATCATTGTTTGAATACACCATCAAGAATGCCGGATCAAAAGGCATATCTTTTGGTACGATTATTGCCAGCGGAAAGAATGCGACAGTTCTTCACTATGAAGATAACAACTGCATAATCCAAGATGGAAATCTGGTATTGACCGACTTGGGGGCTTTATCTAATGAATACGCCGCGGATATCACCAGAACATATCCGGCCAACGGCAAATTCACCGAGACACAGAAAAAGTATTACCAATTGGTTCTTGACGTAAACAAGGAGATCATATCGATGATCAAGCCGAAAGTCACACTGGCGGATTTGAACGCTAAGGCATCAGAAATGTTGGCTGAAGGAATGATTAAACTTGGCAAGATAAAAGAGAAATCGGAAATCACCAAGTATTATTATCACGGAATCGGACATTATCTGGGACTCGATGTCCATGATGTCGGAACCTATTCAAAAGCACTTGAACCAGGCGTTGTATTGACCGTAGAACCGGGAATCTACGTCAGTGAAGAAGGCATCGGCATCAGAATCGAAGACAACGTGCTAGTAACCAGTGACGGTCATGACAACTTAAGCAAGGAAATAATCAAGGAAATCAAAGACATAGAAGCATTCATGAAGAAGTGATAGGATGAGTTATATCGACGGAAGTATCGACCGTTACCTGTTCTTCAACGAAGAGAATTCCTATTCGGTCATCAAGATCAGGATAAGCGATACCGATGAAATCGAATTGACACATTTTGAACCCACAATAATCGTTTGTGGGTTTTTTCCTAAATTGGAGAAAGTCACCAATTATCCCTTTCACGGAACATTGGCACACCATAACAAATATGGAATCCAATATAATGCCCATTCTTTTGAAAGCATCATGGACAATACTTATACAGGATTAGTCGATTATCTATCGAGCGACCTGTTCAAAGGAATCGGAAAGAAAACCGCCGAGAAAATCGTCGACAAACTTGGGCTATCGGCCTTGGACCTCATTGCCGACGACAAGAACGTATTGGACGAAATACCGAGGATCAACAAACAACTCAAAGACAGTATCCATAAACAGATAGTCGAAAACAGGAGTCTCGAAGCGACTCTTGTTTGGTTATACGGATTCGAAATCTCTCCGAAAATGGCACTGAAGATATATGCGGTATATGGAAACCAAACCATCGACACCGTTAAAGACAACCCATATGTGTTGATGGAGACTATTGAAGGAATCGGTTTCAAAAGAGCTGATGAAATCGGCTTGAAAGTCGGATTCGCTTTTGACTCGCCAATCCGGATCCAAGCAGTTATCTATTACCTTTTGAACGAATATATGAATAAGTATGGAGACACATTCCTCGACCGGGACCAACTTGTCGAATATACAATAAGATACCTCAACAACGATGAATTCGAAATCGATCCCGTATTGGTTAATGACCGTTTGGACAAACTGATTGAAGTTGGAAGAATCATTCAAAAAGATGATGTCGTCAGTCTTAGTTTTCTGTATAACGCCGAGAAAAGCATCGCTATGCGGATTATGAAATTCCAAGAAGAAATCGATTATCACGGAAAGGATATCGCAATCTATATCTCCGAGTTCGAGAAAATTAATTCAATCACTTATACGAAAGCACAGAAAACCGCTATCAAAACCGCATTGCAAAGCCAGTTTTCAATAATAACCGGAGGTCCGGGAACAGGGAAAACGACTGTCATCAAAGGCATAGTGGACATCTATTCATTGCTACATGATCATCCGGCAAAAGCCACCAATATCGCTTTGGCTGCGCCTACTGGTAAAGCTGCCAAACGCCTGTCTTTGGCTACGGAGCTCGAAGCCAAAACTATTCATAAATTATTGGAATACGATTTCAACGGTACCTTCAATATCGACGAGCATAATCCTTTGGACCAAAAACTGGTAATCATCGATGAGGCATCGATGATGGACTGTCTGTTAGCCAGAAGATTGCTGAACGGAATCAAATCAAATGCGCAGATTGTATTTGTCGGCGACGCGAACCAATTACCGTCGGTCGGACCAGGAGAAGTTCTTAATGACCTGATTACGTCAGGTTTGTTCAATGTGGTGGAATTGGATGTGATTCATCGTCAAGCAGAAAACTCGCAGATAATTACTCTGGCATATGATATTCTTAATCAAGAAATCAATCGAACTTTATTCGACCACCATCCTGACCGCGATTTTATAAGAATCCAGGAACAATTCGTCGCGGATAAAATTGTCTCGGAGGTAAGAAGACTGGTCGATATGGGATATGACTTGCTTGAAGATATCCAAATACTGATTCCCGTTTACAAGGGATTGGTAGGAATCGACCGGATCAACGAGATGGTTCAAAACACTTTCAACTCGCAAAACAAGAACTTTAATATCGCATACAAAGATAAAACATTTTTCTACAATGACAAAGTAATGCAACTGGTGAATCAACCTGAAGATAACGTGATGAACGGTGACCAAGGTGTAGTATCGGGAATTACCGAAGATGATGAACTCTTGGTCGATTTCTCCGGTAATACTGTTAAATACGGTCTTAAGGATTTGGAGAATTTAACTCTTGCATATGCAGTATCAATCCATAAATCGCAAGGCTCGGAATATCGCTGTGTGATACTTCCGATGGTTAAGTCCTACACGATAATGCTCAAGAGAAAACTGATGTATACTGCAGTAACAAGAGCTAAAGAAAAACTATTGATTGTAGGTGATTTTGAAGCATATAAGCGTGGTGTTCTCGGTGTTGACACCCCAAGAAACACCCTTCTCAAAGAGTTTTTGAATGAAGAAATCAATCAGAAAAAGCCTGATAATCTGACAATTGAGGATTTTTTGTAAATCTTGACAAATCAATTGCAAATACAATATAAATATTGTATAATTATTGAGTATTAAAACGTAGACGAAGACTAGTAACGATTTATCTGTTTTCCAGAGAGTTTAGGTTGGTGCGACTAGACATTCGGGTAATCGCGAAGCTACTTCCGAGTGATGTAAAAGCATCCGTATTCCTGCGTTAAAGGACTGAGTGCTAGCTACGCTAGAATTAAGGTGGTACCACGGAATTTATTCGTCCTTTGATAAGGACGTTTTTCTTTATATTTGGAGGATTACATGAGATATTTGACAGGAAATGAGATACGCAACGTCTGGCTTGACTTCTTTAAAAGCAAAGGCCATTTGGTAGAAAAAGGGGCTTCGTTAATACCTAATGATGACCCTACTTTGTTATGGATGAACTCCGGAGTTGCGGCATTAAAGAAATATTTTGATGGACGGATTGTTCCAAAGAATCCGCGTTTAGTCAACGTTCAAAAATGTATTAGAACCAATGATATCGAAAATGTCGGACACACGGCAAGACATCATACATTCTTTGAAATGCTTGGCAACTTCTCGATTGGTGATTACTTCCGTGAAGAAGCTTTGGAATATGCTTTTGAAATTTTAACAAGTGAGAAATATTTCGGATTTGATTTATCCAAGATGTATTTCACTGTATATCCTTTAGATCAAGATTCTTACGATAAATGGAAAAAACTAGGAGTTCCTGAAGATCATATTTTAAAGACCGACGACCAAAACTTCTGGGAAATCGGCGAAGGTCCTTGCGGTCCATGTACAGAAGTATTCTATGATAGAGGACCGGCTTTTGGTGATTTTGGAGTTGACAGTATACGTAAAGACATCGAAAACGATCGCTATGTGGAAATCTGGAACATCGTATTTTCCCAATATAATGCAACAAAAGGGTTGAAAAGAGAAGATTATCCAGAACTTCCAAACAAGAATATTGATACCGGTGCGGGGCTAGAAAGATTTGCTTCTGTCATTCAGGGAGCTAAAACCAACTTCGAAACCGATTTATTTATGCCGATAATCAAAAAAATCGAACATATATCAGGTGTAGAATACTCCGGTCAAATCAGCTTCAAAGTTATCGCTGACCACGTGCGCACCGTGTCAATGGCTGTCGCAGACGGTGCTATGATGAGCAACGAAGGTCGTGGCTATGTTTTAAGAAGATTGCTAAGAAGAGCAGTAAAACATGGAAAACAACTTAAGATTGACAGACCATTCCTAACCGAGCTTGTCGATATCGTAATTGATATGATGAAAGAATTCTATCCTTACATCAAAGAGAAGAAACATATAATCAAAAAAATAGTAGTAGCTGAGGAAAACAAATTTCTCGAGACTTTATTGTCAGGTGAAAAGAAATTCCACGAAATAGTGAGCAATCTTGAAAGCAAAGTAATCAAAGGAACTGATGCATTTCTATTATATGATACCTATGGATTCCCGCTTGAACTCACTATGGAATATGCCGAAGAAATCGGTTTATCTGTAGATCAAGACGGATTTCACAGTGAAATGGACAAACAAAAAGAAAGAGCCAGATCCGCAAGAGGCGATATTCAATCAATGGCCAGCCAGAATCCAGAATATCTGGAGTTTGACAAGAAGAGCGAATTCGTTGGATACGAAACCTTGATTGAACACACCAAGATCATCAAGGTTTTCAAAGATGGATTGGTTCTAAAGAAGACACCATTCTATGCAACCTCAGGCGGACAAGTAGCCGATACCGGAAGAATATACAATGATGATTTTGTCCTTCATGTTGTTGATGTCGAGAAATTGCCTAACGGTCAATTCTTACATCGTGTCGAAGAAGAGATCACTCCGGAATTTGAAGGTGAAAAAGTAATTGCTTCAGTCGATGAAACCAAGAGACATCTGACAGAATTCAATCATTCGGCAACCCATCTGATGTTTTTTGCTCTACGTGAAGTGCTTGGTGAACATGTTTCCCAACAAGGGTCTTTCGTAAACGAAGACGGACTTCGTTTCGACTTCAATCATTACGAATCAATCAGTGACCAAATCATTCTTCAAGTAGAAAAGATGGTTAAAGAGATGATTAAGGATTCTCATGTTTCCAAGACAGAAATTGTAACTGTAGACGAAGCCAGAGCCAAAGGCGCCATTGCCGAATTCGGAGAGAAATACGAAGACAAAGTCCGAATGATTGATTTGAAATATACTTTGGACTTGTGTGGAGGAACTCACGTCAAGAACATTCATGACATAGGTGACTTCGCCATCAAGAGCCTTTCATCAATCGGTTCAGGAATTTATCGTATCGAAGGAGTCACCAATAAAGCTGTCGCAATATTAAGCGACTCGCTTGAAGGTATAAACAATGATATCGCAAATCTTCAAGACAAGGCGGCCAAGATTCTAGCAAATGCCAGAGTTGAAGGCTTAAACCTTCATTTTGAATTCAATCCCCATATAATCAAGCAAGGTAGTTATCAAGATGTCTTGAACAAACGTGCTTTGTTACATGAAACTCAAGCAAAAGTCAAAGATTTGGAAAAAGCCTTCAACAAGGCTAAAGACGAATTGGCATTGAAATCAGTCACCGATTTCAGTGATTTCACATATGGAAACAAAATAATCGCCAAAGTCGAGGGTATCGAAGGCAACGCTTTAAAACAACTCGCTGACGACTTGGCAACCAGATTTGACCAAGCCTTCATCATGTTGGCATCGATTGGCGAAGATAAAGTCGTATTCGTAGCCAAGAGCAATGATCCGCTAATCAATGCAGGAAAAATGGTCAAGGAAGCCGCAATTATCTGTAACGGTAATGGTGGCGGACGTCCTGATTTCGCCCAAGCCGGCGGAAAAGATCCTGCAAAAGCCGATGAAGCCTTAGCTAAAATAAGAGAACTAGTCTTATGAAAAGAGCCATCGGACTAGATCTTGGTGACAAAACTCTTGGTGTAGCCAGCTCCGACTTGAGTCGGTTTATTGCCAGCACCTACAAAACAATCCGGTTTGAAAAAGATGACTTCCAGACCGCTTTGGCTGAATTGAAAAAAGTCATCGCTGAATTAGACCCTGATACAATCGCACTTGGCCTTCCTAAAAATATGGATGGAAGCGTCGGATTCCAAGCTCAGAAAATCTTGGATTTCAAAGAGATGATTGACAAGGAAATAAAAATCGAAGTGGTTTTGATTGATGAGAGGCTAACTTCGAAAATGGCAGATAGCTTGATGCTTTCAGCCGACTTTAGTCGCAAGAAACGCAAGGAGAAATCCGACACGATGGCGGCTGCACTAATATTACAAAGTTATTTGGATAGGAGAAAATAATAATGGAAGACGATATTTTGTATGTAACGGATGAACAAGGCAACGAACTTGAAGCCAGAATCATCATGACTTTCGATTCAGAAGAATTCGGAAAGTCTTATGTAGTTTACCAACTTTCAGACGATGAAACCGGTGAATATTATGCCGCAAGCTTCGACCCTGAAGATGGTGATGAAGGCCAGCTCTACCCAATCGAAAATGATGAGGAATGGGATTTGGTCGAAGAAGTTCTAGAAAACTTCCTTGAAGATCAAGAAGAAGAATTCGAAGACGAAGAAATCGAAGACGAAGATGAGGAAGAGGAAGAAGAACATCATCATTGATGAACAACTACCTCAATGATTTGAACCGCAAAGATATGAGTCAAGCTGTTTCAGAGATTCTTGCCCAAGCCAAGGAGTTTAAAACTCCAATAATTCAAGCCGATTCATTGAACCTGATGATTAAGACGATTAAAACCGCCGAAGTCAAAAGCGTATTAGAAATCGGTTCGGCAATCGGTTTTAGCGCCATAATGATGGCACTTGAGACCAATTGCTTCGTCACTACTATCGAACGTGACGAAAAGAGTTATGAAAAGGCTAAAGAGAATATCAAGAAAACCAAGCTTGAATCAAGGATCAATCTGATTTTAGCAGACGCGTTGGAATATGATATGACAGAAGATTACCATTGTGATCTTCTGTTTATCGATGCGGCTAAAGGCGCGTACAAGGCCTTTTTTGAAAAATACATTCCTTATTTGAATCCTAGAGGAATCGTAATTTGCGATAACCTCTTGTTTCATGGTTTAGTAGCGGACGAAAGTCTTTGTAAAACCAAAAACCAGAGAAAGATCGCTGATAAGATTAGAAATTTTAACAAATACTTGATGGAAAGACAAGACTTCACCACCAATATTTATGATATTGGCGACGGGTTATCGATTTCTGTTAAGAAAAGGTGAGTTTTTTGAAAATCGTAGTGCGACTTAAATCAATCGAAGAAATTGGGAGAATCAATCTGCAACAGGTTGACGTTTTTGGTGTTGACGGAGACTTTTCAGTAAAAAAAATCGCTTATTTTACTTTGAATGATATCAAAAACATCAAACAATCGGTAATAAAAAAAGAAGTATTTGTGTATTTAAACAAGATGATTCATGAAGCGGATTTGGAACCGTTGGAAGCATATCTTGAAGAATTGAAAAAAATAGGCATAGATGGAATAGTGATCAATGATCTGACTGTATATGTCTTAGCGAAAAAACTAGGTATTGAAAATAAGATCATCTACCAACCAGGCACAATGAACACCGATTCTTTTTCTGCTCAGTATTTCAGTGAAAAGAATATTTTGGGAATAACCATTTCCAGAGAAATAACTCTGGAAGAGATAATGAATATTGCTCATACTCAAACAAAGACCGGATTCTCTTTGATTGGACATGGTTATTTGGATATGTTCTATTCAAAAAGAAAATTGCTGAAGAACTACTTTCTTCACAAGCAAATAGACAAGTCCGATATTATGAACAATAAAGGATTTCGTCTTAACGAAGAGATGCGACAAGACCAATATTATCCAATTCTTGAAGACGAATTCGGTAGTCATGTTTTTCGATCAAAAAAATTGATTTCAATTGACGAACTAAAAATACTTGAACCAATACTAGACTATTTTTTCATCGAACGTATCTTTATGAGTGACGAAGAATATTTTGATTCCTTGGACCTATATAATAACATAATCACAAAAGAGCATTTTTTAGAGAAATATCCGGATTATGATTCCGGATTCTATTACCAGCGTACTGAGAAAATAAAAGGTGATCTTGATGAGAACTGAGTTACTAGCCCCAGCCGGCGATCTTGAAAAAGCTAAGATTGCCTTAAGATATGGAGCTGACGCCGTTTATGTCGGCGGTGTAAGTTTCTCTTTGAGAGCCAGAGCTTCGAACTTCACAATTCTGATGCTGGAGGAATTGGTGGATTTCGCCCATGCGCTTGACAAGAAAGTCTATGTCACTACAAATATTGTTTTTCATGACGAGGATTTGACAGGACTTGATGAATATCTTCTAAAATTAGATGAAATTGGTGTTGACGCCATTATTTGTTCTAGTTTCGTCATTATTGAGAGAGCCAAACAAATAACGAATTTGGAAATACATCTGTCAACGCAATTCTCAGTGACCAACTCGGCACTTTCCGATTACTTCTTTGAGGAAGGAATCAAACGAGTTGTCCTAGCTAGAGAATTATCAATAGATGAGATCCGTTCGGTTTCCAACAATACGAAAGCCGACTTGGAAGTCTTTATTCACGGTGGCATGTGCGTTTCTTATTCCGGAAGATGTACACTGTCTAATTACATGGTTCAAAGAGACGCCAACAGAGGCGGATGCGCCCATAGTTGTCGCTGGCTTTATGATTTATACCAAGATGGAGTGAAGTTATCAGACAATCATGATTTCCAGATGTCTTCCAAGGATTTGGAAATCATACCTTATATCCCTGACTTACTAGAAATCGGTGTCTCATCACTTAAGATTGAAGGAAGAATGAAGTCTATCCATTACATCGCAACTGTCGTATTGGCATATCGAATGTTGATAGATGATTACTACAACAGGGAAATGAGGGATTATGATTTCTATCGAGATGAAATCAAAAAAGCAGAAAATCGTTTAACATCCATTGGATTTTTAGCTGGGGATACTACTACCGAAGAACAACTGTATAATAGTCGCAGCGAAAGTCCGACAAAAGAGTTTCTAGGAATTGTTTTGTCTTATGACCAAGATAAACATCTTGCCTTGATTGAACAGAGGAACTACTTCAAATTCGGCGACAAGATTGAAATTGCCTCTTGGGACAAAACATTCAATAATGCCGAAGTTATGGAAATGTATGACGATGAGATGAATCCAATCGAGATTGCGAGACATCCTCTTCAGAAAATATATATCAAAATACCATTTGAAGTAAAACCATATGATATGGTAAGGAGGGTAAGATGAACAAACCGGTAATAATCGCCGTAGCCGGAGGCTCGTCCTCGGGAAAGACAACGGTCGTGAACAAAATTCTTGCACAACTTAAGGGTTACCAAATTGTAGTTATCAGACATGATGATTATTACAAAGATCAAACCCATATGACGATGGAAGAGAGAAGAGAGATTAATTATGACCATCCTTTGTCGCTCGACAATGATCTGTTCTTTGAACACATTGAGTTGTTAATGGAAGGTAAAACCATTGAAAAACCAACCTATGATTTCGTGCAGTTGAACCGAGCTGAAAAGACCGAAACCATTGAACCGGCCAAGATTATTATCCTCGAAGGAATTCTAGTGTTGGAAGATGAACGAATAAGAGATTTGGCCGACATCAAAATCTTCGTAGAAGCTGACGAAGACGTCAGATTCATCAGAAGACTAAAAAGAGATACAGAAGAAAGAGGCAGAACTCTCGATTCGGTTATCAATCAATATCTAAGTACGGTCAAACCGATGCATTACGCTTTTGTGAAACCGACAAAACGTTATGCGGACATCATCATCCCGAACGACTACTCGCACGATGTTGCAGTCGACCTGATCATCGCTAAAATTATCACTATCTTAAACAAGTGATCTATGATATAATAAATTGCATTTTTAATAAGGAGAATGAATTATGGAAAACAATTATCAACTGACAGAAGCCGGTTACGCACAACTCAAGGAAGAACTTGAAGAACTCAAAGGAGTGAAACGTAACGAGAATCTTGAGGCTTTGAAAGAAGCCAGATCCCAAGGCGACCTTTCGGAAAATGCCGATTACGACGCAGCCAGAGATGAACAAGCTCGTATCGAAAGTAGAATCAAGGAAATCGAGAATATCCTGAAACATTCTGAGATCATTCGTGAGAACAGCCGTTCAAAAGTCATCGGTATCGGCAAAACCGTCATCGTAAACCTAATCAAAGACGGCAAAGTAATCATGGAAAACAAGGAATATATCATTGTCGGTAACCTTGAAGCCAATCCATTCCAAGGTAGGATTTCCAATGAATCACCACTAGGTAAAGCTTTAATCGGAAAGAAAAAAGGCAAACCAATCACTTACAAGGCTGAAAACGGCCAAGAAATGACTGTGGAGATCATTGATTTCAAATAGTCTCTACCAAGGAGTAAAAAGATGATAGGAATTATTGGAGCTATCGACAAGGAATTGTTTTTGTACTTTCAGGAGATGACCATCGAAAAGACGGAAATCCATGGAGACAAAACCTTTTATATCGGTAAGCTTAAAAATCATGAGGTTGTAATTGCCAAATCAGGGCTTGGGAAGGTCAATGCGGCAATCACGTCAACTATCATGATATTAGAATATAAAGTAAGGATGATTCTCAATACCGGAGTCGCCGGAGGACTGGAACCAGTCAAAATCGGCGATATCATACTGGCGGACGGAATCTCCTATTTTGACGTTTCATTGACGGAAATCGACGACGTTCCTTACGGACAGATGGGAGACGACCCATTGATTGTGCAAACAGACCGTACACTCTTGGCCAAAGGCAAAGAGATATGCAAGAAGTTGGGCTATGATTGCCTTACCGGCAATCTTGTATCGGGAGACAAATTTGTCACAAAGATGCAAGATCTTAGAAAAATCATGCGTAACGTGAAGAACATTCTTGGTATTGAGATGGAAGGTATGGCAATTGCACTTACAGCCAGAAAATTCAATGTGCCGTTTATCTCAATCAGAGGGGTATCCGACATTCTTGAATCTGAGAACCAAAGCACTGTATACAAAAATATTGTCCAAGAAGTAGCCGAGAAAACAACGCGTTTTGCCTTCAATTTTCTTGAGGGACTCAATGAATAAAATCAGACTTGATAATAAGGACTTTTATTATCAAGTTTTTTACAAGAAAATCAAGAATATGTATCTGAGAGTGACAGATGATAAGATTTTGATTATTACTTGTAATAGAACAGTATCAAAAATGCGAATCGAAGACTTCATTTTAAGAAGCAAGAATCGTATTCTAAAAAATATCGATAACAAGCAAGAGAGAATCCCTTTGTATGACGAAACGACATTTCTTCTATTCGGAAAAGAATATGATCCGGTATACAGATATGGAATGAAAAAAGAATCCATCACCGTCATCGAAAACGAAATCATCATCGAGATGAAGTCGGACATTATCGACAAAAAAAAGATTGAAAGGTTCTATGGGGATATTCTCCTTAATGAGATTCAATCAATATTATCTCAACGAAAACTAGACTTGATCTCTTTCATTGACCTAAATGGTTTAACATTCAAGACACAATTGATGAAAAGCCGTTTCGGTAGTTGTATTCCTAAAAAAAGAATTATCAAATTGAACTCGATTTTGGCTCGCTTTCCCAAAGAATTCACTGAAGCTATACTTATTCATGAATTGGTCCACTTGGCTATCCCAAATCATCAAAAAGATTTTTATGATAAAATAAATTTGTTGGTTCCAAATTATAAAAAAATTAGAAAAGAATTGAACCGAATATCCAGAAAGTATGTGATTTGATGCCATATCTACCGATAAACAGGCAAGAAATGTTGAAACAAAGAATCGAAAGACCGGACTTTGTCTTTGTCAGCGGTGACGCTTATTGCGACCACCCGTCTTTCGGCGTTGCAATAATCAC
>CALMFM010000193.1 GCA_937862575.1 uncultured Bacillota bacterium
TCACGATAGGAATCTATTGCTTGGTTCTCATATAATTGCGGATGGCTCATTATCAAGAACAGCGGGAGTCGAAATCGGCGGTACTGCGGTTCCAGTCACTTGCGATAATCTTGAAGAGTCCAGAAAATCATTGAGGTTGATGGACCCTGTCAAAATGAAAGACAGACTAAATGCCGTGTCGATGCCTAATTGGTTTATGTGCATCGACAAGGCTTTGGAAAAGTCGAATCTCGAAAGAAAAGATATCGATTACTTAGCAATACTACATATTAAAAGATCTGGTCACAAACAAATCCTTGAAGCTTTAGGCTTGAATGAAGACCAGACAATCTATCTCGAAGACTATGGACATATCGGTCAAGTCGACCAGATTCTTTCCTTGCATTTAGCTTTGGAAGAGAAGAAGGTCGCCGAAGGTTCGGTAGTCTGTATGCTGGCGGCTGGAATCGGATACGTTTGGGCAGCCAATATTATCAGATGGGGGAAAGCATAATGTTTATTACCGAAGGATTCTGGCTAAAAGTTTTTATCTTCATACTGATTCTTGTTGCAGTGTTCTTATTGTTGAACATGTTAGTGCTAAGAAAGATGAAGAACGTTACAAAAGCCCAGAACATTACAATCAATATCATGGTAGCGGCGGGAATCATTTATCTCTTTTACCGAATATATAAGGTAATTCCTGAGATTCTGAATCCGAGCGTCTTTCTCACGCAACAAATCTTTAGTTCAATTGTCAATGTATGTGTCTTGGCGCTGGCAACGACCGGTATAGTCTTGATTTTTAAGACTTCCACAACCACCAACTTTGCTCAAGGTATGGTAGCGACTTTTGGAGCTTTTGTGGCTGCCAAAGTAATTGTTTACCTAACGGCTACATTCACTGAGATGAATGCAACATTGATGGTGGTCCTCGCAATGATAGGAAGTGCACTTACTGCATTTATTCTTGGTATATTGATCGATACTTTAATAATTAGGAAATCAAAATTGCCTACAGCCGTTGGCAAACAAATGATTACCATGGGATTGGTTTTGATATTCAGCGGGTTGATGCCGATAATATTCGGGACATTACCGCTTGCTGTCCCAAAGTTATCTTACGCTGAAAATATCAAGATAATCATTGATGATACTACACCATTATTACAATTTTTGTTCAATACAGAAGCAGCACAACTATCGATTACGATGCATGCGATGTATTCGTTGATTATCACAGTAGTTTTATTAGTCCTCTTGTTCTCCCTGCTCAGATTTACAAAATGGGGACTCGGTGTAAGAGCGACAGCTTCAAATGAGTTAGTAGCAAATATGATGGGAGTCAATACCAGAGTTATTACCGCCATGAGTTGGGCGATTGCCGGATTGCTTGGCGGTACGGCAGCCGTAATTTTGGCGCCGTCAACAGGAACACTGCAAGTGTCGATGATGATACCTACTCAGGTTAACGCATTCCTTGCGGCAATTCTGGGAAGTTTCTCATCCTTTGCTGGTCCGTTGATAGCCACCATAATTACGCCTGTCTTAACAGGTTTGTTGGTTTTCGTGGTTCCACTGTGGCAAAACGCCGTAGTATATATAATCATACTTGTAATTGTGCTTGTCAAACCTTCCGGACTTTTCGGAAAACAGATAGCGAAGAAGGTGTGACATATGTATAGACAAGAAATAAAGAAGAATTTAAAAGAAAGATTCAATAAGTTCAAACATCATCCTTATTTTGGTTTCATCGTAATCGTTTTATTGATGTTGTTTGTTCAATTCATAAGAGTTTTGGGTGTCGAAGTACCAGTTTCTATATTGCGCGCTTTTGGATCGACGATGATTTACATAATAGTGGCATTGGGTTTCAGCATAC
>CALMFM010000194.1 GCA_937862575.1 uncultured Bacillota bacterium
TTCCGCTCCTTCTAGAGTCATTCTTCTTGCCATAATCAAACCAATATCGCCGCTACCCAAGATAAACACTCTTTTACCGACCATATATCCATCTATGTTGAGATATCTTTGAGCGCTTCCGGCGGTGATAACTCCTTTAGGGCGATCTCCGGGAATTGTGACCGACCCTCTTGTCCTTTCGTAACAACCCGTAGTCAAGATCACGGCTTTGGCCGTGTATTCTTGAATACCTTCAGATAATGAAGAGGCAATCAGATGAAACTCTTCATTATCTTTGGTCAATTCCATAACTGTGGTATTCAAAAGGTAATCAATGTTCATACCCATGAATCTCTTGATATAGATTTCGGCGTATTCCGGTCCGGTCAGTTCTTCTCTGAAAACCTCAAGTCCAAAACCGTTATGGATGCATTGATTTAGGATGCCTCCCAGTCTTTCTTCTCTTTCGATAAGCAAAACGTCTTTACCGCTTTCTTTGGCGGCGATGGCAGCGGCCAAGCCTCCGGCTCCACCGCCAATTACAATTATCTCTCTATTCATTTTCTCACCTTCGTTTCCGAAACGAAGAGTTTCGATTCTAAAGAATCATAGCTGATCTCAAGCGGCGACAGATGTTTCTCTCTCGCAATCAGTTTCATTATCTTCTCTTCGCAATATCCGCCTTGACATAGTCCGGCTCCAGCTCTGGTTCTCTTTTTGATGCCTTTGATGGTGTCGGATCCAAGTGGTCCGTTGATGGCGTCCACTATTTCTTTTTCAGTTATCAGTTCGCACTTGCATACAATGTTTCCATATGTAGGATTATGTTTGAGCATTTCCATGCGCTTTTCCATGGTCAATGTATGGAATTCCGGATTTTTATGACGGTACGGATTGAAATTATCGTTCTTCTCATATTTGTTTGGCGCATCAATCAATTCCTCAACTAAATATTTGGCTATCGCCGGGGCAGCCGATAGACCAGGTGAATCGATCCCGCCTAAATGGTATAATCCTTTGTATCTTGCTGATTCTTTAATGTAGAAATCATCATAATCGGAAGAGGCTCTGATTCCGGCGAATGAACGTATTATCTTGTTATAGGGAATATTGTCGGCCAAACTGTTGGCGTGCTCTCGTACATAGTCAAGGCCGTCAAAGGATACATCAGTTTTATGTTTATCTTCAACATATTGACTATTCGGTCCTACCAAAATATTACCATGATATTGCGGTGTCAATAACACTCCTTTTCCGGAAGCGGTAGGAAGCGGATAAAGAACATGATTCAAGAAGTCCTTGACCCGGCGATCAAGCACAAAATACTCACCTTTTCTTCCTTTGATTGTAAATGGTTTCTCTTGTTCAATCAACGCTGCGATATCGTCGGAATCAACTCCGGCGGCGTTGATGACATTGATAGTTTCAATATTTTCATTTTCGTTGACTTCTACTATGTATCTATCCTTAAGATAGGAAATTTTGGTTACTAAGGCATTCTTTCTGAACTTCACTCCATTCTTGATGGCGTTTTCCATACAGGCAAAAGCAACCTCCCAAGGATAGGTTACTTTGGTTGTCGGTAAAGACAAGACTTTCGTAACGGTTTTGGACAAGTTCGGTTCGGTCTTGACGGCTTCGGAATAGTCTAATATAACAAAATCCAACATCCCATTGGCTTTGGCGGTCTCACATAGTTCGTCGAGTTGTTTCTCTTCTGCTTCATTATGTGCCACGACAAAAGCTCCGCATCTTAGAAGCGGAATATCCAATTCTCTTTCCAAATCATTATATAACCCGTTTCCCAAGACATTGAGTTTGGCTCTTAATGTCCCTGGAGTCGGATTGTGTCCTGAGTGAATAATGGCGCTGTTTGCCAGAGTTTGGACATTTGCGACATCGTTTTCCTTTTCCAAAACGATTGCTTTAACATAATAGCGGGACAATTCTCGCGCTATCATTGTGCCGATGATACCGGCACCGATAATTACATAATCATACATGTTGGTTCTCCTTATGAAAAGCGAAAAAAGTTTTTTCAAACCTTTTTCACTCTAATCTCTTAATCAATATTAACTTATTGGTGATTCCAGAGGTCAACTTGAGAAGTGGTGACCGCAATCGCTCCGGCTTTGAAGCAGGCATCGATTTGTTCTTGGGAACGAATCAATCCCCCTAACAAGACTTCACAGTGCAGTTTGTTTTTTATCTCTTCTACCAAATCCAGACAACTTGAAGGTAGAATCTCGACATATGCCGGTTTTAGATGGATTCCGATGTCCAAACTCTGTTCTAGAGATATGGTATCTTTGATGAAGAAACGGTAGATTCCGATGATTCCTCTTTTTTGACAGACTTCAATAACCTTCGGTTTGGATGATATTATTCCATCTACTTTCAAAGATTGTATCAAATAGATGGCTCCGTATTCATCTGAGGCGAGTCCTTTGATGAGTTCGGAATGAATTAAAACCTTTTTGTGATGATCTTTCATTTGTCTGACCAGTTCTTCCAGTTGAGCCAAATGAAAATTCATCAAGATGCCAAATACTAGATCAGATTCCAGAAACTTCTTCAGTTTCTTATGATCGCTGATAGCGGGTATTATTTTCTGATTCATCAAATCACCTCCGATAAAAAAACAAAGAGAACGCAAAGACACCGGTTAATCCAGTTTTTCAATCGTTCTCCTGTACTCTCTCAATATTAACTTGTTTATATTATATCTAATTTATCATCGCATTTCAAGTATCACTGATAAATAGTTGTCAATACGGTGTCAAAGTCCAGATAATGGTTGTCAGAACCAGCTGATAACCAAAGGTGCAAAACTTATAATTGCCATCTTCGGTTCTAATTAGATATGAGTTGTTTTCAATGGAATTCATCATCAGATTAGATGTTTCCGCGATTATCTCGCCGCTTTCGGTTAATTCACCATGATAATAGTGATATAGATAATCGTACTCCAAACTGGATCTGTCCCAGACAACTGAGAAGAAATCCGGTGAATAAGGTATTATCGTATAATCATGTTCGTTGTCCATCAGGTAGTCAACCATGATTCTGTTTTCAAACCCTTGAATTCCATTATTATTATAAAAGAACAAATTCAAAGGAGTTTGATAATCGGTTGTTATGCTTTGGTTATAGATAGCTACCTCATAGTAAAATACGCCAAACATTGAACTATTGATGTATCCTTCAATATCGACTAGTTCTTCGCCGGTCCAAAGAAGCTTTGTTTGACCACAATCAAGCAAATATCCAAATTCAGTTTGAATTACTTTGTCCCAAGTGAAATCATTGCCATACCACAATCGCTTGGAATCTATTACATTATTTGCATAATCGACTATTTGAACTGTATCTGTTTCATTGATGATTTTGATGTAAAACTCATCATCCAAAGGATAAATCTGGTATTCCGGATCATACTCATGAATAAAGGTTCTTACCAGGTCCATCGAGCTGTCATAGAAATCGCAATCAGTGTGGAAAACTCTCAAAAGGTTCATGTTCATAACATCCAGCTGATAACCTTCACCACCGATTGTATATCGGTATTCCAAGACTCCAAATGGGTTTCTAACATAGACGTCATAATACGGTATGTATTCGATTGAGTAATTGATAACCACTTCGTATCTTTTAATGAATACATGATTTCCGAATCTGATCAGTTCATCTCCGACTATCGGAACTGTGGTTTCCAATTCCGTCATGGAATTGGCTGTGAACTGAAAGTATGTGACTTCTCTGTCTAATAATTCAATTTCGTCAGTCATTGTATAGAATATGTCGTATTGATACTGATGATAATTTCCCGAAAAAATGATTTCATGATCAAAATCATAGATGACAGTGTAATCGAGAGCATCAAAGTATTGTCCACCATATTCAAGCATCAGCATATCGGTTGTAGTGTAAACTTCAACCGCAAAAGAATCAGAGTCGACGATCCCGACTTTCTTGATAGCCAAGTCGTCATCCAATGTTTCTTCATAGAAATGGTATTCAAGTTGACTGATAATTGCATATGCATAACGCGAATAGACTATCACAGTATCATAGTCTTCAAAAAAACTAACTGTGAAAGGCTCTCCGTTCAGATTGATTTCTTCGATGGTATCCTCAAGCTTATCAATCAGAAACGCTTTGTAATCAGCGACAAAAACAATATCGTATGTGCCAATATCATAGAATTCCACTTCCAAATCATTTGTTTCGGCATAATTGACCAAATCATCCATTATTTCTTTATCCGTAACAAAGGTCATTGGCACATATTGCATGTGATTATTTTGAGTTGTTTCCTGCTCGTCACAGGAGATTACTGTAAATGATATAAGCAAAGTCAAAAAAAACAAGAATCCCTTTTTCATTTTGAACCTTCTTTCATTTTTTGAATCTTATCTTATCCTTATCTACTTTATTAACAATTATCTGCTTGATTTTATTGGTGATTTCTTCATTAAAGTCGTTTTTTGTTAGTATAAAACCTTTCTTTGTGTTGATAACGATGTAAATGAAGTCCTTTGTCTCGTTACACGACACTATATCCTTATATGACAAAGTCCTTTTCCCATCGTTTTCTATTATTTCAGCTTCGTTGAACTCATAACTGTATTCCACCGGAAAGACTAGGTCATTGTCAGACATCTTTTTCATACCGAAATATATATTGAAGATAAATACGAATGGCAAAACCAACACAAAGAAATCCGCAATGATCAATCTGTACCAGTCGGCGCCACCGTAAAAGATATTGGCAATATTTACCATGATTACCATAAAATAGGCGAATGGTAGAAGTATCATCAAAGGTCCTCTTATATTATAAATGTATAACCAGGTTCTAAAACGGTAGTATGCCTTTTCCGATAATGTCGTTCTTACTATTAGTTCTTCCATCATTATTTACTCCTTTTTCTTTTCTCATATGGTTTCAAGGTGTTTTCCTTGATTAATCTTGGCTTCAAAACTTCCATCAGTTCTTCCTGTTGAGAACTGCTTTTCACATGTAAGTATGGATCCTTTTCATTTTCCTGTATTATAAGTAAATATTCTTCTTTAGTTATTTCGTAATTATCGATAATCGCAAATTTATGATCATGCTTCACTCTAGGAATCTCTCTAGCCTTGGCGGCCGCTTCTTTCCTATTTTTAGCGGTTACTGCAAATGTAATCGGTATATAATGATCATTACCGACATGACCGCATTTGCATTTGACCGCATAGAATTTTAGTTCTTCATTGAAATCTACATCCGGGCGGTTTGAATACTCTTCAGCTCTTACTATTTTTGCTTGACAAGGAACGAACCGTTCATAGTGTCTACTGATGATCAACTTCTGAGCATCGCTCCAATGCATAAAAGCATCAGACGCTATCATCTCCACTTTATGAGGGATAATCAATTCTTTGATTCCGTTACACTCCGCAAAGGCAAGTTTGCCTATCTCGGTTATACTTTCAGGTAGGATAATATCCTCAAGCGATACACAGTTTTCAAAACAACTGTCTGGTATGGATTCGAGTTGCGAATCCATACAGAAATAGACTTTCTTCAGGTTAGTACAGCCTTTGAAAGCTTCAGGTTCGATCCGGATCAATGATTTTGGTAGAGACAGTTTCCTGATGTGTTTATTGTTTTGGAAGGTGTTCGTTTTTAAGATACTGACACCTTCAG
>CALMFM010000195.1 GCA_937862575.1 uncultured Bacillota bacterium
CATTCCAAAATGCTCAGCTGTCGCCAGAATTATCTCTTCAAACTCACTTCTGCTCTTGTGCAAGTACATTTAGTCCTCCCATTTTATAGAACTTGACTTGAGTTACCAATGGATATGCCGAGACAATATCATCAAGTTCTGTTTCATTTATTTTGGACGATTTCAAGTAATTTAGTAGTTTAGGTGCGGCATATTTCAATTGATATTCGCTATATTTTTCAAAATCTGTCAATATATCCAAAACCTGCATCAATTTGTAATTTCTTTCATTTACGGCTATTCTGGGAGAATTAACTATATAGCGATTGTTTTTCAACATTATTTCTCTTTTTTTCGCCGAAACATTATTTGAAATGATTAAATCAACTGACGCTGTTTGAGTCGTTAGACCAAGTTTATTTGCTAGATTTATTCCACTGAGATATCCGATGACTTGACCTTCATCATTTGATAAGTATTTTTGCTCGATAACACTTTTCATTCTTACTTCCGTCTTACTTAATGAAGAAGTGCTTTTTGTTCTAGCAAAAACGCCATTACTGATTTTAATAATTCTTTCATTTTCAATCAATCTTCTGATAATGGATCGAATAGTAATTTGATTTATATCAGGAAATTCTGAATAGAAATCCGTCAAGAAAATAGGTTGAGTCAACTTATAGTTCTGAAAGATATATTTTTCAATTGCCTTTGCCTTATTCAAATCAGCCATACTATACACTTCCTTACGAACAATATTATATCACATATAAAACAATATGCAACTTTTTTTCTTTTGTTATTTGAATATTTGTTGCACATAGAATAAAAAAAACACACCAGAAGGTGTGTCATAACTAATATGAATCTATAAATCCATTACATTTCTCACATAATGTATTTGTCTTTGGATTTTCATGTCCACAATAATGACAAGTTACAGTATCTTTCTGTGTGGCTCCGCAATAAGGACAATATTCGAAGACAGGATCAATTTCCTGTTTGCATTTCTCACAGATATTTCTTACTTTGTCAGAGTGATTCTTGGCTCTGGCTCTGGCTTCTCCTCTTGGCATGGCGCCGGACTGCTTCATCATAATTTTTATCAAGAATCCTATACCTATCATAAGAATCATCATGAAAATAATTGTGGTTATTATCGTATAGTTGAAAAATGCGAACCCGCCATTCCAGGACATTATCAAAACGACTAAACCAACAAATAGCATCAACGCTGTTATTATAAACAAGCCACTTTTCTTCATATTGTCACCTTGACATTTACCTTCCAATTATTTTTGATTATTTTCAATTATATCATAAATAATTCAAAATATCAATATCATTTCATAATCGATCTGGTCAAAACAATATCGATGCCTGTACCTAAGACATTAATCAAAACCTTATCTCCCATCGACATCGGTTTTTCAATCAAAACGTCATCCAATAAACTCATAACCTCAAAGATCTTTTCTTTTAGTATCGGCTCGGATGTCTTTACGCTTACTCTTGGCATCTCTTCGAAAACAGTTCTAACTGTCGATGTCAAAGTTCGTTTTGGTTCACTCATTTCCGTTTGGACGTATTTAATGCCTCTAGCACAGAAATTACCGGATATTTTACCGGATTCATCTACCGTAATTCTGCATCCTCTAGGGCAGAGGATACAGATGAATTCCTTGTTCATTGTAACACCTCCAAATTGACATATACATCTTCGTCACTGCTGAATTGATCCATTTCCAGAACCAAAGATTCCATTTCTGCCGGAACGACAAACATCAGTCTTTTCCTGAAGATAACAGTGTTTCCTTGAGTGACTTTCAATTCCGCCTTCTCAATCTTTCTAGTTGATCGAAATGAGAGAATGGCTTCGGTATTTCCCCAAGCAAAATCAATTATTTCTGGAGAGATATAGTTTACATTGTTTCCTGGCAACAAATTGATTTTCTTACCTTCATCGAATTTTTTTTCTACATATTCGGCGGCATTGATTCCCGCTCTCTCGCTCTCTTTCGAGACATTGTCCACTAAGTCATGGACTTGTAAGGCGTTTCCAGCCATAAACAAGCCTTTGACGCTTGTTTCACAAGCTTGGTTGATTCTCGCACTTTTTGTTTTAGGATCAAATTCAATCGCAAGCTTATCCAAAAGGATGGTGTCCGGTATAAGACCAATTGATAATAATAAAGTATCAACCTCAAAAACCATTTCGGTATTGGGGATTGGTTTAAAGGAATCGTCCACTTTTTGGATAGTTATCGAATTTAAATTATTATGTTCATCAGCTTTTATCTCGGTAACTGTATGTGACAGATATAAAGGTATATCAAAATCATTGAGGCATTGAACGATGTTTCTAGTCAAACCATTGGAATAAGGCATCAGTTCAGCTACACCTAAGACTTCCGCTCCTTCTAGAGTCATTCTTCTTGCCATAATCAAACCAATATCGCCGCTTCCCAAGATAAACACTCTTTTACCGACCATATATCCGTCTATGTTGAGATATCTTTGAGCGCTTCCGGCCGTAATGACTCCTTTAGGGCGATCTCCGGGAATTGTGACCGACCATCTTCTCCTTTC
>CALMFM010000196.1 GCA_937862575.1 uncultured Bacillota bacterium
GCCTTTACATCTCTCTACGTCAAATGTTGTTTTACCTTTTGGCATACTCTTCCTCCTAAATAATTTTTTTTTCTGAAATTATCTTAATTAATATTTCGTTCAGAAAATATTAAATTATTAGCTATAACCAGTTCTTTCTGAAATATAACTTAATCTTTAGTAATTCTCCGGCAAGGTCCATTCCTTGCTGGTCAATCTTCTCCCACACAGTCGAAAAAACTACTGGCAGTCCAGTGGTTTGCGATACTTGTCTCACAATATCGTCTCCGGCGAGAATATCTTCTTTGGTGGTCTCTCTCAATAAATTGGAATTGTCAATAAGTCCAGTGACTTTGAATCCACCCATTCCTTCGATTTTATTTATTAGTTTGATTATCTTTTCTGCGGAATCCGTTTCCTGGCGATAGATATTGATTACGATAAATAAATCAATGTCGATATGATGATAATCATCAAACTGCCTCATCAATTTAGCACCTAAGTCATTACCGCCAAGGTCATAGACAGCCTTGATGGAATGATCATGGAATGGCATGAAAACTCTCTTTGAAATATAAGGTAAATCGATATGAGTCTTATAATCCAAGTCGCTGGAAATCGTTTTGATTCCATGTTTAAGCAATTCATCTTCCATTTCCCTGGTTCTAAAATATGGGTTGATTATATCAAGGTCAATAACCATATCCAATTGTTTCTGGATAGCCAGGTTGACCGCTATTTCCGATTTTCCGGAACCGTAATATCCGGTTAAGAATACAATGTTTTTCATATTTTCACAACAAAAGCACTTCTTGTAAAGTGATTTTATTTTTCCTCTCTTCGAAAACGAGTAAATTGTTCGGTTTACATAAATAAGTTTTCCGAAAATTTGGAAAACGCTTACAAAAACATTATAACATTTTTGATGCTAAAAGCAAAGAAAAAAAACTCCAAATTCGGACAAGAAAAAAAGTGGGAAAATATCTTCCTCCACTTTCACTTTTCATCATTGTTTTCATCTTCTAAAGACATCTCGTAGAAATATAGGTCCAAACCCCATAAAGGTAATTGACTGACTTTGTCGTATCCAGTTCTCTCCAAAACTTTCTGAGAGCCGACATTGCCGATATCAGCTAAGGCGATAACTTTCTTCAGTCCAATCTCCTTGGCAAGCTCTCTCATTCGTAATGAAGCTTCGGTTCCGAAGCCTTGGTTCCAAGCTCCAGGTATAAAGGCGTAGAAGATTTCATATTTCTCGAATTCTCTGACCATTTGGATACCGGCGTAACCAATAGGTCTGCCTGTATCTTTCTTCAATACAAGGTATATGTATTGCATTTCGTCTCGGTTATGAGCATCAATGTAATAATCCAAAACTCTTTTTATAATGTCGTTAGGATAAGCCACTTTTCTAGGCAAATATTGACACACGCTGTCATTACCCAATAGTTCAATCATGAAAGGATAATCGTCTTCCCTGAAAAAGCGATAATCCAAACGTTTTGATTCAATCTTTTCGTTCATAAATACACCTTCCTATTTTTATCTTTTAAGATATTTTCTTAATAAATTCGGTAATTAATATTGATAGCTTACCAACAGACAATTTCCCTATTTCCAATACTTCTTCGTGTGAGAGTTTGTTTTTGGAAATACCGGTTGACATATTAGTTATTACCGACAATCCGAGTACTCTCATGTCGGCGTGTCTAGCCACGATGACTTCAGGAACAGTGCTCATTCCTACTGCGTCACCGCAAAGCATTCTAAAAACTCTTATTTCCGCTTTTGTCTCATAACTTGGGCCAATATAACTGACATATATTCCATGTTGCAGCCTGATATCGTTATCGTATGCGATTTTGTCGATTATTTCTCTGAACTCAAGATCATAAGGTTCAGACATGTCCGGAAATCTCGGTCCCAAGTCATCGGAATTCTTACCAACCAACGGATTCCTTCCAGACATGTTGATATGGTCTTCAATAACCATGATGTCGCCGGGAGAGAATTCTTCATTCATTCCACCGCAGGCATTGGTTACAATCAAATTCCCGACTCCGATTCTTGCGAATGTCTGGATGACTTGACGCATGTCACTATCGGATACATCTTCGTAATAATGCTTTCTTCCTTCCATGACTAAAACCGGTATATCCTCGATATATCCCAAATGCAGATTACCTTTATGTCCGATCGATTGGTCCGCTTCAAATGAAAAAAGCCTTTTGTAGGATATGGTTTCGACATTGATTAGATTGTTGACAAATTCTCCGATTCCTGAGCCTAGAATCAAAAGAGTCTTGGGTACAAGGCCGAATTTTTCCATAACCGCGTCTTTAAGCATATTGTCCTCCAATATTCCTGAAGTAATTGTCATAATCATTATAACAAAAACCAATACATAAACAAACACTGACAAGTAATTTAGGATAAAATAATGTGTTTTCTATTGTTAAATCAGTCAATACGTATACAATAGATATGGGGTGTTTTTATGAATAAGAATTATCTAAAAAAACTATATAAATATGATGATGTCAAAAACCGCTATATGATTGAGGTGTCTCTAGACGATTATTTGGAGTTGTTCAATGCCTGGGATGCGGCACCAATAAAGAAGAAAGAACTGGATCCAGAACTTCTTGTTTACCTGGAAGATGTGGCTGAGGACATTCCCATGCGAGATGATATCGAAGTTGTCTTCGTGATGCCGGAAGCGGAAAAGAATTTAGAGATGGAAGAGATATCAAAACAGGTTTTCAGGAACTATTTCAATTATTTGATCAATCTCAACCGTAGAACTATGTCTAGGTCCTGGAAATTGTCAATCTATTACTTCATCACGAGTTTCATCTTCGTCGGATTGGCTTACCTTCTTCAATTCAAGACGACGCTTTTCATTGAAATACTTTCCGAAGGTTTATTTATCGGCGGCTGGGTTTTCATGTGGGAAGCAATTAGCATCCTCGTATTCAAGACATCTTCAGTAAGAAGACAGTCAAAAAGATATCTGCGTTACGCTGAGTCTGACATCAGCTACGAGTACAGGTGAGACAATAACAAAGGCCATCCTTTATTATCGGATGACCTTTTTTTATCTTTTATTCTTGAATATTCTCGCAATCTTCGAAAAAAACAACAATACTTTTCCTTGTATTTTCAGATACGCATAATTCTCGCTTCTTCTCTTTTCAAGATTCTTTGAATAGAACCTAAAAAACCAGATAGATACGAGTATCAGTTCAATTATTGCCACCCAGAAAAACTCTGTGAAGGAATTTACAATGAAGATGATTAGATATACTATCATGATCAGGATGTTCAGTTGGTCGTTACCGTTGCGGCCATACATGAAAGCTCTTAATTTATCTATGAATTTTGACATCTGTTACCTTCTTCCGATTCCGCTCAATAAGAAATTGATGAAGAGCTGGAATAGATAAAAATAGAATACCCATTTCAACAAGGTGAAAATGAATCTCCCAAAGAATCCTACTTGAGCGCTTCCTTGGTATTGGTCGTTGTTCAATTGTGACATAAATTCACGATATTGACTATTGTAAGGATCCAATTGAATAGCCCTGTTTATATAGTTTCTAGCTGAATCATATCTTCCTAAGTTTGCCAAACAAACTCCATAGAGATAATGCCACTCGGCATCATGATTTCTGATATTTGACAGCAATTGCAAGGCCTCAATGTATTGACCGATTCTTATCATATCTTGGACAAATCTGATTTGACTGTTCTCGCTCTGATAACTGCCTTGGCTTTGGTAACTGTATCCACCGGTGAAATTGTCATAAGTTTGACCTGATCTCATCTTCTTGATTTGGTCATATGCGTTATTGATATCCGCCATCTTTCTGGCGGCGTAGTCATTGTCCGGATTGATGTCGGGATGATATTTTCTAGCTAGTTTACGATATGCTTTGGAAATTTCTTCGTCCGTTGCGGACGGAGTAACTCCCAGTATCTCATATGGTCCCATGATTGTTCCTTTCTATGACTAGAATTTTCTTAATGATTCTTCCAATTCCTGTGTCGCCAATATTATACTTGCTTCATCATTCGAACGCAAGGATTTTTCTACTTTGGACACAAGCGGCTTAAGTTGCTTTCTCGATGATTTGTTTTCTTTCATCTTGGCTTTTGCTTGTTCCACAAGCTTCATAGCTATTTCTTTCTTTTCATAAAGTTGCTTGCGGATAGCTTCCTTTTCTTCATAATCCATTTCGTCGTGTATAGCATTTTGAATCTCTGCTTCACTAAGGTTTGTGGAAGCTTCTAGCGTGATTTCTTGTCTCTTTCCAGTATCTAAATCTTTTGCTTGAACATTTACTATCCCATTGACGTCAATGGTGAAAGTGACTTCGATTTGAGGAACACCGGCAGGTGCTCTTCTAATACCTCTAAGATTAAACTTGCCTAATGATTTATTAAGATTAGCTTCAGCCTTTTCACCTTGAAGGACATGCACGATAACCGAGCTCTGATAAGGAGCGTTGGTTGTGAATATCTGACTCTTCTTGATCGGAATGGTGGTATTGCGGGAAATCACTTTGGCAAAGTGGTTTCCAACAGTTTCGATTCCAAGTGAAAGTGGTGTGATATCCAATAACAAGATATCAGTGACAGTTCCCGCTAGTACTCCGCTTTGTATGGCTGCGCCAAGAGCTACACATTCATCTGGATTGATGCCTTTGAAAGGTTGTTTTCCGGTGATTCCAAAGACCAAGTCATTTACCGCAGGAATTCTGGTGGAACCGCCAACCATCAATACCTTATCAATCTCGGATATTTTTATTCCAGCATCTTTGATGGCGGACATGACCGGACCTTTAGTCATTTCAACCAGATGTTTGGTTATTTCATTGAATTTGTCTCTTGTCAAAGTAGACTCGAAGTTCACCGGACCATATTTGTCAGTTCCGATGAATGGTAAAAGTATTTCCGTTTTATTATATTTTGATAATTCTATCTTGGCCGCTTCCGCCGCTTCTCTAACTCTTTGTTTGGCTTGAGGATCTGAACTGATATTAAGATTATGTTTTATTTTGAGTTCATTAACGATATATTTGATTACTTCATTATCGAAATCATCTCCACCGAGGTGATTGTTTCCGGATGTGGCCAATACTTCAATTACACCTTTGGAGATTTCCAGTATCGAGACATCAAACGTTCCTCCACCAAGGTCATATACCATTATCTTTTGATCTTCTTGACGGTCAAGACCATAAGCCAAAGCCGCAGCGGTAGGCTCATTGATGATTCTCACAACGTTTAGTCCAGCAATTCTTCCAGCATCTTTGGTTGCTTGTCTTTGCGAGTCTGTGAAGTAAGCAGGAACAGTAATTACTGCGTCCTTTACTTCCGTACCTAATACTTTTTCCGCATCTTTTTTTAGTTGAGTTAAAATCATCGCTGATATTTCTTGCGGAGAATATTTCTTATCGTCAATCTTGATTTTGGAGTCGGAACCCATTTTTCTTTTGATTGAAACGATTGTTCTTTCACTGTTGATTACAGCTTGGTTCTTGGCCGGCTGTCCGACAAGTCTTTCACCATTTTTGGCAAAAGCCACAATTGATGGTGTTGTCCTCGCTCCGGTAGAACTCGGGATTATTGTGGATGTTCCATTTTTCATGGTTGCGACGCACGAATTGGTCGTTCCCAGATCTATTCCGATTAATGTTTGCATGTGTTTTCTCGCTTTCTTTTTTGTTAACCACAACATCATAACAATTAATTGTGTGTATTCCATGATGTAGTCGTGATTGTATTCTTAAGTTTTCATTGATGTCATTATGTTATATATACGAAAGAAAAAAGGACTTTATTGGCAAAAGTCCTTTTGTTTATAATTATATAATCAGCTATCGGCGATGTTCATATCAAGGAAAAGTACGGTTATGGTTGAATCAAATTGGGTTCCAGAACACCTTCTAATCTCAGCCAAAGCTTCTTCTCTTGACATAACCTGCTTATAGGTGCGATGATTTGTCATCGCATCATAAGCGTCAGCCACCGCGATGATTCTGGATTCAATCGGAATGTTCTCGCCTTTTAGTCCATGAGGATATCCAGTTCCGTCCCATCTTTCATGATGATACCTGACGTATTCGGCAATGTCTTGAAATTCCAGTGAATTTTGAAGTATCCTATAACTCTTTTCGGCATGAGATTTCATGATTACCCATTCCTCATCGTTAAGCTTGCCTTTTTTGTTGAGAATTTCTTCGCGAATACCGATTTTACCGATATCATGTAATAATCCGGCGGTCTTTATTCGATTGATATTT
>CALMFM010000197.1 GCA_937862575.1 uncultured Bacillota bacterium
TAAAAATTTACTAGTAAAAAGATATAAAAAAAACGGTGAATTTAGGTGAGTGAATGAGTTTCTACACGATTACATCTCAATTTACACGATTACCCTTAAATTTACACGATTTGTCATTGATTTTACACAAAATATGTTACATTCTCCAGCATCATTATATATTTTTATTGATACTTCAAATTATCCATGATATAATAATAGTAAGAAAGTAGGAAAGTAAGAAAACGGAGGAAAATATTAATGATTGTCGAGTTAAGAAAAAAATCGCAAATCACCATACCGAAGGAAGTCATATTTGAATTGAATCTTCAAGAAGGGGATCATTTAGAAGTCAGTATCAGAGAAGGGGTTATTTGTTTGGAGCCAGTCGCTATTTATTCCAAAGCATATGTTGATAAATTAGAAAGTACTGTAATGATGATAAACGAAAAGCCTAAAGATTATACAGAGGGTCCTTTTTCAACAGTAAAAGATGCCATTAAGTACTTGGAATCTGAGGATAATCCCAAAAGTAAGAATAAAAAGACAAACATCAAATGAAATATCAGATTATATTCTCAAAAGGGTTCAAGAAATCATTTCAGAAACTTGAATCATCAGAGAGAAGGATATTTTATGCGAAATTAAACTTGTTTGTTGACAATCATCAGCATCCAAGTCTGAGAACTAAGAAAATACAAGGAAGCGACATATTATTTGAATCTAGTATCAATATGTCTATTAGGGTTATTTGGATATTTAAGGATGATCATTTGATTTTGATGTTGGATATCGGACATCATGATATTTTGAAAAAGATTTAGAGTTGAATTGGTATGGTTTCTCAACAGTGGTTTTTGAGACTTTATGCATAAAAATCAAAGGGGTGCCAAAAATATCAGCAGGTTGCCAATTTGTATTAAAATGGGTAATGCAACCCATATTGAAATCATAGGTTTGATACAATTGTATCAGGCCTTTTTTTGCGCTAAATAGGGGCGTTTCAGTATTTACTAAAATTTATGGAGACTAAAAAGCAATGCAATTCTTTTACAGAATTATCGATACATAATTTATTGAATAAAAGCGTTTACATTGTTTATCTAAACTGTTATAATTTCAACGGGGATAGATTATTTGTTGTTCAATTATAAAATACGATGACTGGAGAAAACGTATATGTATTGTAGTATTTGTGGTAAAAAATTAGATACAAAAGAGATTCACAATGAAGGTACCATTCCATACTGTATCAATTGTAATAAACTGTTTTTTCCAAGAGTAGACATTGCCATTATTGCTATTTTGACAAACACAAACAAAGAAGTTTGTTTAACCAGCCAAAAAAAAGAAGGAACATACAAAGTATTAATCGCAGGATTTGTCAAACCAAATGAATCATTGGAAGATTGTGTAAAACGTGAAATCAAAGAAGAAGTAGGGGTTGATGTTACAAGTTGTGTTTATCTAAATAGTTATCACTATGATAAAAACAGCGTATTGATGGTTGGATTTCATGCATTAACTGAACAATTTGATTTTGTATTAGATGAAGAAGAAATAAATCAAGCTGCGTGGTATGATAAAAAAGATTGTCTTAATTTAATTAGAGAAGATTCCATTGCTCATCAGTTAATGAAACAATTTCTTGCAATACAAAACACGGAGGAAATCAAATGAATGAATTAATTCAAAAGTATCGTAATAAAGAGTTGTACAACTTAAATTGCGCAGAAGCAATGGTCTATTCAGCAAATGAATATTACCAATTAGGGTAAACAGAAGACTCCTTAAAAATGGCAGCTGGGTTTGGTGGAGGAATTTTCGAAAAACATCGCTGTGGAATCGTTAGTGTAGCTGTTGCTTTTTTTGGATTAAGTATTTATTTGATTACCAGTAAAAAACATGAAAGTAGTTCGAATCTTATCATCTGCAAAGGATTGATTATTTTAAAGATGCTTCTTCCGCATCTTTTTTATTCTGCGATAATTATCAATTTTATCTGATTATTTTAAAATAATTCTTTTGAAAAAATAATTTTCAAAAAAAATACGCCTCGATTTAAATCGGACGTATTATGTTATCAGTATTATTTGGTTAATCTCTTTTGCATAATGTAAATCGGTAAATACATTCCTAGCATCATAACAACTATAAACAATGAAAATAGACCTAGATACAACAACTCATGGATATCTTTCAAAGCAATTAAGAAATCAACAGGAGGATTGAAGAGAAACAACTCATCAGCCCCTCCGAACCTTAAGAATGCGTATCCGGATATTGTAGCGTAAATAGCTAAGAATATAAATGCGTGCAATAAGTCCTTTTTTGTTAATTTAAACCTCATAGCTCTGTATCCATAAACGGCAAGCCACGCTATAACCGCATGAGCACCAAAGAATGTCCAGCCGTTCCAACGATCAAGTCCCCACGGGGTATCATAAAACAAGAATGACAAAATTGCCCCAAATGCAAAGAAATAACCGATTTGGAAGATTTTCTCCTTCTTGAAAGCTATTGAAAACATCAATGAATAAAGTGCCACCGCACACAAAGGCATTCTGAATATAGAAGATTCCAGCATTCTACTTTCGAAGACTTTCCATTCGAAGAGAATTCCTAACACAATGATTGTGTAACGAAACCATTTTTCATATTTGCTTTTTCCCATTCTTGGAGCGAAAATCCAAAGAAGAATTACAGTTCCGATAAAGCCAATAGTCAAAAAAATATGTTCTAAACCAAACCATTCAAGCGGTTGACCCAATTGATTACTGAAAAATTCCGCCATAATATCACCTGTTTTCTTGAAAAAGATTATATCATAGCCATAGATGAAAATCAATATTTTAAATAGCAAATATTACTGTAAAAGAAGTATTATATTATTAACAAAATTCTATCTTCTAAGATTATAAATTTTACAACCCTGCATTGTATCAACCTTGATGTGATGTTATAATTTCATTATCAATATTTTTGGAAATAGGTGAAATATGAGCCATAATCTTAATACTCTTTTAGAAGCAAAGCGTCAGATTGAATCGATGATAAGTAAACTAACGAAAAGTCTCGAATCGCTTGAATCTAAAGCAAACCAAACCCGATACAAATCGCAGATTACTTTATCAAAACACCGTATCGATGCGTTGAAAGTAGCTTTAGAATTGATGGATATTGAAATTGACAGAGTTAATTTACTTTAATTACTCATAATTTAGATAGAGGTAAATATGAACAAGATATTTGTGTTTGGCAGTATAAATATGGATCTGGTTTTTGAACTGGATAGAATGCCAAAGCCGGGAGAAACAATTAAAAGTAATAAATTTTTTATGTCTCCTGGCGGAAAAGGAGCCAATCAGGCATTGGCTGTAGCGAAACAAGGCATAGAGACATATATGATTGGAAGTGTTGGAGCCGACTCTCTTTCCAAGGCTAGTCTCGAGTCTTTGTCATTTAATAACGTAATATGTGATTATATAAGCGAAGTGAAAGGAAAACACGGTGGAATTGCAGGTATTATAATTGAAAATGGAGACAACAGAATCATCACTGATGCTGGGGCGAATGCATTAGCAGACGCAAATTCGGCAATCAATGCCTTGACAGAGAAATCCTCATATAAAGATATTTTAATTGCACAATTGGAAATCCCTCAACAAACAATCAAAAAGGCTTTCGACAAGGCGAAATTTTTGGGAGTAATAACAATACTTAATGCCGCACCGGCAGGCAATCTTGATGAAGGCCTGATTCAACTAACAGATATCTTAGTTGTTAATGAAACGGAAACTGAAGTTTTAACAGGTGTTTCAATTGCATCTGATGAAGACATAATCAAAGCAGCGAGCATGTTGATTGATAAAGGCACAAAAGCTGTGTTATTGACGCTTGGAGAAAATGGAAGTGTATATGTGGACAAAAAGATCTTTTATAAACAAGAAGCATATAAGGTTCCAGCAATCGATACAACCGCAGCAGGGGATACTTATATTGGTGCCTTTGCTTCCCAATTGCTAATAGAGAAGACAATTCCAGAAGCAATGAAATATGCGTCCGCTGCCGCAGCTATCGCAATCCAGAAATATGGGGCCCAAATATCAATACCTGATAAAAATGCTGTAGAAAAATTCTTAGTAGAGAAAGAGAGACAGTAAAATGTATAAAAGGAAAATAATACTTGACTGTGATCCGGGACACGATGATGCAATAGCCATCATGTTGGCCGGTAAGCATGAAGATTTAGATCTTTTGGGAATTACTGTTGAATGCGGGAACCAGACCTTAGAAAAAACTGGGCTTAATGCCTTGAATATTTGCCAGTATTTAGATATAGATGTTCCGGTGTGTCTGGGTTCGGCAGAGCCAATTATCAAAGCAGTTGAAATCTGTCCTGCGATTCATGGCGAATCTGGTCTTGACGGGTTTGACTTTCCGCCGCTAACCAAAAAATTCGATGAAAGACATGCGGTAACATTCATTATCCAAACCATCATGAACAGTAAGGAAAAAATTACTGTGGTAACCACTGGTCCAATGACAAATCTTGCTTTAGCGATGAAGATGGAACCAAAGATAAAAGACAACATCGAAGAAGTAGTATTGATGGGTGGGGCTTATACCAACGGGAATGTCACCCCAGCCGCCGAATTTAACATCAACTGCGATCCGGAAGCTGCCTATATCGTATTCAATTCCGGGTGTATAATCAAGATGTTTGGCCTTGATGTAACAAGAAAAGTTTTAGTATTGCCTAACATCATTCAACGTATGGAAAAAATAGACAATAAAGCCTCGGTATTTTTCACCAAATTAATGAAAGTATTCAATGAAAATCAAAAGAAAGTCTTCGGGTTTGAAGGTGGGCCACTGCACGACCCGGTAACTATTGCCTATCTGATAGATCGAAAAGTATGTGAAATGTCATTTGTTCATTGTGAAATCGATATATCACAGGGTTCAAGTTATGGGAGAACCAACTGTGATATCTTTAATTACTTAAAACTGCCAAAAAACACATATGTGGCAACCGATATCGATGTTGACAGATACTGGGAAATTATTGAGTCAGGAATCAAAAAATATTAGTCAAAATAATAGAAAATACAGGCTTTATCGAGTAATTCTCGTTAGCCTGTTTTTTTGTTAAGGATTATGTTATATAATCTATATCAAAGGGGTGAATTTCAATGAGTTTGAAAGAAGAATTAAATAAAGAAATGGCGGATCTTACCAAGATTAAAAAACCTTATGAATCAGCAGCGTTCATCCTGTTCGCAATCTTGCTTTTGCAACAGTTGATCTATTTATTCAGGAACCTGTTGGTTTTAATCATTGGCAATGTTACTTTCCTATCAGCTAATGGTTGGTGTACATCTAATTTGATGGGCTTCGTCGCAAGAATACTTGGAATTGATTCAACGAACTGGTTCTATATCATACTTTCGATATTGGCTTACTTCGTATATTATTTCCTGATTTATTATTTTGTATGGAATTATGCAAGAAAACATAATCTGGCAAAATGGACATGGACATTGTTCATAGTATTTGGACCGACAGTGTTATTAATACCTCCGTATATTTTCTTTGTAGTTTATGCTTATCGTGTATATCTTGTTCGGTTTGCGAAGAGAGTCGCCAAGGAGTTCAAAGACTATGACCCAGATAAACCATTACCTGAGGAAATTGTAAAAGAGGAACCTGCGGCACAGTAAGAAAATGAGGATTTTCCTCATTTTTTTTTATGATTTTTAGGCTATTTTCCGGTTATAGAAACAAAGATAATCTATTTGACAAAAATAGATATGATTACTACTTGTTTTTCTTAAAAAAAGGTGTAAAATATTATCTCGTTGCGTTGCATCATTTATGATGTGACAAAGGAGAATAGAACCATATGTCCCAATTGAAACCGAAGTTGTTTTCGGTTATGAAAAACTACACAAAAGAACAATTTATAAAAGATCTAATCAGTGGTGTAATAGTCGCCATTATTGCATTGCCTTTATCAATTGCTTTGGCTATAGCTTCCGGAGTAAGCCCTGAGCAAGGTCTCTATACAGCTATTATCGGTGGATTCTTCATTTCTTTTTTGGGAGGAAGCCGAGTCCAGATTGGTGGCCCTACAGGGGCTTTCATGGTTATTGTTTTCGGTATTGTCGCTCAGTATGGATATGAAGGTCTAGTAATTGCCACAATCATGGCGGGAATATTCATGATTCTTCTTGGATTGTTTAAGTTAGGCTCATTCATCAAGTATATTCCCTATCCAATCACTACCGGATTCACAAGCGGTATCGCGATAGTAATCTTCTCATCACAAATAAAGGATTTCTTCGGTCTGAATATAGCTGAAGTACCTAGTGAATTCATTGCCAAATGGGGTAGTTATCTCACAAACTTCAGTTCTATAAATTGGGGTGCAACCTTGATTGGGCTACTATCTGTATTGATAATCGTCTTTTTCCCAAAAATATCTAAAAAAATACCAGGAGCTTTGGTTGCTTTGTTGGTTTCGAGTCTTTTGGTCTACTTCCTCCATTTGGATGTCGAGACTATCGGATCAAAATTTGGAGAACTCTCAAATAAGTTTCCAACCTTCAATTTGCCTGATGTGACTTTAGACAAAATAAAAGCTTTGATTCCGTCCGCAATAGTAATAGCTTTGCTTGGTTCGATCGAATCATTGTTAAGTGCGGTTGTGGCTGACGGTATGATTGGTTCTAAACACAGGTCCAACATGGAACTTGTAGCCCAGGGGACAGCCAATATCTTTTCCGTATTATTTCATGGAATACCAGCTACCGGAGCCATTGCTAGAACAGTGGCGAATATTAAAAACGGCGGTCGCACTCCGATTGCCGGAATCGTCCATTCAATTACATTATTGTTGATATTATTGCTTTTTATGCCATTGGCGAAGATGATTCCACTATCTTCATTAGCTGCCATCTTATTTGTGGTTGCTTATAACATGAGTGAATGGCGTGAGTTTAAAAACCTGTTAAATTCACCAATATCTGATATATTCGTTTTGCTAGTCACTTTTTCTTTAACAGTGCTTGTGGATTTGGTGGTCGCTATCGAAGTCGGTATGGTCTTGGCTGTATTCCTATTTATGAAACGGATGTCCGAAATATCGAGTGTCAAGTCCAAATCACTTGATTTCTCAGAAGATGAGTTGAATTTCGATTTTTCCAAAGTATCGGAAAAATATAAAGCAGACAAGAACATCATTATCTATGAAATAAACGGACCTTTCTTTTTTGGAGCCGCAGATAAATTTCTTGATCTAATCAATGGGATTGGTGAGAAGAACAAGTATATAATCATCGGTATGAAACACGTTTCGGTAATCGACGCTACTGCTTTACATGCCTTTAAAAGAATGCTGACAACCTGTGAAAAGCATCATATAGAAGTCTATATCACTGGTTTGAAGAAGGAACCATACACGACATTGACTAATGCCGGATTGGTTGACAGAATAGGCGAGGATCATTTCTTGAAAAGCATTGAAGAAGCAAAAACATATTTAAAACAGAGTGAAGTACTACAAACAGAAACTATATAAATAATAACCGGATCAAATTGGGTCCGGTTTTCTTACTTATATAATCTATTAGTTATTGTTCCATGATATAATTGTTTCAGGCGGTATGAAAAATGATAGATAAGACTATTGAATTATTGGCACCTGCAGGGAATCGTGAATCATTTGTTGGCGCAATAAATGCTGGAGCCAACGCCATCTACCTTTCCGGAAAAAACTATGGTGCCAGGAAATTCGCAGACAATTTCTCCAAAGAAGAGATAGCTGAATTAATTCGTTATGCACACATTAGAAATGTAAAAGTATATGTCACTATCAATACATTGATATTTGAAGATGAAATTCGGGAGTTATTCGACTATTCCGATTTTTTGGTTTACAATCATGTTGATGCCTTGATAGTACAAGATTTAGGAATAATCGATGCGTTTTGTAAAAGATATCCTGAAACAGAAATCCATGCTTCAACCCAAATGAACACTTTCAATATATATCAACTCGAAATGCTTAAAAAACTCGGAGTGTCTCGAGTTATTCTCGCTCGAGAAACTTCTGTATCCGATATCGAATTGATGAAAGAAAGAGTGGATATTGATTTAGAGGTTTTCGTCCATGGAGCCTTATGTGTTTCTTACTCCGGAAACTGCCTTTTCAGTTCCATGAATGGTGGGAGATCAGGTAATAGAGGCGAATGTGCCCAGCCTTGTCGACTAAAATATAGTCTACACAGAAATGATAAATTGATTGAGCCTGATAGTTATTTGATATCTGCTAAAGACTTGATGACCATCTCCAATTTGGATAAAATCGCTAATAGTGGAGTAAAGTCATTAAAAATTGAAGGAAGAATGCGCAGACCAGAATATGTTATAGCTACTGTGCGAGCATATCGCGAAGCTTTGGATAACATTATAGAAGGAAAAACATTTAATATTAACGAACGTATTTCTGAGCTACTTGCAGTATTCAATCGAGAATATACCAAAGGCTATATTTTGAATGAAGAACCATACATGATAAACAACTCCCATCGTCCTAATCATCTTGGAACAAATGTTGGAAAAGTTGTCGGATTCAAACATGGAAAAACGACAATGGTATTGAATGACACTTTAAGAGTTGGCGATGGAATCAGAATCATTGGCGATAAGGATTCCGGTGGGCAAGTCGGAAGAATCATTAAAAATGATTTGATAGTCAAAGAGGCATACTTGGGAGATGTTATTACGATAGATATGCCAGAAGAAGTATCGGTCGGTTCTCAAGTCATGAAAACAATGGACCATCAATTGGAATCAGGATTACATTCTTATCTTGATGAAGCCATGGGAATTGTTGATGTGGACATTACTTTAACTGCATTTATAAATCAAAAGTTATCCATAAAACTTAAATCGGATTTCACTCAAGAAATAGTTCTTGAGAGTAATTATATAATCGAAAAAGCTAATACACCATCACAAGATGAAGGCAAATTGGCAAAGCAAATATCCAAACTCGGAAATACTCCTTACAAGATTAGAAAGCTTGATATTCTAACAGACGGATTAGGATTTATTCCCAATGGCGTAATCAATGAATTGAGAAGAGAAGCCATAAATCTTTTGGAAGAAAAATCTTTGCTTAGAAGCAAACCAATTATTAACAATAACAATTCCAAATATCAAATAAAAGACAATATTGAGAAATCTCCGAAAATGGCGGTTCGCGTAGAAACGGTCGAACAATATGAAATAGCCAATAAACAAGATATTGACATAATATATATCACAGAGAAACTAGCAAAATCCTATGTGATTGATGAAGCTGATTCACCGCTGATTTCCATGAACAGAATCTGGTATGAAGAAGATAAATATAAGGACTTCAAAAACTTGTTGATAAGAGACATAGGTGGATTGATTTTCCAAGATAAAACGGAATTGATTGCCGATTCGACGCTTAATTCTACTAACTCACTGACTCTCGAAACACTTTATGAAAACGGGGTTAGAAGAATCGCCATCGCACCTGAGTGTTCCAAAGATAATACATATAGAATGATTCAATCCTTTAGATCCAATCACGGATTCGTCCCAAACTTGGAAATGATAGTCTATGGTAAAACTGATTTAATGATCACAAAATATTGTCCGATTACAAAATCAGAAGGAATCTATCGACAAAACTGCAACATGTGCGAAAAGTATAATTATGAACTGATAAATGAAAAAAGGGATAGATTCCATTTGGTAAGAGACGGATACTGCAACCTAAGAATCCTACATCATAAACCATTAAATCTAATAGATTATGTTCAAGAAATTCTGTCAATGGGAATCAAAACCATAAGGTTGGACTTCACTGATGAAAGTGCAGATGAGACAGAGAAAATACTAAAAGCATTTAGGAATGCAATTGATAATAAGACTTATGAAATGCCGGAACGGTTCTACACTTACGGAAGATTTCTTAGATAAAAAAATTGAGAGTTTCAAACTCTCTTTTTTTTATGCTTGAGCAAATCAATTGCTTTTATAAAGCAAATATAAGATAATATACAAAGTAAAATATCAAAGGAGAGATTTATTGTGATAAAAATAGAATTATGGTCGGATTTTGGCTGTCCTTTCTGCTATATCGGTAAAACCAGATTTGAAAGTGCACTGAACAAATTCGCCCACAAAGATCAAGTTGAAGTAGTCTATAAGGCTTACTTGCTCAATCCATATGCACCAAAAGTGATGACTACCAGTCCGGCTGAAGCATTTGCTAAAGGCCATAATATGAGCGAGGCTCAAGCAAAACAACGTTTTCAAATGTTCATCGATAATGCAAAAACAGTTGGGCTCAACTACAATTACGACATAATCCAGATGACGAACACCTATGATGCACATCGCATTGCCAAATACGCCAATACTCTTGGATTGGAACCACAAGTTACTGCTAGATACATGAAAGCATATTTCACAGAAGGTAAGAACTTGGCGGATTATGATGTATTAGTCAGTCTGTCTGAAGAAGTGGGATTAGATGGAGCCAAGGTGAGAAAAGTACTTGAAAACAATGAGTATAAAGAGGAAGTGGATTTCCAAATAGCTGAAGCAAGACAAGTAGGAGTCCAAGGGGTTCCTTTCTTTGTTCTAAATCGTAAGTACGGAATTTCAGGCGCTCAACAAGAAGAGTACTTTACACAGGTATTGGAATATATGTGGAATGAACACAAAGAATTGCATACAATTGAAGGCGCCGAATCAGGCCCTGTCTGCAACGACGAATCTTGCGAATTATAAAAAAACACAAAGAGGAGGAAACTCCTTTTTTCTTTTTTTTCTAATGACTGGAATACTTATATTAAAATAGTGTATAATTTAAAGTATATTAGGAGTAAACTTTATGAGACTTGTTAGCAAATTAAGAGAACATCGAAAATTTACAGTAACTATGGCAGTGATTACTCTCATATGGATTTTTTTTATCGGTGCCGCAATATTATCACTTAATTTATCAAAGAATAATTTGATAACAATCGAAACGCTGCGCGAACAGGAGCATTACGAAAGTGTGCTAAACAACATATTCAAGAAATTGGATACTATCAAAGTGTTTACTGAAACTGTGGGAGTAGAACAACTAAATCAAGATAATTTCGATGAATTTGCCGAGAAGACCAATTTTAATGGTATTGGATTCGTAAGTTTTTCGATAGCTCC
>CALMFM010000198.1 GCA_937862575.1 uncultured Bacillota bacterium
GAAGTATTGAAGAAAAATGATTATACCGCTATTCTTTCAGTTGATAAAAGCGACTAGATTCAAGGTCGTTTGCTATATAGGATGGAATACAATCCTAAGATAGACAAGAAAATATGCTATTTTTCATATTTTGATGCAATAGATTCACAGGAAGTAGCTGATGAATTGTTTGGCCAGATGGAAAAAGATATGATTGAAAATGGCGTATATTATTCTGAGGGCAGTTTCATTCCTTACGATCCCGACAACAGAAGAGGAATTCTTGTGGATGGGTTTGACAGTGACCCTGTCATCTTTACTTCATACAATAAAAGCTACATACCAAAACTTATAGAGAATTTCGGGTTCATCAAGAGCAGAGATACATTCAGTGTAAAACCGGTTTATAGCGAGGAAAACGCAAAAAGACTTAAAGCATTCAGTAATTATTTCGAGAAAAGATACAATATCGATGTAGATTATATTGATTTTAAAAAGATTGATAGTGAAATCGCAGACATTCACCATATTCTGTCAGAAGCCGATACTGAGATAATTTACCAAGACACACCTTCAATCGATATGATTAGGTCGGTTGCGGAAAATATGAAAGTATTTCTCGATAGAAGAATAATAATGATTGCGAGAGAACATGATACTAGAAGGCCGATTGGATTCTTTTTCTGCCTACTGGATTTTAATCAGGTCTTCAAAAAAATGAAAGGCAAATTCCGTCCTTTGAAAATGATATTAGCTAAGAAAAAGATTTCAAGAGCCAGAGGTATGATGCAATACATTATCCCGGAATATCAGGGATCTGGATTGATTGGCTACATTTATCAAAAGATTTATGATGAGTTCAAAATTATGGGTATCACTGATTTTGAAGGTGGTACCGTCATGGAAGAAAACTATAGATCTCTGACTACATTTGACAAATTCGGTGGATCTATTCATAATACATACAGGATATATGGAAAGGAAATAGCGAAATGACACTTACTTTTATGAGCACAATTCAAGATTTATTGCATGTAATTCTTATCTTTTTGATTCCTTATCTGATTATCAGATTCAAAGATTTCAAGTTAACAAAAGTATTTGGAACTATCGGAATGGCATATTTCTTCGGTTTGGTCGTAGCTGGTATAATATTCGGACTTAATAGTTTGAACATCGATTTCCATTTATCTGAAGATGTTGGAAACATTGGGTCATATGCGGCAATCGCCATTGGAATTCCATTGCTGTTATTTGGAGCCAATCTTCAAGAAGCCAGAAAACTGTCAAAACAGGTATTGAAATCTTTTGCGGCTTTGATAGTCGCTGTAATATTGGTTGCTTCCCTAACATTCGCATTTTATGGAAGGCACTTGCTTGAAGGCGATGCCTTATCAGCCGCAGCGATTGGTCTTTATACTGGAGGAACTCCAAATTTAAACGCAATAGCTGTTTCCTTGATTCCTATCGCCAATCAATATTTAATTCCGATGGCTAATCTGTCTGATATTATCATTGGCGCATTCTTCTACATATTCCTCTTGTTCTTGGCTAAACCATTAATAAGCAAGTTCCTGCCATTTGAAAAAGAAAATCAGTATTTAAAGTCCGAATCCGGAATGAAGAACACCGAAGATTTCAATGTTAAGAATTTCAAAACTTCTAAAAGGTTATTTAAGGCTTTTCTAATCGCATTGGGTATGACGATTATTAGTGCTGGAGTCGGAGTTTTAATATGGGTTGTTTTAGGCGCTGTCCAGGGAAGGATGTTGGATTTCATCGTGCCTTCAATGTTAATTGGAGTTACTGTATTAGGGATTATAGGTTCATTTAATAAAAGAATCAGAGAAACTGAAGGAACCAACATTTTGGGACATTATTTGATTCTTGTTTTCTCTTTTGCGTTAGCTTCATCAGTGGATTTCACGAAACTAATCGGTAGTAATTTTGGAGATTTGATACTACTTTACGGAATTATTACAATAGGATCATTCTTTGTTCATATGATATTTGCAAGATTCCTTAAAATAGACAGCGATTGTCAGATAGTCACCGCAACCGCGGGAATATATGGACCTGCATTTGTTCCGGCTATTACTAAACAATTGAAAAATGACAGTTTGACTGTTCCTGGACTAATCTGCGGTTCAATCGGCTATGCGATAGGAACCTTCTTGGGAATCGGACTTGGTTACTTGTTTGCCTTGGGAATGTGAAAGCATTCCCTTTTTCATTGAAAAAATAACGATTATAATCTACAATATAAGTATATGATTCTATTATCGATAGGAGGAATTTATGCCATATCAAAACAAATATTTGGAACTTCTCAGTAAGGAATTTCCATCAGTTCAGGAGGCCAGCTCTGAACTTATTAACCTGAATGCGATTCTCAATCTCCCAAAAGGTACAGAAATATTCATTACTGATATCCATGGTGAATACGATGCATTCAATCATTATCTGAAGAACGCCAGCGGAATCATCAAGGAGAAAATCGAATTGATTTTCCCGGAAATGACGACTGAAAAGAAGAACAGACTGGCTTTTTTCATATATTATCCAACGGATATGCTTAATAAATATCGAAAAAAATACAATGAAGATAAAATAAGAGATATTCTTAGAGAAGAGCTATATCATATGATTGATTTAGCCAAACATATCATTACTAAATATACTAAATCAAAAGTAAGAAAAACCTTACCAAAAGAATTTGAATACGTCATCCAGGAATTGATTTATGAGTCGGATTCACACGAAGATAAAGAGAAATACTATAAAGCAATCATTGACGCTATATTCGAAACCAGAAGAGAGAGTAAATTCATCCTGCAATTGAGTCGTTTCATTAGAAAATTGGCAGTTGACAGGTTGCATATTGTCGGTGATATTTTCGACAGGGGACCAAGTCCTCATCTTGTTATGGAAAAAATCAAGAACATGAACAATGTTGATATCCAATGGGGTAATCATGACATATCATTCTTAGGAGCCGCCAGCGGTTGCCAAGTAATGATTGCCAATGTTATAAGAATAGCCGCGAGGTACAATAATCTCGATTGTTTCGAAGATGGTTATGGGATCAACCTTTTGCCTTTGGCGAGGTTATCAGCTAAATATTATAATGATGATCCATGTGAGATATTCACCCCAAGGAATTTAAATGCATCTTATGAAAAAGAAGATGACTTAAGATTTGTCGCCAGAATCCATAAAGCCATCAGCATCATCCAATTCAAACTAGAACATCAAGTAATAAAAAGAAACCCGGATTTCAATATGGATGATCGAAACCTTTTGGAAAAAATTGATTTCAATCAAAATACGGTTGAAATCAATGGTATAAAATATCCTTTACTTGATACTAATTTTCCAACAATTGATCCGAAAAATCCTTATAAACTCAATAAAGATGAAACTGTGGTTCTTGACCATTTGACACAGTTGTTCCTGCATAACGAGATGTTACAAGAACATGCTAGATATCTTATCCAAAATGGCAGTATGTATCTTAAATACAATGGAAACCTGTTATTCCATGCGGCAGTGCCTTTGACTGAGGATCGTCAGTTCATGAAACAAAAGATTGACGGGTTATTTTACTATGGTCGTAACCTCTTCGAAATGTATGAAAGAAAAGTAAGACATGCATTTCTCAACCGTTATGAGAAAGAAAATCGCGACACCGACTATTTCCTGATGTTGTGGCAAGGATGCACATCACCTTTGTTTGGAAAAGATACGATGAAGACTTTCGAACGCTATTTCATCAAAGATAAGAAAACACACTCAGAAAAAACGAATCCTTATTACCGCTACCGCGAAGAAGAACAAGTTTTGAAGATGATTTATGATGAATTCGAACTCGACTTCCGTAAATCCAAGATTATCAATGGTCATGTACCGATGGATATAACCAAAGGCGAACAAGTCGTACTCGCAAACAAGCGCATCTATTCAATTGACGGCGGAATGTCCAAAGAATATTCCGACAAAACCGATATTGGCGGTTATTCATTGATATCAGACTCTCATGCATATTTCTTGGTATCTCATGAGAGGTTTG
>CALMFM010000199.1 GCA_937862575.1 uncultured Bacillota bacterium
CCTTCAAAAACACTCTTTTCAAAGATGAATCTAGACATGATATCCACTACTACTTGCGTATAATCTTGGATAGAAGATTCCAATAAGAATATCTTCTCGTCTTTTGTTTTGGCGTCATTTAAAGCGGCTTTATTCACGATGGTTTCACAGAAGGTGGACGCTGTTTCCGCAACCGGCATCGTATAGTGTGCATTGAGAACAGATTCAGTAAAGATAGCTTCGCCATGGAAAGCGTGCCCGAGTTCGTGGGATAAAGTAATCATATCTCCGAAAGCTCCGGTGAAGTTACTCATGATGCGGCTTTCCCCAATTGCGTGCATGTTGGCACAGAAAGCACCGCCAACTTTCCCTTTTCTTGGCGTGTAGTCGATCCAATCTTCATTAAAGGCTTTCTTGGCCATTAAATATAAAGGTTCGCTAAATGTACGGAAATTTTTGAGTATGTATTCGTTCGCTTCAGGTATTGTAAATGTTGTGTTTGTTTCACCAATAGGAGCGAACATATCGAAGAATGGCAATCCATTCTTGTGCCCTAACAGTTCTCCTTTGCGTTTTAGATATTTACGGAATACTTCCATATAATCCAAGCAAGCTGCTTGCATAGCATCAAGAGTTTCTCTTTTCATTCTGCTGACAAACAAAGCATGGTCCAAAGCCGACTCGTAACCACGTGCCTCAGAGAGGATGTTAACTTCGCCTTTGATTGAATTAAGAGAGAAGGAAATGGACTTCTCGATTTTCTCATAAGCCTTAAGTTCCGCTTCATAAGCGGCTCTTCTTACTTTTGCGTCAGCATCAGTAGCTAGGTTTCTTACTTGCGACAAGGTAATCTCTTTGCCGTCATAATCAACAGCTAAAGTTGACGTAAGCAGTTCTTGAAGTCTTTCCCAAGCAGATGATCCGTTTTGTGTTAATTTGGCTATTAAGCTCTCGGTTTCATCATCTAAAGAATGTTTGGCGTTCTCTATGATTTCTTTGATATGAAATTCATGTTCAATCAAGAATGGATCTGATTTGATATCTTCATCAATACCAGGATAGTTCAACAACCATTTTTGGAACATGGTTTCGATTTTAGTCAATTTGGCTAATTGAACCTGGAAGTTGTTCATGCTCTTGATTGCGTCCATGTTGGTTGATTCTACAGAAGCAGTCAAAGATGCAAAATGCATCAATTTGTCAGCTAGTTTAGTCAACTCGATTTCTACTTCCATAAAGGCAACTAGTTTAGTCTTCTTGAATTCATAATTGTTGAAAACTTCCTCTTTTTTTGCTGTTTGTTCAATCAGGCTAATTAATTTGTCTCCATCTTTCTTGAATTCCGGATCGTCAAATCCCTTGTAAAGTTTGCGCAAATCCCATTTTTTCATTTCTTTTCCTCCATTTGTTTAATAAACTCATCTTTTGTTAGATGATAAAATTTTGATAATCGTTTTCCATAGTTTAATGTTTGATATTCTATATATCGTAAATATTCAAAACCGCACTTTTCTACCACTCTTCTTGATTTGCGGTTTTCAACGAAATGACAGACAAATATCTCAGGAATATTTCTTTCCAAAAATGCATTTTCCAATACTTTCTTCACTGCTTCTGTCATATAGCCTTGTCCTTCGTAAGGAGTTGACAAGACATAGCCTATCTCATAATGTTTATCTCCGGTTTCTGTTTCCTTTTCATGTAATCCTACAGATCCTATTACTTTCCCGTTGTTTTTCAGGCAAACAGCCAGAACATCTCCCTTTTCTATAAATCCATTTAGAATGTTCTGCGAATGCTCCTTATTTTGATGGACAGCCCAGCCAGCATTTGGTCCTACAGTTTCCATACGGCAATACTCATAAAAGTCGTCTAAATCACTAGATATAAAAGGTCGTAAAACGAGTCTTTCTGTTTCGAGTTCTTTCATCATTCCAGACACTCCGCTACAGTCAACCCTTTGAATTGAATGTCAAGGTGCTCGCGGTTGTCTAATGTTATGGTTTTGGTATTGTCTACTGCCTCTTCTATCAAATTAGAGTAATCGAATTGGTTCTCATACTCCAAGGCTTTTTTGGCAGTCGGTTTGATTACCGGGTTTTTCGGTACATACACAGTGCAACAATCAGAGAATGGTCTATTAGATATTTCAAGGGTATCAATTTTTTGCGCTATCTTGATGATTTCGCTTTTATCATATGTTGCGAGTGGCCTGATAACCAATTTGTTGGTAACGTCTTGAATCGTCATCATGCTCTCGATTGTTTGTGATGCAACTTGGCCGATAGAGTCTCCCGCCACCAGAATTGAGCAATCATTTTCATCAGCGATTGCGGTTGCGATTCTATACATCATTCTTCTCATAATCGTAATTACGAATGATTCAGGTGAATTAAAAATAATCTGTTCGTGTATTTTTTGGAACGGCACCAGATGCAATTTGATTTTATATTTTGGTGCGAACACAGCCAGCTTTTCTGTAAGATCAATTACCTTTTGAGCCGATTCAATAGATGTCATCGGTGTTGATTCAAAGTGTATACATTCAACTTCAAAACCTTTTTTCATCGCCAAAAACGCACTTACAGGCGAGTCAATTCCTCCACTTAATAATACTAAAGCCTTTCCTGCCATCGGCACTGGAAAACCTCCTAGTCCAGGTATTCTATTGACATAAAGATATGTCGCATCTTTTCTCGCTTCAACATATAGAGTCAATTTAGGATTGTGCACATCGACTTTAAGATTGGGCACCCCAGATAGCACGATTCTACTCACTAGCCTAGATATTTCTTGTGAAGTGATCGGTATCGTCTTGTCTGCTCTTTTTGACTCAACTTTAAAGGTTGTTTCTTTACCTTGGATTTCATTCCTAATTAAAAGAACGGATTCTTGTCCGATTGTATCGATATCATATTTCGTTTTTATAACTTTACTGTATGATGAAAGACCCGGTAAAGTATCCAATACCTTGATTACTTCTTCCGGATTTACATCGTTCAGTCTTATGTAAACGAGATCATGTTGAAACTCGAACTTCACATTTAAATGGCTTAATTTGAATTTAATTTGATTATTTATAGTATCTCGAAAAGACTTTTGGTTTCTTCCTTTCAATACTAAATCTCCGTAACGGATCATTATATGGTCATACATATTTTACCTCACAGTATGTATTTATTTTAACATATTATTGTCAATATCATTAAGATAAATTATAATAATATGGGAAAGGAGACTGGAAAATGGGAAAATATTATGAATTCATCGAGAACTCCAAATACTATTTGGACAAAGACTTACATTTCATCACCAATCTCGCTAACATATCTGCCTATATCTATCAAGAAATTGACAACTTGAATTGGGTAGGATTCTATCTTTATGACCATAGGGAACTCTATCTCGGTCCATTTCAAGGAAAACCTGCTTGCACTACCATTCAAATGGGTAGAGGCGTCTGCGGCACAAGCGCTGCAGAGAGAAAAACTCTGGTGGTGGACGATGTCCATGAGTTCAAAGGTCATATTACTTGTGACACCGCTTCAAACTCAGAAATAGTCATCCCGGTGGTAACCAAATTTGGTAATCTATTTGGGGTGTTAGACATCGATAGTCCGCTATTTGGCAGGTTCGATCCAGAGCTAAAGGATGCGCTGGAAACGATAGTAAATCTTTTAGTTGACATTCTATAACTATTAAGTTATAATACTTTGTGCGCATGTAATAAAAAGCAGTTGTTTCGTTATTAATATAATGGCTGATTGTTCCAAAAAAGGTTTGGTAGTACTGTTAACTGCTTAACAAGAAACCATCAAAACAATCAACTTAGGTTATGATGAAGCTCCTCAATTACTTACGTAAATATTGTAAAAGGAGGAAAATATATGTCAAGATTCACTGGTTCTAACTGGAAAGTCAGCCGTAGATTGGGATATTCTATTTCCGAAACCGGAAAAGAATTGAACAAACGTCCTTATGCACCTGGCCAACATGGTCAAAAGCGTAAGAAAGTTTCAGAATACGGTCTGCAATTACAGGAAAAACAAAGAGTCCGTTTCACTTACGGTGTGAATGAAAAACAATTCCGCAAAACCTTCAACGAAGCCAAAAAGATGGCTGGTAAGCAAGGTTCAAACTTCTTGTTCCTATTGGAATCAAGATTGGATAACCTGGTATACAGATCCGGTTTTGCGAGAACAAGACAACAGGCTAGACAATTGGTTAACCATGGTCACATCCTTTTGGATGGTAAAAAAGCCACTATCCCTTCAATGAGAGTAAAACCAGGTCAAGTGATTTCCATCAAGGAAAGTTCAAAAGATCTCGTTATTATCAAAGAAGCTTTGGATGCAGTTGTCAGCCGTCAAGAATACATCTCTTTCGATGATGACAAGAACGCAGCGACTTTCACAAGATTACCTGAGAGAAATGAAATTCTGCCAGAAATCAAGGAAAGCCTCATCGTTGAGTTGTACAACAAGTAAGATTAGAGACAACATAAAAAGACTACATCGTGTAGTCTTTTTTTTATAAGAAAAGCCACTTAAAGTGGCTTTTTCATTATTTCTTAAGTGCGGCCTTCGCCATGTAGATGAATTTTTCAGCGTCTAAAGAAGCTCCGCCAATTAAGGCTCCGTCGATATTCTCTTTTGCCAAAAGTTCATCAATATTCTCAGGTTTTACTGATCCGCCGTACTGTATTCTTGTAGCGTCTGCGACAATTGAACCATATAATTCTCTTACCAATTCACGGATGTATCCGCAAGATTCATCAGCTTGTTCGGCAGTAGCTGTCTTGCCTGTCCCTATCGCCCAAATCGGTTCGTAAGCTATAACAATTCTTTCCATGTCCAAAGCACTGATGCCTTGGAACGCTCCTTTGACTTGTTTGGTCAAAACTTGATTTGTTTGATTGTTTTCGCGTTCTGTTAAATGCTCTCCGACGCATACAATTGGAATAAGATCATTTCTTAAGGCTGCCTTTATTTTCAAGTTGACCATTTCATCGGTTTCTTTGAAATATTGTCTTCTTTCGCTGTGTCCTATTATGACATAGTCGACTTTATATGAATTCAGCAGTTTTCCTGATATTTCACCGGTAAATGCGCCTTCATCCTCATAGTGAAGATTTTGAGCGCCAATCCTTAGATTGTCGCCTTGTCTTTTGATGAGACATCTCATCATAGGGGCTTGAGCACATATTACTGTATCCACATCCTTGATATCCGGCATTGATTCAGATACTTTATACATGAAATCTATGGCTTCATCCCTTGTTTTGAACATCTTCCAATTTCCGGCGATAATTGGTTTTCTCATATTGATCATTCCTATCCTAATATTTTTTCAATTTCCTGGATTGCGATTTCGGCGTCATCACCTTCAGCTACCACGCGGACATTTCGTCCTTGAGGAACCGCTAAACTCATCAAACCCAGAATCGACTTGGCGTCGATGATAACATGCTCATATGCCAAATGAATATCGACATCATACTTATTTGAAACTTGGACAAGCTTGTTGGCCAATTGTGCATGCAATCCTTCCGTGCTCTTAATCGTTAATGTTATTTCCATGTTTACTCCTATGTAATTTGATTTTTATAGATCACGGTTGACTATTGGTCAACAAGTAATCAATGGTTGCAGTTGCAATCAACGCATTCGTGTTGATCGCTTAATGATTCAACTCCAGGAAGTTCTTTGCCTTCAAGATATTCCAGGGAAGCTCCGCCACCTGTTGAGATATGAGTGAATTTATCAGCGTAGCCCATTTGAATAGCTGCAGCAGCGGAATCACCACCGCCGATGATAGTACGAGCATCTTTCAGTTCTGCTAAAGTTTCACAAATCGCTCTTGTACCTACTGCGAATTTTTCGAATTCAAACACACCCATAGGTCCGTTCCACACTACCGTTTTGGCACCTTTGAGTTCCTTTTTGAAGGCTTTAATAGTCTTAGGTCCGATATCCAGACCCATTTCATCGTCTTTTAGGTGTTTGTATGTAGTGTCATGGGATTCAGCATCTGCACTGAATTCTTTGGTGACGATTACATCGATAGGGAGTACAATTTTACCCTTGGCTTCTTCCAATATCTTTTTAGCAAGATCCAGTTTATCATCTTCACAAATCGATGTTCCGATATTAAACCCTTGTGACTTCATAAAAGTATAGGCCATTCCTCCGCCAATAAGAATCTTATCGGCTTTCTTGAGTAGATTCTCGATAACACCAATCTTGTCGGATACTTTGGCTCCGCCAAGAATTGCTATGAACGGTCTTTGTGGATTTTCGACTGTGTCACCAATGTATTTCAATTCTTTTTCCATCAGGAACCCGGCTGCGGACTCCAAATGAGTAGCGATTCCGACGTTTGAAGCATGAGCTCTATGAGCGGTTCCAAACGCGTCATTGACAAAAACATCTCCTAAACCAGCCCAGTAAGCACCAAGCTCTGGATCGTTTTTCGATTCCTTGTTTCCATCAAGGTCTTCGAATCTGGTGTTTTCAAACATCAGAACTTCAGATTTTTTCATTTTGGCAATTGCTTCTTCTAATTCCGGTCCTCTTGTAACCGGAACAAACTTCACTTTTTTGCCTAACAATTCTGAACATCTTTCAGCTACAACCTTCAATGAGTTCTTCGGCAGGTCTTCCGCTTTTTTAATTCTTCCCAAATGAGAGAACATGATGACCTTAGCGCCTTCATCGATTAAATAATTTATTGTCGGTAAAGCTTGCACGATGCGGTTATCATCGGTAATGACTCCGTCGATGATTGGGACATTGAAATCGACTCTCAACAATACCTTCTTACCGCTAACATGCAAATCTTCCAGTGTTTTCTTTTTCATAAGAAATCCTCCTATTTGTTTTGACACAATAATTATACTATTTATTTGTGTTTTTTTCCATAAAATAAACAAGGAAAAAATAATATGAAAACACTTTCTATTGTTTCAGAAATTCCAATATGACTATAGCTTTTTTAATCTGAGATAAAAATGCATATTTCTCTTCGATACGAAATTCATGTGCATTGTAAAAACTAATGATTATATCCTTTTCATAACTTCGATAATCTCTAATTGCATGATAATTAACATAAAGACTTCGCTGCATCCGATAACTTCTTATGCAAAGGAGCAAGTTTTTCGAATCAATATAAATCGGAGATTTGGAAGTGAAACTGAATATTTTCATTGTGGTCTTTTCTCTTGCGTCAAGGTTGGTAAGTTGTTTCTTCAGCAAGTCGTTCATGACCTTCTGAAATGTTCTATCTTGATAATCAACGCTTCCGTCTCTTGCTATCTGAATCTGATTGTCCAATGTCTTTCTAATATATTCAATCATCATATCACCATACATAATATAACACAATAAATCCATGTTCCATATTGAAAAAAAACCACCCTTTCAGGCGGTTTTCCATTATTTGATAAATATTATTTATCCTTGGTGGATAAGGCGTTCTTCATTCTCAGGATTGAAGAAATGTGATTTAGCCATATTGATGGCTAGGTCTACTTTATCTCCGATATTCAGGTCGGCTCTAGCGCTGACTTTCGCTACAACATTGTGCTCGCCTACGGTGATATGGATATTTGTTTCGGCTCCAAGCAACTCGGCTACGTCTACTACGAATGTAGCTTTTGCTTCAGCGTAATCTGTCAAGAATCTTTCTTCATCATGAACGTCTTCAGGACGGAATCCAAGTACAACGTCTTTATTAAGGAATTTGTGTTCCTTTAAAATCTTTATGTGTTTGTCGTCAACTTTTAGTTTGAGGTTTTCACAATAGAAATATCCGTCTTCTTTGACTTTTCCGCTTAAAAAGTTCATAGCTGGTGTTCCGATGAATCCACCAACGAACATGTTGTTAGGGTTGTCATAGATTTCTTTCGGAGCTCCGATTTGTTGAATTCTTCCGTCTTTCATGACAACGATTCTTGTTGCCATAGTCATGGCTTCAATTTGGTCATGGGTAACGTAGATTGTAGTTGTTCCAAGTCTTTCATGCAATTTGATAAGTTCAGCTCTCATCGCTACTCTCAATTTTGCATCGAGGTTGGACAGTGGCTCATCCATCAAGAATACTTTTGCATCGCGGACGATAGCTCTTCCCAAAGCAACTCTTTGTCTTTGTCCACCAGATAAAGCTTTCGGTTTTCTGTCTAGATAACCTCTTAAGCCTAAAATATCAGCTGCATTGTCAACGCGTTTTTTGATTTCGTCTTTTGGCATTTTTCTCAGCTTTAATCCAAAAGCCATATTATCATAAACTGACATATGTGGGTACAAAGCGTATGATTGGAAAACCATCGCGATGTTTCTGTCCTTTGGTGCGATATCATTGACCAAAGTATCGTCTATGAAAAGTTTACCTGAAGAAATCTCCTCAAGTCCAGCAACCATTCTCAAAGTTGTGGTCTTTCCGCAACCAGATGGTCCGACGAATACGATGAATTCCTTGTTCTTCACTTCCAATGAAAAAT
>CALMFM010000200.1 GCA_937862575.1 uncultured Bacillota bacterium
AAGTAACCAATTTCGTTACCTATATCTCCTCATTCTATCTTGACCCGGCCAAGGATGTGCTTTACATCGAAAAAGCTGATTCTCTGGAAAGAAGAAGAATCCAGACTGTCATCTTCAAAATACTTGATACACTCATCAAATTGATGACACCGATCATTCCTCATACGACAGCCGAAAGTTATTCGTATATCCAAAATCGCAAGGTTCAAGACGCATATCTGCTTGATATGCCGCAAGTGGAAGAATTGGACAATTCAGTCGAATCGCTCTATGATGAGTTCATGTCATTGAGAGAAGACGTGTTAAAAGCTTTGGAGAACGCCAGAAACGAGAAAATCATCGGCAAAAGCCTCAATGCCCATCTAATCATATATCCGAAGGGAAAAGTCGCAGATCTGATTGAAAAACTCAACGTCAACCTCGCTCAGATATTTATTGTGTCGAAACTTGACATCGAGAAAGACGGGTTTGGAAAGTATAAGGGAACCGATGTTTCCATTGATGTCCATGAAGCGCCAGGAGTAACCTGCGAACGCTGTTGGCAAGTCGTTCCGGAAGTGAACGAATTCGGAATCTGTCCTCGTTGCGAGGCAGTACTTAAATAAACCTTGAGCCGATTAGCGATAATCGGCTCCTGATATCTTTTTAATTTGCAAAATGCGACAAAAAAAAGTATAATTTATCTATGCACAATTGACAAAAATTAGTTTTCACCAAGGAAGGAAAAAAACATCTATGAGCAATTTACAAGAACAAGTATTCAAGGAAACCGAAAAACTGGTTGGGACGTTTTCTTTGCTTAAAGTAGTCATTTATACTTTGATCAGCGCCGCGATAATAGTATTGCTGCTATTCGCCTTAGGATATGGCTTTGATTTATATACCGCCGGATTCGTACTCGGTCTTTCGTTAATCTACAGTTTCACCAGAGACTATTTTATGACCCGATATTCAAAAAAAGCGATGCACAGCTATTATAATTTTCTTAAAGAGAAAAAACCAAGAATAGGGCTTTACATTCCTTTATTTCAAAAAACAAGACAGGGATTCCTCTTAAAGAAAGCATCATTATACTTTGACAACAACGAACTATATCTTGAAGCTTTCAATCAACAAAAATCAAGAAACAAGCCAGATGAATCCATTTCCATTAAGCTAGGTAGTGATTTC
>CALMFM010000201.1 GCA_937862575.1 uncultured Bacillota bacterium
CTGTCAAATGGTCTTTCTCAGCATAAAATTCTTTTACGGATTCGGAATTGATAAGAAAACTAACATCATCTCCGGTTGCCATAATAGTTTCTAATTCCCCTCTAGAATCAAAATTGCTTCGATAATTAATGAGGAACCATTTCTCGGTCTGTCCTGATATTAGTTTAATCAAGCTGTTTGCTTGATTTTTAGATTTTATTTGTTGATACCAATCTTTGTCGGAATTTCCATATTTTTCAAATATTGTAAATATTGATTCTCCTAGCATATCATGAATGTCAAACTGAAATTCAGATAGAGTTCTTTTATTAGCGTATAGTATATTTCCATCTTTATCCAACATGAAAACCAGTTCATCTGGTTTTTCAATCTCTGAAGTCGACTCTTCCTCTTTTGTTATGATTTCCGGGTAATAACTTGTTGTACGAAAGTTAATTTTCCCACCAAATATCTTTTGAACAGAAATCTTTATGTTATTTGACGTGTCATATAGATAAGGTGTGGCATAATCATAAGATAAAAAATATACGGAACGAATATAATATATAACAAATATAATTAGCAACATCAAGAAAGTGAGTGTAAAGTATCCATAGTTGTCATGCAAGTATCTCATAGCACTGTTGACAAAATAATCGTTATATACAACAACGTTATATACGATCAATTTCTGATATGCCATTAAAGTGTTCAGCAACATGAATTTCACTCCTTTCTTTATGCAATGCGACATATTTTGTCGCGTCTGCCTATATTATACACCCGCCAACATGACAAAAAACAGCGCACATATGTCGTATTTGCATAAATCGACTTTTTCACAGCGAAAAACATACGACACATTATGTCGCATTGGTGTCGTTTTCGATTTTTTTTCAAAAAAAATGACGTCCGGTGATAGACGTCATTAGAGTTAAGTTCTATAATCTAATCAGGCATAATTAGATTTACGATGTAGCTTCTAAAATTGATGTTAAAATCTTTTTCAATCAAAGCGGTAAATTTCTCATACTTGGAATGATTGCCTTCCATATTTAAAACATTATAACATCTTAACAAAGCATCATCGAATTCTTCTCTTTGTCCCAATGCATGATGCGCCAAAGATTTATAGTAGAAAAAATATTCCCATAGGTAATAGTTCTTCTTGCTGACGCCACGATCAATTCCCATATCGCAATAATATACAACTTTTGGGAAATCCTTTTTAATCCCGAATGTCTTTGCCATTCTCATGAGAATCAAAGTATAGATGTAATCGTTATTGTCTCCAGCCATAATGCTATCTTCGCTATTAAAGATCTCATTTAGCTTATTTAGCAGTAATTCTTGCTGTTTTTCGGGAAAAATACCTAATAAGAAACTCAGAATAAGGACTTCAACATCCGTATAATATTGTTGTTTGAGAATCGCAGGATAATCAATTAATTTAGTAACTTTATCAATGACCTCATTCACCGTTAACTTGCGAGAGTAATAGTCATATACAATGAGTGCATGCTGATAATAGAGTCTTCCTTCTTCAGAAATAATTAAGTCCTTATCAAGATCTCGCTTTATGTTTATGGCATTTTTGTAGTCATTATTAGCTACTGCATTATAAAAATTATTGATCTTTGAATACTGCTTTGCGCGTTCTCTTTCAAACTCGGTCAATAGTTTCTTGCTATTGATTCCTAGTTTTTCTGCGAACTGATCAATTTTCTCATACGGTATGACACTGTCCCCATTTTTGTATCTCTGGTATTGCCTAATCGACACTACCCCGTGTACGAACTCTTCCTGGGAAACATTTCTACCGAAGCGAAGTTTTTCTAAATAATTGCTTAGTTCCATCGAATTCATAGCTTTTTCTCCAATATACGACACATGTGCGCTGTATTATATCTATCGATTATAGTAAGATTATAGTCGAGGTGAATAAAATGAAAAAAATTATATTTGTATTCGTAATGTTGTTTGGTTTTGGTATGTTAAGCGTGTCTGCAAGTGATCTTGTAGTAGGAAATAATAGTGCTGTCCGTTTGTTGGACTTTGAAGATTCTGGTGAACCAGAATATGTATTCTTTGTTGACTTCGAAGACTCTGGAGAACCTGAGTATGTATTCTTTGTTGACTTCGAAGATTCCGGTGAACCTGAGTACGTCTTTAATGTTGACTTTGAAGATTCTGGCGAACCTGAATATGTATTCTTTGTTGACTTTGAAGATTCCGGTGAACCTGAATATGTATTCTTCGTTGATTTTGAAGATTCCGGTGAACCTGAATATGTCTTTAATGTAGACTTTGAAGATTCTGGCGAACCTGAATATGTTTTCAACGTAACTTATAATGAAGTAGGCGATGTAAACTTGTTATTGGACTTTGATGATAGTGGCGAACCTGAATTCGTTCCTAACACAACTTTGGCAAATTGCAGATAATGCATGTCGCATTAAAATAATTATATCATAATTTTACTGAATAAAACACTTATACAAGCAATTAAATTAGAAAATATTTGTAAAATGGCTATAAATTGAGATTTCTGTATCAGTATTCTATGATCAAAATAGATTTCTTATAGCAGTATCCAGCTTGTATAAAGAGTATATGGACTTATCAATAATTATTTTTACACAAAAAATATCATCTTGATGTCGCATTTAGACATATAAATAAGTACTGGTATTAATCTAATAAACCTTAAATATAGAAACCAAATCTTATTGGACTATCGTTTAAGGTTTTTGCATTGATGCAAATATATTTTATTATTTATACATCAAAAAAGCTGATCGAATATGATCAGCTTATTTTGTTTTAATACAGAATCTACTATTGTCTCAATCAACGACCCAACAGAAACGAAGCTATAAGCATCGCAAGGCCAACCGCTACAGCGTATAGGCCAGTCATCTTGTCACGGCTTTGAGCCTGTTCCTTCATTTGTACATATTCATAATATGACATGTTCAAATATCTACGTGAGAAAAACTTTTTCGCCACAAAGCCAAATCCTCTGAAAAGTTTTCCAGCATTGGTGGTTGTCAGCAATCCAAACGCAGCTATTGTAAAGCCCGATATGAACAGAGCGTCTTTGATATTCAATTCACTATAGTCTCCCTCGAGGAATGATTGCATTATCGAGAAAAACAATATCCCGGCCAACAAGATGTTTAGGATTATTCTTGAGATCAGTTTCATTTCAATGTCTTCTTATATTTCTCTATTTCTTCATCATTTGCCAATACGAAGTGCCCAGGTTTGATTTCATGCAATTTAGGCGGGTTATTGGCATAGTTATGGACCTCTTTCGGTCTATAAACGATACGTTTTCTTGTCTTCTCGTATCTTGGGTCAGGTAGCGGAACCGCTGATAACAATGACCTTGTATACGGATGCAAAGGATTCAGGAACAATTCATCGGAAGTTGCAAGTTCAACAAGATTACCATAATACATAACGCCAATTCTATCACTGAAATACTTGATAACAGAGAGGTCATGGGCGATGAACATGATTGTAATTCCCATTTCTTGGCGTAAATCATTCAACAAGTTGATAACCTGTGCTTGAATCGAAACGTCAAGTGCCGATACCGGCTCGTCTGCGATCATGAATTCCGGGCTTACAACCAAAGCTCTGGCTATACCAATTCTTTGGCGTTGTCCGCCACTAAACTCATGGGGATAACGGCTGGCATGCTCAGGAAGCAAGCCGACTGTTTCCAGCACTTCATTAACTCTTTTGGTAATCTCGGAATCATTTCTGGTTCCGGCAATTCTAAGCCCTTCCGCAATGATTTCTTTTACAGTCATACGTGGGTCGAGAGATTCAATCGGATCTTGGAAGATCATCTGCATCTTTCTCATCAAATCGCTGTCCTGTTCAACTACTTCTTTGCGATTGGCGATTTCTTCTTTTTGTTCCAAAATGAATTGTTCTTTCTTTTTGATCAATTCATCAATCTTAGTATTGTATTCTTGTTTGAGAAGTTTTCCATCCTCTTCGCTCATATTCAACAATTTGTTCTTGAGTTCCAATTTCAAATCATTGATTTGCGTACGAGTAGATTTTCTCATATGCTTTATGGCGTCTTTTAAACCTTTAAATCCTGCTCCGATTCTTTCACCAAGGAAATATATTTCGCCGTCAGTAGGGTTATATAATTTGATGATGGTTCTTCCGGTTGTGGTTTTACCGCATCCGGATTCGCCAACAAGGCCAAATACTTCGCCTTTGTAAATATTGAAGCTAACATCATCTACTGCTTTAACTACTAGTTTATTCTTACCATGTCCAGAAACGAAATATTGTTTCAGGTTTTTCACTTCAAGGATTGGTTTTTCATTTTCTCTTCTATTCATCGATGTTCCTCCAAGCCTTTTGCTCCAACCATTCTATCAATTCTGTCCTTGATCAACTTCGGCATTTCTACCTTAGGTGCATTTGGATGCAGCAACCAAGTCGCAGCGTAATGTGTGTCGCTTATTTTGAACATAGGCGGTTCTTTCTCGAAGTCAATCTTCATTGCGAATTCATTACGTTCGGCGAAAGCGTCGCCTGCTGGTGGGAACAACATGTTTGGCGGTGTTCCCGGGATAGCTCTAAGTCTATCTTTGGAATCCAAGTCAGGCATTGAGCTAAGCAATGCCCAAGTATATGGATGTCTAGGGCTATAGAATATTTCTTCAGATGAACCGATTTCGACAATCTTACCAGCATACATAACAGCGATGTTGTCCGCCATATTGGCAACTACACCAAGGTCATGGGTGATGAAGATAACCGAAAGGTTTCTTAGTCTTTTCAATTCGTTGATAAGTTCAAGAATTTGAGCTTGGATTGTAACGTCCAAAGCTGTTGTCGGCTCATCACAAATCAATATTTCCGGGCTGGCGGTTAAGGCTATCGCGATAACGATTCTTTGTCTCATACCACCAGAAAATTGGAATGGATATTGAGTATAACGTTTTTCAGGTTCTGAAATACCAACTTCCTTCATTATCTTGATTGCGCGTTCATAGGCTTCCTTCTTAGTAACTTTCTTGTAGCGTATCAATTTTTCTTTTAAATCGGCAATCTGAGATTTAGCGGCTTTTGGGTCAGGACCTTCTTGTAAAGCCTTTATTTCAGCATAAACTCTTTCTTTTTCTGCTAGCCAATCGTTCTTGACTTTGACTTTGCCTTCTTTAACCTTTAAGTGATATGCTGCTTTCTTTTGCTTGACTACAGTTTTTGCATCCAACAGGTCTTTTGCTAGTTGTGATAATTTTTCAACTTTATCTGCATCTTCTGAATCCTTGACAACTTTAATTTCTCTTTCAATGTTGTCTTGAATGTCTAACGCAGAATATAAATCGTTTTTAGATTCATTGGCATAGTCTTTGACTCTAGTCTTGAAATGGTCTCCATTTAGTAGCATTCCTTCAGTAATTTGTCTTCCGATTCTCATAATTGGATTCAAACTTGACATCGGATCTTGGAAGATCATACCGATCTTGTTTCCGCGAAGTTCATGATAATGTTCTTCGTCAACTTTTGTCAAATCCTGTCCGCCATAGATGATTGAACCGGAATCGATAACACCGTTACCGGCTAAAATTCCCATAATGGTTCTACTCGAAACTGATTTCCCTGATCCGGACTCACCTACGATAGCCAGTGTTTCGCCGCGATGCAATTCAAAACTCACGCCACGAACAGCACGAACCATACCTTGTGTGGTCTTGAAGGAAACGGTCAGTTTATCTACAGTTAATATAGTCTCATTTGTCTTTGGCATCATTCAGACCCCCTTAACGCTGGATTGAACGCATCTCTAAGTGCGTTACCGAACATATTGAAGGTGATCATCAATATGGAAATTAGCAATGCCGGGAATACTGTCAAGTATGGCTCATACAGAAGTCTGTTACGTCCATCCGACAACAATACACCGATGGACACACCGGTCAATTCCAGGCCGAAGATGTGCAAGGTAGTACCATGTCCGATACCAAATCCGAGATATGATAATGTGGATTCCGTGAAGATAACTCCAGGAATTGACAGAATACTAGTAGTAATGATAGTTCCGATACCGTTAGGAAGAATATGTCTGAAGATAAGTCTTCCGTCACCAGCTCCAAGTGTTCTTGAAGCGAGGACATATTCACGACCTTTGTATCGATAGAACTGCGTTCGCGTGACTCCTGCCACGCCTATCCAGCCGGAAATAATCAAGACACCAAAGAGGGCAACTTGTCCCGGTCCGTACAAGGCTATAAAGATACTTAACGTTACAAGCCATGGAATACGACCAACAATTTCGGAGAAACGCTGCATAATCAAGTCGACGTTTCCACCGTAATATCCGGAAATAGCTCCATAGACGACCCCAATGGCGATATTTACTGCCGATACCAATACACCTAGTAATAGAGATGTTCTAGTACCGATCCAAATTAGTTTGAATAAATCTTTTCCGGTACCTGATGTACCGAACAGGAAGTAAGGTATTTCATCATAACCGTTCATCAGACCGTAATTGGCGACTATTCGGTAAGAGAAATATTCTGTGTCTCCGACAACAACCACGCCAACCTTGCCAAGAACTTCTATGATTGGACATCCTTCGGTAAAGGTATAGTGGTTAGGATCTGCAGGATCAACCCAGTTTACTGTACAGGTATCTGCATATTCAATCATCAAAGCGTCATATGTGCTTCTCGGTAGAGCAGGAATAGTATAGTCTCCGAATGCATAGGCATAGGCATCATAATAGAACCTTGCGGCCAAAACCTGACCATTGTATCTATTCCAAGTTCCACCTGAAAATTCATCAACAGTTACTAGTTTGTAAAAGTGTGCCATATTGTAGCCAGTGGCTAAATATACAGGTTCCTCTTGGGTATTGTTATATACTTCCACGCTATGGATGTAGACAGAGTCACTGCTCTCGGTCGTTACCAGTTCCATACGGATTTGGGAATTGACTGTCGCAACGCCTCCAAGTGCCTCATAAGGCGAAATGTCGAATACGCCTGCTTCAGTAGTCGAAAAAACCAATGTCCATGCACCAAACAGAGTAGGTTTCAAATAAACATTGAAAACCGCGTTTTCGTCAGTCAGGTTCAACTGTGCAATGTCAAGTTTAATATAGCCTTCAGTAGCTTGACTCAATGACAACAATTGATAGGTGCTGATTGCATCTACCGAACTTGATTCGACATAGACATGGGTTCTGTTGACGTCGACCGACAATATATTGTCACCGCCGACACAGCTTTGGTTGGTAGAATCGTTACAGGTAGTATAATAGTTCTCGAGCGTATCCAATTTGATGTATTCAATTGGCATCGTTGCTGGAATACCAAGTCCGGTTTCCGGATCGATGGTGCTCAAGTCGACAACCTGATTATCCAAATATTTGAATCCGTCGGCAATGCCCCAATCCGCCAAAACTGGTATGCGAGGTGGCAGGTATGCCAAACGTGATTCCTGAACTTCAGCGTTTTTTGTACTCAAAATAGGGATAAGAATCGATCCAAGAATGACAAGCCCCAAAATGATCGAAGCGAAAACGTTAGTCTTATTCTTGGCGAAACGGATCATCGCGTCCTTGAAATAACCTATTGGTTTTGTTTCAAATTTCTTATCATAGATTTTTTCGCCCATCTGGACGAATTCGAAATTCTCAGGGCTGAGAAATTCGTGAACTTGTTTTTTGTCTTCCATTATTTTCTCGCCCCCATTCTAATTCTCGGGTCAACGATACCATACGACATGTCGACGAGCAGAATCGCAATTAGTCCGATTGTCGTATAAAAAGCTGTGGAAACAAGGATGACGTTATAGTCATAAGCATTTCGCGTCAGCGATTGTATAAATACCGTTCCGGTACCCGGGATACCGTAAATTCTTTCAATAACGACAGAACCGCCGAGCAGACCTACGAATGAACCGATAACAGTCGGCACGAGTGGAACCATCGAGTTTCTCATTGCATGGCGAACAGTGGCTTGCGCTCTAGTCAAACCTTTTGTTCTAGCCAATAACAGGAATTCTGAAGTCAGGACCTCCGTGATCTCGGCTCTAGTGAGTCTAGTTAGTCCGGCTATGGCCCCAAACGAGAGACCTAAAACCGGGAGAACCAGAGCTTTGATCTGGATCCATCCTTCAATATACTGTGCGGGGTACTGCCTCGGCAACCATTCCAGCTGGAATCCGAAGGTCATGACGAGTACCGTCATGATAACGAAGTTTGGAATGGAAATGAATATCATTACCCCTAACGATATCGCATTATCTTGCCATTTATTTTTCTTCAGCGCAGCCAAAATACCCAAGCCAAAGCCTAGAGGGATATAAACGAACAGCGCTAGGAAATTCAATTTCAATGTAACTGGCATTCTCGTAGCCAAAACGGTGAATGCTGGCATATTGACCCATAATCTGGTCGAAACACCCCAATCCCATTCAGTTATGATATTGTATGCCCAGATATAATATTGCCTTGAGATTGGAACAGGTGCGTAAATCCGGTATTGCGATTCCTCATCGCGGAAATACGCATTGTTAGGTACGACTATTTCCTGTTCTCTCATTGCCAGTATCGTCAGGTCTTCGGTCTCCAGCCACATGTCTTTGTAGCCTCTGGTATATTGTTGGACCAACCATGAGTTCTTCTGGTCTTCATTTGCTGGTGGATATTCAGGAGCTAGTTTTAGAAAAAGGAAATTCATTGAGAGAATGATAATCAATACAACGAATATAAATCCTGTTCTCACTAAGATATATTTAAACATAGATGCTGTTATATTAGTTTGACTAATATAATCTCCTTTCTTCAGTAAATTGTCACAGGACCTATATATTTAGAAAAACAGCCTATGAGGTTTTTCTAAATGTACAAGTCAAGTTTTTTGCATAAAAAATCGAATATTATGCCCTAATAAAGCCAAATATCTACAGGTTCAACTTTTTAAGGCGATCCTATCATATTTGGCTTTTTCTTAAAGCATATTTACTTATTCTAGGTCAGCCTAGACAACAAGCAAACCATCTGATGCAATTATTACACCGATGGTTCGCTTGAAATATTATCTAGTACTTAAGTATTATTGAGTTACTCTTATTCAGCTGCTGTGTCAACTCTGAATGCATCAAAGTTTCCATCATCGTACAGAACATAGACATAATATCTAACGCCTGCAGACAAACCAGTGATTGAAACTGCTGTTTGATCGCTGAAATCGATTACTGCAGATGGATCTGACCAGTCTGCATAAACCAATACGGTGATTGATACGACAGTAGCGCTGTAATCTTCAACTGTCAAGTCGATAGTTACGCTAGTAGTTGTAGCTGTTACACCTTCAGTGATTGTACCCCATCCAAGGAGGCCATCAGTTGTGAACCATGGACATTCGCTTGAGCCGCTCTTATCTTCATATTGTTTGTAATCGTAGTTGACAACGATAATGTAGTCGCCCTTGTAAACGATATTTCCGTCTACACCATATCCATAGAAGTAAGGTTCTAGACCTTCAATAGTGATAGTTGCTTGAGTAGCAGGAATATTGATATATCCTTCTAGATCATAGTAAGCGTCATCATTGATGTCATAGTATTGTACTGTGTAAGTCAGGTTATCGTATGCTTGGTTACCGAATTCCTTAATAGTAAATGTAGCTGTTGTT
>CALMFM010000202.1 GCA_937862575.1 uncultured Bacillota bacterium
CATGCCTTCTGTTCTAGAACCTTACTGACTTCTTGCATATCGGTTTCTTTCGGGTTCCCGGTAATGAAGTAAAAAGGCGGAACATGCATCAAAGTACATTGAGGATTGTCTAAGTTGTCAATGAAGATATCCGGATCACGATATTTAATGATATAGCGCATAAAGTTATGGAAAGCTGGAAAAGAATTGAATATTTTAATGTATTTATCTTTCTGCTCTTTGATCTCAATCACTTTTTTCTCCTTTTTCATACTTGTTGATATAGTCTAATAGTTGGTAATCATTTTCCGAATCCATTTTCGAAATGATGATTTCGAACAATGAATATATGTATCCCTTGGTTAAATTAGAGTATTGTAAAAGTATTTTCAAGTCAATCAGAAACTCATCCAGTGAATTTACTTCTCTTTTTTCAGATATTTTATGCAATAATTCCTCTGTATTCGTCACGACGAGATTCTTTTTGCGAATCATAGCCGTATCAAGAAATCTTGATCTGATATATGTGATGTCTTTTTGATTGGCATTGGACAAAGCCAAATAAATGTCTTCCACAGTCATCTTGTCAACATAGAATTCTTCAAAGCCTTGAAAAAATATCAACATTTTCTCTCTAACCTTATTTGGAAGCTCCTCTATCGATAGAGATTTATAGTTATAGAGCGTTCTTTTGTCAATGAAAAGGAAGTCTGCAAGTTCTGAAGTGGATACATCAAGTTTATCTTGCAAATATGTAAGAAATTTAATTTTTTGTGACATTTTTCTCACCTCGACTCCATTATATTACATTTTATATGATATGTAAATCATTTTTTGTGACATTAAATTGATTAATTTCATAATCTGTAAATAAAATAAAATTCAACTTGTAGAGTTAAAAATCATTAAAGTAAATAAAAAACCATTTCAAAAAGGAAATGGTTTTTATTTTCTCTGGAGCAAGCGAGGGGAATTGAACCCCCATTAGATGCATGGCAAGCACCGGTTTTACCATTAAACTACACCTGCTTATCTGTAGCACTATATATTGTAACTGAAACACTTGTTTTTTTCAACTGTTTTTTTTCAGTTTAGATAATTTTTTCTCCAGATAATCAATGCTTAAGTTGTCACCAACTATATTTCTTGAAAGGATACAATCAGTTGCGGCAATCTCCCCCATAAGAAGCGAATTCTTTAAACCTTGATTAGTTAAATATCCATGAAGGAATCCGGCAAAGAAATTGTCTCCGGCACCGTTAGTGTCGATGAAATCAACCTTCTCAGCTGGAATGTCAATTTTCATCTTTGACTTGTCGATTGCCGAAGCGCCTTTCGAACCATGAGTAACCACAATAAAATCTTTCCCCGCTTGAATCATTGCTTTCATGAAACTTTCGTAATCCGGCATTTGATTGGAACTGAGTTGAATTCCGTTTGCCACATTCAGAAAATCGAGATGATGAGGGTTTGACCCGTCATAATCATGCAAGTCGCAATATATTGGTTTATTATGTTTTTTAATAACAGGTATGAAACTGCGACAATAATCAATTATATTCAGACAGACAATATCGGAACTTGCAATAAGAGATTCGAATTCAGTCGGATCGAAATCATTATCCGGTTCTACAGTCTTGAAGACGCTGATCCTGTCTCCATGTGAATTCATGAAGTTTGTATGTTTTTCAGTCTGAGACACGTATGACGGATGAAAATCAATTCCATGTGATTTCAATTCAGTTTCGATTATTCCACCATATATGTCCTTGCCAATAACTGCTTGAAATGAAACATCATAACCTAGTTTTTTAAAAGCAATGGCTTTACCGATACCGGTTGAGCCAAGTGCTGAATACTGGGCTTTAGGAAAAATCGTTGCTGCCACTGGTTGAAAGAATTCATTCACATGAATTATCTCATCATAAGATGCTCCTCCCAAAACCAGTATTCTCATATTATTTAGCCAGTTTTCTGAAAGTGCCGACGTAACCACCTTGTATCATGGATACTTCGTTAGCTGTAATCAAAGCGTCGTCATCCAATTCCAAAATCCTTCTGATGATGTCTTGTTTGTTTTTGCGATTAGAGAATATCATCAAGACCTTACGGCTTCTATCTTTGCCTTGCGCACTTATTACTGTGACTCCGTATCCAGCATCACGAAGTTCTTGTACGACTTTGCCTGCTTCTTCTCTCATTATTATCGCTTGAATGAAAATCTTACCTACCGCTAAATAACTTTCGAGAATTGAGCCGATATAGACTCCGGTTGCGAATCCTAGGCCGTAGATAATACCTTTTAGAGGATAATCGGTGATACCCATGATTACTCTTGACGCGATAAAAATCCATAAGAATATCTCTACTAAAGAAAGGATAGTACCTAAAGTACGGAATCCTTTGTTTATATATATTATCCTTAAAGTGCTGATTGAAACCTCAATCACCTTTGCGAAGAAAATCAAAGCTATCTCCCATAGTGGGACTGATGTCAGAAAATCCCAGATTGCCTGCCACATAAATATCACTCCTTTGTATATACAAAACAATTATACTATATTCTTTTGATAAATTGCATCCAATTAAATAGAAAAACGTTTTCCTATTGAAAACGTCATTCTTAAATAGATATTTATTTATTCTT
>CALMFM010000203.1 GCA_937862575.1 uncultured Bacillota bacterium
ATTACCGGATAAACCGACTTTTATTTCCTCATCGGTCGGATTTGGGTTTTGGTTCAAAAGGCTCTCGGCCGCAATCATCATGCCGGGGGTACAGAACCCGCATTGAACGGCTCCTTCTTCTTCGAAAGCTTCTTGCAGGACTTTATATCTCGACGTTTTCGAAAAACCTTCGATAGTGACGATGTCCTTATTTATGCAATTAGCGATTGGTACAGAGCAGGAATTGACGATTTCATGGTCCATCAAAACTGCACAAGCTCCACATTCGCCTTCTCCACATCCTTCTTTGACTCCGGTCATGGACAAATCATCACGCAAAACATCAAGCAGTCGACGATTTGCGTCGGTCTCAAGTGCTATCGGCACTCCATTCAATCTAAATTGTATCTTAGCCATTGTTTATCAACTCCATCAGGTACTCTGGTGTGGCTGGAATCTTCGTAACTCTTCTTTTTATGGCTTGTTCAATTGCCATACAAACTGCAGGTGCTCCGCCAACCAAAGTCAATTCGCCTACACCTTTGGCTCCGTAAGGACCAAATGCGTATGGATTCTCATATATAACAGTTTCCATACCGCCCATATCCATGGCAGTAGGGATGATGTAATCAGTCATGTTCTTTTGCTTTAGAACACCTTTTTCATGTCTCATTACTTCCAAATAGCCATAGGCTACTCCTTGGGCAAGACCACCGTCTGCTTGTCCCAAAACGATGCGATTGTCGATTGCTTTTCCAACATCATAAACCGACCAGGTATTTAAAACTTTGACTTGATATGTCGATTTATCAACTTCAACTTCGAGAATGTTGATTCCCCAAGAATAAGCCGGATAAGCATCGCCTACGAATTTTTCTTCGTCGTATTCAATATAACTTGGTTGTTCATATTGCTTTTCAACGGTAAACTCCGTTTCTTGCCAACGCTCTTTCATCTCCTTGGCGGCTCTCGCCACCAAACCACCGACTATCATCATGGTTCTTGAAGCGACGGTCGGACCTGAATCCGGGACGAAATCAGTATCCGGAAAATCAAATACGACATTTTCAATCGGAATTTCAATTATTCCGGCCACTACTTTTCTTAATGTGGTTCTTATGCCTTGTCCCATATCAACTGCGGCTACAAGAATTTCAACTTTCTTATCTATGTTTTTTCTTAATTTGACTTTTGCCTTAATGATATTCTTCTCGCCGGAACCGGTAAATCCGCATCCGTGGAAGAATAAACTCATACCAATTCCTTTATTAGATTTCGGATTGGAATAAAGTTTTCTTTTATTGTCATAATCAGAAATTTCTTTGCTCTTATTTATCATTTCTTCCATAATAATCGGATCTCTAAACAAGCCTCCAGTGGAAGTGCGATCTCCTTGTTTGGCCAAGTATTTCATTCTTAATTCAAAATGATCAACATTGAGATCCATAGCTATATGTTCCATGAACATTTCAATTGCGAAATACATCTGCGGAGCTCCGAACCCGCGGAAGGCTCCATTTGGCACAGTATTGGTTAAATACACATCACCGCTTACGTCAAGATTGTCTATCGTATATGCGCCTGTGCATGCGATCAAAGCTCTTGAAAGCACAACTCCACTTAGTCCTATATTGGCGCCGCCGTCGATTCCGACATGGGTCCTAAGTCCTAAAATCTCGTTGTTCTTGCCGATGGCTGCTTCAAATTTGATTTTAGAAGGATGTCGTTTAGTGGTTACTTCCATATCCTCGGCACGATCATATATCAAAGAAATCGGCTTTCTAATCTTCTTGACAGCTACAGCCAATTGACAGGCGGTTAACGATGGAAATTCTTCTTTTCCTCCAAAGGCCCCGCCGATAGACGGTTGAATGACTCTGACATTCTCCGGTGTAGTACCTAGAGCTTGGATGACTGCGTTCTTAACATAATACGGACACTGAATCGAGCCGATTAGAGTGACTTTCTCTCCTTCTGGATAACCGATAAACCCTTGGGTTTCGATGTAGGCTTGTTCCTGATAGCCTGTTTCATAGTAATGTGTAATTACTTTCTCAGGATTTTCAAAAGCTTTTCCACCATTACCTTTTTCAAAATGATAATGGATAGCTGAATTTACCCAATCGTATACTGGTTCGGTTTCTTCGTATGTTATTTTAACATTATCGACTATTTCTTTTACTATGGCCTTGTCGGGACCGACAATTAGCATTATCGGCTCTCTTAGATAGGTTATTTTTGATTCAGTGAAAATCGGTTGATCTTGGAAGATTATCTTGACTATATTCTTTCCAGGTATATCTTTAGCGGATACAGTGTAATAGCCTTCCGGAAGTTCCGGAACGCTGATATTTTTGATATATCCGCTGGAAATTGTACTTCTTACGGTTATCGCATGATGCATGCCTTCAATTTTTATGTCGGCTACATACTTGGCAGACCCCGATATTTTTTCCTCTGCATCAGTCTTTCTGATCGAGGTGCTGATATTGGTCATATTGGTCCTCCTTCTTAAAACGTCGTATTATCGACTGTTTACCATCAAATATGAGTAGTCTCTGTTGACAGTATCGATAATCACTGCCAATTCTTCTGATACATTATTTTCTCCAATCGCATAGTCGAATATATTGCCTGACTCATCGCGAATTTTGAATGTATTGTTTCCAAGCGGAAGGAATCCGACATTGGTTGAGTCAATAAAATCATGTTCGGTCCAAAAAATCGTTACCTTATCCTTGTAAGGTTTTCCGCTATGTGGGCAGAAAGTTGCGCAGTTTCCACACTCATTGCACATGCCGTCTACATGAATAATTTGTCTGTCTTGCGCAAACAATTCGGAATCGACATTAATACTGATATTGGCTCTGTTTGGGCATACATCGGCACAAACATCGCATACCTGGTTACAAGCCAAACAGCGCGAACCGTCAAATTGTGCTTCAAGTCTTTCTCTCAAAGTGCCTTTCTTATTATATAAATCCTCATGATTCTCAGGAATGGTTACTTTGACAAAATCGTTGTTTAAACCTAATTTGGCTAATATGTCGATTGCCACAATTTTAGCGTCAGCGATTGCTTTGACGATTGTTTTGGCTCCGGCTTTTCCATCACCGGCAACATAAACATTTTCCACAGAAGTTTCGTTCGCCTTATTGATTATCGGATAACCGCGATCGCTGATTTTGATATTATTTTTTTCATATCCAGCTTTATCTACTTTGGTTCCGATTGCGTTGATTATCGTATCACAGGCGATTTCGAACAGCTCTTCTGTCGGCTCAGCCTTGTTGTTGATCAATTCGTTTTTAACACAGGTCAATGTCTTCCCATCGAAGTCGACCGGTGATGTTAAAAATATGAAGTCTACTCCGTCTTTTGTGGCTAATTCAAATTCTTCGTGAGTAGCCGGCATAACTCTTTTGGTTCGACGATAAATCATTGTTACATGCTCTACACCTTTGGTTCTGGCAGCGGTTCTAGCACAGTCCATGGAGACGTCTCCACCACCAATTACGACAACTCTTTTGCCTAGATTTAGGGATAGATTGGATTTCTTTGATTCTTCTAAAAAGTCCAAAGCTTCGTATGCAAGTTCTTTTCCTTTATTCAAAGGATTAAATCCTTGGAGCCAAGATCCGATTGCAATCACTATGTAATCGTAGTCTCTTTTTAGCTTATTTACATTGAAATCCGGATTAGTGTTGAAATGGAAAATGACTCCCGCTGCTCTTGCGAGATTGTAGTCTTTTTCAATCATTTCACTAGGAATCCTGAATTCAGGAATAAGGTAACTTACAACTCCCATCGGTTTATCTCGTTTTTCAAAGACTTCCACATGAACACCGTTACGTCTTAAAAATAATGCCGTGGCGATTCCGCCGACACCGGCGCCGATAACCGCTACTTTTTTGGCAGTCTTAAGTTCGGTAATTTTAGTATTCTTTATATAATCATCTTGAGCAGAAAGCACGGCGACTTTCTTGACATCTCGAATTGATAGACTTTCTTCATAATCCACTCTCGTACAAACGCTTTGGCATTTATGATCACAGATTGTGCCGGTAATTGCCGGCGCGGCGTTATCAATCGATATTACTTCAAATGCTTCTTTATGCTTTCCTTCGGAAACCAGTTTCAGATATTCAGGGATTTGTTGCTCGATTGGGCATCCGACATCGCTGGAATTGCATGGCGATTTGAAACAATCAAACAATGACAAGTCGGATCCGGATTTCCTTGAGCCAGCTTCGCGAAGGTCTTTTTGCGCATACTTATAGCCAGGTAAACTTTCGACTATTTTAGAAAGTTTATCCAATTTTACTTGCGCTGGACTATCATTCAAAATCGGTTCACAGATATCTGCGACTTGTTTAAGCCTTTCATACCCACCCGGTTTAAGAATTGTTGTTGCCATGGTGATTGGCTTGATTCCGGTTTCAAAAATGCTCTTGATATTTTGCGCATCTGCGCCACCGGAATAAGATAACGGCATTTTGCCGGAAAAAGCTTCAGTCAGTTTCTGTGCCAAACTTATGCTAAGAGGCAGTAAGGCTCTTCCCGACATATACATTTCTCCACCAGGAAGTTCAGAGTTTTTAATCTCTACAGGAAAAGTATTGGTCAATTTCAATCCAAAAACCAATCCCTTTGTTTTAGCTAGTTTTTGCAGATGGGTAAACATTGGAATAGCGTCTTCCCACTGGAGGTCGTTATTGAAATGATGATGATCGAAAGACACATAGTCGTATCCGAGTTGATCAAGAATATTACGGGCATAATCATAACCTAAAAGAGTCGGATTGCACTTCACATAGGTATGCATACCTTTAACAGTTATCAAATGTTCAACAATTGAGTTGATTTCTGCAGGAGGACATCCATGCATCGTCGATATTGTGATGCTTGGCGAAATTGTTGATTCAATATTTTCGATATCTGATTTTGTGACATTTTTGAATGTGTCAATATTATCTAGTAAATATTGTTTGCATTCATTCCAGATTTCCGTCTTGGATGCATCAAGCATATCATTGATAAAAGAATCTATTTTTGGTGATTTAATTCCTTCCAAGGTATATCCTACCGAGATATTAAAGATAAAATCTCTTGTATCGGATATTCCCAATTCTTTTGCCAAAACATGAATAGCGAACCAGGCTTTGACATATTCGTCACGGGCTTCGACAACTCTTAATTCTGTTGACCATTCGACGTTGTATCCTTCGTCCTCTACATTTATACAAGGTCGCGGAACGCAGGCTGCGAGTTCTTCGCCATCCATAATTTGAACAGTTTTCAGTTCCATGAATCTGGCGCCTGCCAAATAGGCTGCGATGATATTTTGCGCCAACTGAGAATTTGGTCCAGCTGCCGGCCCTACCGGCGAACTTATCAAATCACCAAACATCTCCAGTTTTGTCCCAGACTTGTTTTTATAGAATTTATTGGAATGAATCCCAAATATCGCGTGTTCATTGCTATATTCGGTTCTCGCCCAATTAATTAGTTTGCTAAATTGAATCGGTCTCATTTCTGCACTCATTTCTTCCACCTCTCACGATTTTTAACATTAATCTTACTAGTATTTGAACTCTAGTTGTTTGCCTTCTTTCTCAATCCGCTTCCATAATTTCCCAGCGGATTCTTTTGCTAACTGATATTTTTTTATCATTTGATCTCCTATTTCGTAGTTGTTTACCAACATTTTTCCATTACATAAAACATATTGCGGTTTTAAGTTCGGGAACAACCCGAAGAATAGATGACCAAAGACGTTGTTTTCATTCAATTCGGTAAATTCATAATATGGAACAGATATTAAATCAGCTTCTGATTCTGCTTCTATTGTTCCTATTTTTGTTCCAAGTT
>CALMFM010000204.1 GCA_937862575.1 uncultured Bacillota bacterium
AAACGATTATCGTCTATGGTCTTACAGAATTCGGCGCTTTTGTCAATCAAGCGATCCATTATCATGCGGAAGGCATGTTTGAAGAAGCGGCTTTGGTTTGGCAAGAAGTGATCAAGATAGACGCCAATTATGAGATTGCTTATAACGGAATCGGCAAATTGTTGCTGAGAGACGGAAATTTCAAAGAAGCGATGCAGTATTTCGAATTGGGTCACGACCAATATTATTATTCAAAGGCTTTCCAGGAATATCGCAATGAGATTCTGAAAGCCAATTTCGGTTATATCATCGGTGGTATAACTTTATTGGTAGGATATATGCTTTACAAGCGTATCAGAAAGATCCGCAAGAGGGGAGGTTCGTTACTGTATGAAGACTAGACTTAAAACAATCTTCAACGATTACGTGCGTTTCCCTTATCATATTCTCGTTCATCCGTTCGATGGATATGAAGAGTTCAAAAGGTACAAAAAAGGCAAATTGGGTGTGGCGATTGTATTTATCATCATTTTTGCCTATTATCAGATATTCTCATTCCAAAACTTGGGATTTTTAGTTAACCTGAATAATCCTTCGGACTTGAATAGCCTTCAAGAAGTATTTAGTGTTCTCTTGATTGTATTCTTGTTTACAGTGGGTAACTGGAGTGTCACTACCTTGATGGAAGGGAAAGGCAGTTATAAAGAAATTTTAATGGTGACGGGATATTCTTTGTTCCCATTGATAATTCTTGGCTTTCCGGCTGTCATTCTCAGCAACTTCCTTACTTTGGACGAGATGGCTTTTTATCAGCTTATCATGTATGTGGCTTATATTGGTACCGGATGGATGTTATTCATGGGAATACTCAATATCCATCAATACGGGCTTTTTAAAACAATACTCGCATTTATCGCGACGATGGTTTCCATCGCCGTGATGATGTTCGTGGGACTACTCTTCTTTGACCTGATTCAGCAATTCATAGCTTTCATAATTTCGGTCATCCAAGAGATTAATCTGAGGTACTGATCATGAAGAAGAAACTTACGTTGACCTTAGTGGTCCTGCTAGTCCTATTTGGAACATATATCTTCACATTCAACATGAAACCGGGAACAGTCTATGCCCATGAAAAGATTGAATATTCCACTGATGGTTTCATCGACAGTATGACGCTGACAAATACCAATTATTTGGCAGCCGAGAATGATAAGTTCGAACTTTATTTAAATGAAACAAATTCACAATTCAAAGTTGTCAACAAAGACACAGGTGTAATTTGGAATAGCAATCCGACAATTTTGGATCCGTGGCAATTCGATTTGACCAAGAGTATTACCAAGAGTGCTTTGGAAAAACAGAAAGCGACCTTGGAGTTGGCTTATTTCAATGAGACTGGGTCATTGGCTAAAATCAATAATTACGCCATGAGTATCAATCATCCGGATTCGGTGTTGTATGACGCTGGATTCAGGACTTATTCAGTCAAATACGTGGAAAACGGATTCCAAATTCTTTATGATATCAAAGATGTTGATATCGATTATCTGTATTTTCCTAAATATCTAAAACCGGAAATATTGGATAATCATCCTCAAAAATCCTTGTTACAAACGATTGCCTATACCGGATATGATGAAGATCTGGACATGTATGTGATTACTCAATACGAAA
>CALMFM010000205.1 GCA_937862575.1 uncultured Bacillota bacterium
ATTAAGACAAATTTACTCCATACAAAACAATTAATGATGAAAAAGAAGTATAATATATACAATTATAGTCTAATTACACAATGATGATTACTCATATTATCTACCGATTTACAAATTAGTGTATAAAATTTGGATGGAGGATATTATGGATTTTAGAATCGTTCTGTCACTATTTCCCATATTCATGGCTTTGATGATTTTTTACATCGCTGTCGAAGTACGTCAAAGCAACTTCAAAATCCGTGGTATCAGAGACTGGGCTTTTTCTTTCGTAGGGTTGTTGCTATATTCAGTCTTCGATACTTATATTACCGAATATAATTATGTTTTAGGTGGTTTTTTATCATCTTTATTTTATATTACCGCATTTATCTTCATCCAATACAGTTTGTCGAATTATCTGGAAAGCAAGCATAAATTTTATCCATCCATATTCGCTGGGGCTGGTTTTCTATTATTCTCTTTAGCGAATCTGGTTTTCCAATTTGACGATGGATTCATACTAAACATCATTTTTTCATCAGTCATGATATTGATAATTTTGGAAACATTCATTTTCATAAGAACTACTTCGAAGTTACAACATAAAAGACAAATTTTTCCAGCTATCTGTATGTCTCTGGTATTACTAATCCCTTATTTTATTGGTAGAATCATCACAAACTATGACTTTGGAGTCAACCACATCTATCATTTTGGAACTATCCATTCCTACCTGTATATTTTCAATATGACACTTCTGATATCGATAACTCTTGGTATAAATTATGTTTACAGATGGTTCTATATTATGAGTATCAAGGAAGTTAATGCCGAGTTGGACTTGAAGATAAAAGAAGTAACTATGCTAAGCGAAACCGACCAGTTGACCGGGATTCCTAATCGTCGGAAAATAGAAGGAATTATCAAAAATACAATGGATGAGTTGTCGATGACCGTAGAAAGTTACCCGTTCTCGGTAATCTTGATCGATTTGAACAACTTCAAATCAATCAATGATAACTATGGGCATCAAAAAGGTGATGAAATTCTGGTATCTTTTGCCGAATTAATAAGTAAGGTATTAACTGATGAAGATGCATACGGCCGCTGGGGTGGTGATGAATTTATCATTCTTGTAAATGATACAATCGAAGAGAATGCCGAGAGAATCGCCAAGAAACTATATCAATTGTCCAGCAAAATTTCCATTAATCATGATTTCAAGTTATCATTCAGTTATGGAGTTATGGAATACGACAAGAAGATGGATTACGACGAGTTTTTCAAAACCATTGATAATCGACTCTATGAACAAAAATATGCACATAATAATAAGGAATCTACTAGCGATAAATTCAGTGCTTGATACAAAAGAGACAATCGATAACTCGACTGTCTCTCTTTTTTTACTCTTATTTGAATGATAATTCCATCATCTCTTCTGAGTATTGATTGGTATAAAGTTTGTAATATGCTCCACGCTTGTTTATCAGTTCTCGATGAGTTCCTTCCTCGATGACCTTTCCGGCATCCAAGACCAGTATTCTGTCGCTATGGACGATTGTGGACAATCGGTGAGCTACAATAAAGCTGGTTCTGCCCTCCAACAATTTGTGGATGGCAACTTGGATTGCTATTTCCGTTTCAGTATCTACTGAACTGGTAGCCTCATCCAAAATCAATATTCTCGGATTAGCCAAGATCGCTCTGGCAAAACTCACTAACTGCTTCTGACCAACGGATAGTCTCGATCCACCTTCGCCACATTCGGTGTCATAACCTTTTTCGAACTTCATGATAAACTCATGGGCTTCTACCGCTTTCGCAGCGTCTATGACTTCCTCATCGGTCGCTTCAAGATGTCCGTATCGGATATTTTCCATTACCGAACCGCTGAACAGATGTGGATCCTGTAATACGTATCCAAGGTTGGAATGCAACCAACCCATGGAACGGTCTCGATAGTCTTTTCCATCAATCAAGATATTTCCTTCAGTAGGCTCATAGAATCGACAAATCAAGTTTACTACAGTTGTCTTACCGGCACCTGTATGTCCCACCAAAGCAATAGATTCTCCGGCTTTGACATTTAAATTGAAATCTTTTAGAACTTGTTCGCCGACTTGATATTTGAAACTAACATGTTTAAACTCGATGTTACCTATAATGGCTTCAAAATTTTCTCGTTTGTAATCGAACAATGTTCCGTATTTATCGATGACTTCTGGTGAATCGACGATGTCAGCCTTTGTCTCAATCAATGAAACTATTCTCTCAGCTGATGCCTGTGCCTGTTGAAAGTTCGCATAGATCATCGCGATGTTGTTTACCGGATCGAAGAACTGCCACACATAACTAGTGAACAGATACAAAGTACCGATGGAAATCGCCGAATTGATTACGAAATTACCGCCAACTACATAAACTAGTGATATTCCGATAGTTATCAGAAATAGCATTGTCGGAAAATACAATCCTTGAATTCTGGCCGCCCTGATTGACTGCTTGCGCATATCATAAGTCAGATGGTCAAAATCACCGAACTTCGAATCTTCCAAAACTAATGTCTTTGTGGTCAACGCACCGGTAATTCCTTCGTTATAGGAACCGGTGCTTTTTGAATTAACTTTACGAATTAACCGGTAAGCCTTAAGGATGAATTTCCTAA
>CALMFM010000206.1 GCA_937862575.1 uncultured Bacillota bacterium
ATACTATACCTGTAGTTATTCAGGTCAATGGAAAACTAAAAGACAAGATTGAAGTATCGATTGACAGCACCGATGAGGAGATTAAGGAGATGGCTCTTTCACAAGAGCGCATTAAGAATTTTATCGGTGAAAGCCAGATAGTCAAAGTGATAGTTGTACCAAAGAAATTGGTCAACATCGTAATCAAACAATAATCTAAACTCCCGCATAATTGCGGGGGTTTTTTTCAAGAAAAGAATACTTTTGCAGGTAATATTCTATCGGTGATGAAAATGATAGAGAAACTATATGCAAATGACAAGTATTCCGAGAAACTGCAAGCAGTGACAGAAGATACATGTAACAGGTGTCTCGGCAATAACATTTACAAAGACAGATACGGAAGACTTCATTGTCTGGACTGTTATGAATATGGAGAAGTTCATGATGGAATGTCGATTTACAGATATGAAAGACCGACAAGAAGAGTTGACCATGAACTTCATATCGATTACAAACTTACTGCTAAACAAGAAAAAGGCGCTGATTTCCTAGTGGACTGTTACAATGATAAGAAGAATGGGTTCCTGCAAGCAGTTTGCGGCGCGGGTAAAACGGAAATGACTTATAAGGTAATTCTGGAAGTTTTGAACAACAATCAAAAAGTATGTTTTGTAATACCAAGAGTAGCGGTAATCAAAGAAGTGTCCAAAAGATTGGAAAAACATTTTCCGAATACAATTATTAAAACGCTTATGGAAGGAAACAAAGATTATTCCGAAGCGAATCTGATTGTATCAACTCCCCAACAACTAATCTATTTCTACTCGGAGTTCGATTTAATGATTGTCGATGAGGTTGATGCATTTCCACTTAAAAACAATAGATTTCTAAAAAGACTTATAGACAAATCATTGAAACCATATGGAGTCATGTTGATGATGTCTGCCACAAAAGATGAATCAATAATGAGACATCACGACATGCGTTTTCATCTCATTCCGTCAAGATTTCATCGAAAGCCGTTAGCTATACCAGAATATCTGCGATTTGCATCAACTAAGAAGATGTTATCAATACTAATAAATTTTAGTGAAGGAACCCGTCAGACATTAATCTTTGTACCGACTATAAAGACTGGTGAAATGTACAAAGATAAACTGGCAGAAAAAGGGATAAAGACTGAAATGATTTCAAGTGTAACAAAATACAAAAATCAAATCATCAAATCATTTCGTGAAAAAGATATAAGAATATTATTATCAACCACAATCCTAGAACGTGGAGTTACATTTCATGATATTGACTGCGTTGTCATCCAAGCTGATCACCCAGTCTTTACAAAAGACGCTATTATTCAAATTTCCGGTCGAGTAGGAAGAATTCCCCAATATGATGAAGGTTCGGTGCTCTTGTATTCAAAGACAATATCTAAGGAAATGAGTCAGGCAAGAAAAGAAATAATCTGGATGAACAAACAAAATGAAATGCCGGATTTGTGACAATTTCTTTTATTCGGAAACATCGTTTGAGGATATATTCAGGTTTCCTTCAATCTGTGAAAAATGTAGTCTGAAATATACCATAAATCATTACGAAGAAACACTACCAATATCTAACGGAACAGTAACATCACACTATATTTACAACGATATCCGAATGAATGCCAAGCAAAAGGACGAGTTGAAATCAAACCTCGAATCAATCTGGATTAAGATGATTGAAAAACACGATAACAAGGCGATTTACCTGTTTATGGACGATTACCTGTATGAGACATTCGAATCATGGTTTCCTTTCCTAAAGCCATTTAATAATATCCACTTTATGTCGTTACTAAGATATGATTTTGATGGTTTCATGAATTTTTTCTAAAAATGCGGTAGCTTGGTGGACTTAGCTTTTTCATAATGGTATAATGAAATTGGAAATAGAATAAAAAGGGGTGATTTTATGAAACTAGACATCAGAGGCAAGGGTGGATTTGTAATTACCGATGCAATTCATGATTATCTTGAAAAGAAATTGCACAAGATTGACAAAGTCTTCCAACAAGAACTTGAAGCATACGTGGTATGCAAGGTTTATCGGGAAGGGACCAAAGTCGAGATTACGATTCCAATCAAATTCATCACCATGAGAGCGGAAGTCCAAGACAAGGATCTGTACGCGGCCATAGACAGAGCCGTTGATAAATTAGAAGCTCAGATCCGGAAAAACAAGCACAGGATGAATCGCTCGTTACAGGAAAAATCAGGTTTGAAAGATGCATTCACGTCTGACTACCTGGACTTCGACGGACTCGAGAAAGAATTGATTTCGCCGGTGAAAAAGAAAATTATCAAATTAGAGATTCTATCGATCGAGGAAGCCATCACACAGATGGAATTGCTGGGACACGATTTCTTCATTTTCAAACACCTTTCAAAATGTTGCGACCGGAGAGTTCGCAATCAATCTCGGGGACTGG
>CALMFM010000207.1 GCA_937862575.1 uncultured Bacillota bacterium
AAGATATTTTTGATTTGCTTCTGGATGGTCCTTGAACATCCTGAAGAATGTGACATCAGTCCAAGGCGGTTGAACATCATTGATATGATCGGAAAAAGCAGGGGCTATCTTCAAATCGAATTCTTTTTCGATATTGTCTTGGAAGTTGCCTTCCATATGCAATACTTTTTCATATAAATCAGGATTTTGATCCTTTGGATTCAATTGGAACATTTTGATATGTCTAATGACATCAGGCGAATCATAAACCTTGTCCATATGTTCGGGAGTCGGAGGCGCGGTACTTGATACTCCTTCGACATAAGGAACGCGATATTCTGAAGCTTCGCTGGCTTTAATCCAATAAAACCAATCAGGATGAGGCTTAATCAAATCGTTTTCTACTGCGTTGGTTCGCGGGATGATATCGATTATTACTCTCATACCCAAGATATGACAAGCTTCAACTAAAGCTTGGAATTCTTCATCTACGGTCATTTGCGAACCGGTCATGCTTTCTTTTAGATTGGGATCAAGACTGAAGAAGTTGGCTACGCCATAAGGTGACCCGAGTTCGCCTTTCTTATCCTTGAGAGAGAACCTTGAAATAGGCAACAGATACAATGTATCGACCCCCATTTTCTTTAACAGCGGTAATAAAGCCAGAGTCTTAACGAAAGTTCCGGTCTCTTTGATTTTGTCAAAGTTTGACAGATCTAAAGAGAAGGAGCGATCATGATCCCAAGCGGTGCTGGTTCTAATCATCATCGAGTATAAAACCGATTTTCTGACCCAATCGCCACCTAGTTCATTCTTTTTGACTTTTATGCTCTGAACTGTTGAAAGAGATTTCTGATAATTCTTTCTTTCTATTCTGTTTGGTAGAATGTATTCGTCTATCAATTCAGAGTAAAAACGATAAGGATTGACCAATAATTCCTGACTAGGTATCTTGCGCATTTCCGGACCTTGGTAATTCCAGGAGTTCCACATATCAGGAACAGTGTAATTGATATCGCCTTTATCGATTTTCTTTTGTAGTATTTTAG
>CALMFM010000208.1 GCA_937862575.1 uncultured Bacillota bacterium
ACAAACAGAGATAAATTCCTTGAAGCCGTTTCCGACAACGTCGAAACCGAACTCAAGAAAATCGGTTTACGTCTAATCAACGTTAATGTCACCGATATCAATGATGAATCCGGATATATCGAAGCTTTAGGTAAAGAGGCCGCAGCGAAAGCTATAAACGAAGCTAAGAAATCAGTTGCGGAGAAAAACAGAGACGGAGCGATTGGTGAAGCTGAAGCGTTAAGAGACCAAAGAATCTCAGTCGCTACAGCGAACGCTTTGGCAATTGAAGGTGAAAACCATTCTAAAGCCGAGATTTCCAAATCCGACGCTTCTCGTCGTGAGATCGAGGCCGAGTCTTTGCGTAGAGCAACATCGGCTGAGAAAATAGCCTCAGCGAAAGCTCTGGAGCAAGCCTATGTCGCCGAGAAGGAAGCCGAGATCGCAAGAGCGACTCGTGAAAAAGCCTCATTGGAAGCCGACGTTATCGTCAAGACAGAAATCGACAAACAGAAACTGGTAATCCAAGCTGAAGCCGAAGCCGAGCAAATCCGTCGTTTGGCAAAAGGCGAGGCAGATGGTATCTTTGCAAAAATGGAGGCCGAAGGTCGCGGTACTTTGGAAATACTCGCAAAACAAGCTGAAGGCTTCAACGAATTGGTGAAGGCTTCTGGCGACAGCGCAAACGCAGCCATCCAATATCTGATTTCCCAAAAACTGGAGACTTTGGTAGGTATCCAAGTTGAAGCCATCAAGAACCTGAAGTTTGATAACATCACCGTATGGGAAAGTGGAACAAATTCCGACGGAAAAACCCAGACGGCAAACTTCGCATCTGGTTTATTGAAATCAATTCCACCTTTAAACGATTTGTTCAAGATGACTGGAATGGAAATTCCGAGTTTCTTGGGAAAAGAAAAGGTTGAACCAGTAGTTATCGAGGAAACCAAAGAATCTGAAACTCCAAAAGAAAAACCAGCACCAAAGAAATAGAATTTAAGCCGACCTGAATTAGGTCGGTTTTTATTTTAATAAATGCCATTATAGTATTGTATTCAATTATGAATAATGTTATAATTCATATCGAAATTCACTCTACAAAAATATCAAAATCAGGAGTTGCTAATGAAAAAGTCTTTTTTGTTTTTACTGGTTATCGCAATGTTTTCAACACTGATTGGTTGCGATTTGTTCTATGATCAGTCAAAAGTACATTTTCCCGAATATAACGTAATTCGCGAGAATGTAAACATCGAAATGGGCACAGTCTCCATGCAGATGCTTTCCTCGACATACATTCAGGATAATAAGCGAGAGATGTTGAACGAAATCAATATGACCGTCTTGGGGTTAGACATATCCGAAGAATTCTCATTGTTTTTGGATATTCAAGAAGACTTGATGGTTTTGTATACGGAATACCTTGAATCTGAAAATCAGGAATATATCGCAACCGAAATTAGTCTAGATGATTTGGTATTATATGATTTTGAAGATGATTTTATAACAGACAACATCGATTCTTTTGTCAAAACCGAAGACGGTAGTCTAAAAAAAGTGTTTCATCTTTATGAATTGGTAGGTTCCATGTTGGATTTATTTACTGAGATGACAGATAGTCTAGATGTTGACCTTGATTCTGTTCAAGAATCTTTGGTGTCGGTAGAATTGATGCTGGACGGTTATGAAATCACCGAGATTCGCATGAACATGGATGACTACGCGGAAGCCTTGATTGATGTTATGTGCGGCTCTTTATGTAGCGCGTCAAGCTTTGACGATGTTGGTGGAGATATTACAATTCAATTCGATACTGTTGAGCATGAAATTGTGTTTCCCACAAATGTCATTTATGATGATTATTCCGATGTGACCGCAACTCCAATTGATTTATCAGACACTGTTGAAGGGGCATTGGAATACTCCTCAGATATCGATACTTTTAGTATCGATATCGGTGAATCCGGATATTACTATTTTGATTTTGAAAAAGATATCGATATGATATATATTATTACCAGAGATAATGATAGTGATGCATTTTTAGTTGAGAACTTTGCCTACACATCTATTGAAACCAATGCAAGGGTGCTTTATTTGAGAGCGGGAATATATTATATTGACGTTTTCAATCCAAGGCAAACTGAAAATAGTATCCCATACTCATTCTCAGTAACTAAAGTCAATATTGAAGATGATGATTATGACAATAATATGGAGTTTGACACTTCGAAGGAAGCCGACTTAACTGATTTCAATTCATTCGGAATTACCGGAGATTATGCTGGCGATATCGATACAATTTATCTTGATTCTTCAATG
>CALMFM010000209.1 GCA_937862575.1 uncultured Bacillota bacterium
TCTCTGATTCTTTCCGTTAATCTTTTGGTGACAACCAAATTATAATAATTGGTGACGCTCAGCGCTAAGAAATCAGGTTTCATAGTTCGTACTGCGGAAATAATCTCATCGTTAGGTGTATTAGCTCCGATATACTCGGAATCAAACCCAACCAATGTGAAATAATGGCTGGCAATAATTGCGCCAATTTCATGATATTCTTCTTGTGGACAAACCACAAGAACTTTCTTTTTAATTGATTTTTCTTTTTGATTGATAATGTATTTATAACTTGATTCCAAGATAGTTCTGGTAATCGAAGTCCGGATATGCTCTTTCCAGATACAGACCTCTTCGTCTAAATCAGGACACTCGAAATCACGAAGAGAAGGAATGAGGTAATTTTCATATATGTCCTGTATTTTTGATCCATTTTCGAACTTGGTCAATATGAAAAGCAAAGCTTCATCCTTATTCTCAGCAACTAGATAATTTATAAATTGTTTATAGTCTTTGTTATCCATTTTATCCCTCCGCAAAACATTATATACAAAAAATTTAATTTTTTCTATCGATATGCTATTTTTATACATTATATATAATTGAAATGGCATTATATGTATGCTATAATTATTTGACAATGAGAAATGAGGGGTTTTATGAATAAGATATATTTTAGAGACATTGAGAATTACGTCAATGAAAATGAGATAGAAATCCAAGGATTCGTCGATAAGATCAGGGACCTTCAATATGTTCAGTTTATCGTTTTAAGAGATTCAACAGACAAAGTGCAAGTCACAATCGAGAAAAACGACGAAAACAAAGAGATGAATGATATAGTATCTAGTTTGACCAAAGAAAGCACTGTTTTGGTTAAAGGCAGAATCTATAAACAAGAAAAAGTCAAATTAAGAGGATTGGAGTTCATTCCGACATCTTTTGTGATTACCTCAAAAAGCTCTGACGAGCTTCCTATCGATATATTGGATTATACAAACAAATCAAATCAAGAACTTCGTTTGGACAACCGGTTTCTAGACCTTCGCGTTGAGAAGAATTATTGGATATTTAAAGGTCAGACAATCATCGAAAATGCCATGAGAAAGTTTTGGACCACCAATAATTTTATAGAGATTCACACTCCGAAGATTCTAGGAACGGCTTCTGAATCAGGGGCTGAAGTATTTTCAATGGATTATTTCGGAAAGAAAGTCTTTTTAGCCCAATCACCGCAATTTTACAAACAAATGGCTATGGCGTCTGGTTTCAATAACGTATTCGAAATAGCTCCGGCTTTCCGAGCTGAGAATTCTCATACCGCATATCACGCAACCGAATTCACTTCGGTTGATGCCGAGATTTCTTGGATCAAATCTCATCATGATGTGATGGATATGGAAGAAGCGGTTATGATAGCTGTCATGAAAGACATCCAGGAATACATGGGAGCCGAGTATAAAAGAGTATTCAATCTGGACTTGCAGATTCCAGAGGTTAAATTTCCAAGAATTCCCTTTTATGAAGCCAAGAAAATAATTCAAGACAACTATAAATATGTTGGCGAGAAAGCTCATGATTTCGATAGGACCGAAGAAGAATTGATTGGAAAATATGCTAAGAAGCATTTCAAATCAGACTTTGTCTTCATTATCGACTATCCTTTTGAAGCCAGACCTTTCTATCATATGTTGGATTCTGAGACAGGACTAACGAAAAGTTTCGATTTGTTATATAAAGGTATAGAGATTACTACAGGAGCTCAAAGAGAGCATCGTGTTGATTTTCTGGAGAAACAAGCAATTGAAAAGGGTATGAGTTTGGAACCAATAGATTTCTATTTGAATTTCTTCCGCTATGGGGTTCCTCCTCATGGAGGCTTTGGATTCGGCTTGTCTCGCTTCCTGATGCGTCTGTTTGAAGCAGAAAGTATCAGAGATGTCACCTTCCTGTATCGCGGTCCAAACCGCGTCAATCCATAAAAAAAACGACTAAGCTTAAAAGGCTTAGTTTTTTTATTCGTTTTTTGTGGTAAAATAATATAAGAATATTTAAGGTGATTAGATGGATATTAATGTAATCTACGAAGACAACCACATCATCGTTTGCATCAAACCGGCAGGAGTTTTATCACAAGCTGGCGAGATGGGTTTGGACGATATGGTCAACCTTCTAAAACAATACCTGAAAACAAAATATGATAAGCCCGGAAACGTTTATCTAGGTCTGGTTCACAGACTTGATTTGAATGTTGAAGGAATCATGGTATTTGCCAAAACCTCGAAAGCTGCTTCGAGATTATCCGAACAAGTAAGAGAGCGAGATTTTTCAAAACATTATCTAGCTATTGTATTAGGTTCGATTCCGAATAGCAGCGGATATTATAGCGACTACTTAGCAAAGGATGAAGAGAAACGCGAAGCGATAATCGCAAACTCCCATGAAGGTAAACTGGCAAGATTATCTTTTGAAGTCATTGACAAAATCACAATTGAAGATCAGGAATGTTCCTTGGTTAAGATAGAGCTTGAGACAGGAAGATTTCATCAAATCCGTTTTCAGATGGCGTATCACGGAAATCCATTGTTAGGAGACACAAAATACGGTAAGATGTCCAAAAATCCAGACTTTTTCCTTGGGCTTTATGCATATAGGATAGAATTCTTTCACCCAATTTCAAAAGAGTTGATGAGTTTTAAAAGCAAACCTGAAAACAGATATTTTAACATGTTCAAAGGTTTGGAAAAGATAGATTGGAGGACCAAATGAATATACTCGTACTTGGTGGAGCCGGATATATCGGAAGTCATTTTGTAAAATTAGCGGTCGATACAGGACATAAAGTAATTGTTATTGACAACCTGTTTACAGGGCATAGAAGTGCAGTCCCGGATTCTGTTCCATTTTACAACGGAGACATTAGAGACAAAGCGTTCATAGATGATGTATTTGTAAATAATCCAATCGATGTGGTGGTTCATTTTGCCGCATCAAGTTTAGTCGGCGAATCAATGAAAGACCCTATGAAGTATTTCGACAACAATGTTTACGGCACTATAGTTTTATTGGAAACGATGGAAAAACATAATGTCAAGAAAATAGTCTTTTCTTCATCGGCGGCTACTTATGGAAGCCATGATATAATGCCAATAACAGAAGATTTTGAGACTAAGCCGACCAATCCGTACGGTGAGACCAAACTGATAATGGAAAAAATGATGCATTGGTCTGATGTGGCTAATGGTTTAAAGTATGTAAGCCTCAGATATTTCAATGTAGCCGGAGCTTCAGTCGATTCCTCAATCGGCGAAGACCATCGACCGGAAACACATTTGATTCCTATCGTTCTGCAAGTTCCACTCGCAAAACGCGAATACCTAACTGTCTTTGGAAATGACTACAATACCAAAGACGGAACATGTGTCCGCGACTATATTCATGTGGAAGATCTCGTGGATGCGCATTTGAAGGCAATCGAGTATTTAGAAAAAGGTAATGCCTCCGAGATATTTAATCTTGGGACAGAAACCGGATATTCAAATTTGGAAATAGTTGAAACAGCGAGAATAGTAACAAAAGATCCGATTCATATGAAAATCGGAGAAAGACGACCAGGCGATCCCGATAAATTGGTTGCGGCCTATGCAAAGGCCGAGAAG
>CALMFM010000210.1 GCA_937862575.1 uncultured Bacillota bacterium
CTATGGTAATATTTTCGGGATTACATTAGGTTACTGGATGATACCGGGAGCTGTAGTATTTCTCGTTGGCTATTATTTTGAAGTTGTCGGAGACAGACAATTGAAGAATCATGTATCAAATCCAAATAACAAAGGAAAACTGATTGATACCGGTTTATGGAAATTTACCAGACATCCGAACTATTTTGGAGAAGCGGTAATCTGGTGGGGAATATACTTTGTTTTGCTAGCTGGTGGAATTCCTTGGTATTTAATTATCAGTCCGATTACTATCACAATTTTAATAAGATTCGTGAGCGGTGTGCCACTATTGGAAAAACGGATGGTCAAGTACAATGGTTGGACCGAATACGCTGCAAAGACAAGCATATTTATACCTTTTCTAAAAAAGAGGTGAGAGTTTGAATCGAACCAAATTGCTTCATGCAACTGATAGAACGGTCAAGAGATTACTTTACATTATGACCAAGTCATTCAGGATAAGGAATAATTATTCTTTATATGAAGCTTTGAATCAAAGACAGGAAAACGACGGACAATTGTCCGTTTTCATTGTCGAACCATACGAAGAAAATCCTCGAAACAAAGCCTTTTACCGCAAACATACCGTTAATTTGTTAGAGAAGCTATTAAATTATGTGCATCAGGTCAATTATTTTGAAGATCGCTTTCTTTTAATGGATAGGATTAGAGATTATGATACCATCGTAATCGATAAATCCTATCTCAATTATGATAAGGCATTCTTGAAACAAATATATGAAATGGCAGTTGATTTCGATATTAATTTAATAGAAGTTGACTCAAATGTCTTTCAACCAACTGAACTCGTCAGCAACAAAGAAGAATACTCTGCTAAAACAATCAGGGACAAGATTTGGAGATTGTTCTTACAACCTCTTGTTCTTATGGACGTTGAACCGTCACAAGGCGAAATGGAAGCGGATGAATTGCTTGAGGACTTCATAGAATCAAAGTTGATTTTCTACGATCAAAGAAACGATCCGACTCACGACTATTTGTCTGGATTAAGTCCATTCTTAAAATATGGATTCATATCGCCTAATGTAATTTATGAAAGGGTTATGAATTCTAACAAACAAAATCGCGATTCATTCATTGAAGAACTTGTCGTGAGAAGAGACTTGGCTTACAATTTCGCTTATTTTAATCCATTTCATGATCAATTTGAGGGTATGACAAATCCTTGGGCTTATCAAACCATGGACGAGCATCGACATGATTCGCGAAAATATAATTATGGAATAAAAGATTATCTTGCTTTTTCTACCCATGACCGATACTTCAATGCGGCTATGAAAGAAATGGTGTATTTTGGGAAAATGCATTCATATATGCGGATGTATTGGGCAAAGAAAATAATCGAGTGGAGCGATACATATGAAAAAGCATATTCAATCGCCATTTATTTGAATA
>CALMFM010000211.1 GCA_937862575.1 uncultured Bacillota bacterium
TTTGGTTTATAATGATAATATATGCAGCGCTTCTTTTGTAACTTGAATATTGTTTGAAAGGGAATAGATTATGAAATTGAAATCTTTGGATAATGTCCGCAAATTAATATTTGAGTCAAACTTGTCTGAAAAAGGAAAGAGTGCGATTTTTTCTGAAATTCAGCAGTTTGTTTTTGATTTGGAACATAATAATTCTGTAAATCAACATCAACAAGAAGATAAGACTGGCTTAATAAATAATCCTTTGCTGAAATCTAGTCTTGGAAACCAAAAAAACGTGATTATATTGGCGATAGACTCAAATTACAACTATTTGTATTTTAATCAAGCCTATAAGAATTCAATGAAGATTGCATATGGAGTAGACGTTGTTGTAGGTATGAATCTCTTAGATTGTATCTCCTCAAAAGAAGATATAGATAAGTCCAAAACTAATTTTGATTTGGCACTCTCTGGCAAATCCCATTCAACCATTCAGGAATACGGAGATATCAGCAAGGCGACCTATGAGTCATTCTATAATCCAATCTATAATGATAAAAACGAAATAATTGGAACATCTCTCTTTGCAATAGACATAAGTAAAAGAATCGAATCTGAAAAAGAATTAAAGTATGAACGGAATCTCGCAAGGATGTATTTTGATGTTGCAGGAGTGATTCTTTTAGTTCTTGACTCAGAAGGAAATGTGTCTCTTATCAATAAAAAAGGTTGTGAAGTCATAGGGTTGCCCGAAAATGAAATCATTGGCAAAAATTGGTTTGATCATTTCATACCCAAATCAAATATCGATACAGTAAAAAAGGTTTTCGACGATGTATTCAATAAAGGCAGGGAGTTTGCAGCTCATTTCGAAAATCCAATTTTAAATTCCAATGGCAAGGAACGAATCATCAAATGGTATAACACAATTATTTATGACGTGAACGAACTACCCATAGGCGTCTTAAGTTCTGGAGAAGACATTACTGATAGTTTGCTTACTGAGGAGCAACTTGTTCTTAGCACCAAAAATCTTCTTGAATCACAACGTATCGCTCATCTAGGAACCTGGAGACTCGATGTAAAAACCAATAAAGTTATTTGGACAGAGGAATTATATAAGATGTATGGCTTTGATCCGACATTGCCACCGCCAGATTATACAGAGCATATGAAATTGTTTACTAAAGAGAGTTGGGAGAAATTATCGACCTCTTTATCATTGACAAGTACAAAGGGAATACCCTATGAACTGGAGCTCGAAACTGTCACTAAAGATGGCAGCAATGGATGGATGTGGGTAAGAGGAGAAGCGGAAAAAAACGATAATGGAGAGATTGTCGCAATTTGGGGAGCTGCTCAAGACATTACCGAACGAGTAAAAACACTTCAACTGGTCAAAGAAAGTCAAAGTCGACTAGATATGTTTTTCAATCAGTCGCTTACCGGCTTTTTCATCATGATGATTGATAAGCCTATCTTATGGAATGAAACAGTTGACAAAGAAGAAGTATTGGACTATGTTTTTAAACATCAAAAATGCACAAGAGTCAATCAAGCTCTTTTGAACCAATATGGAATCGAACTGGATGACTTCTTGAATAAAACGCCAAACGAAATGTTTGCACACGATATTCAAGGGGGTAAATACGTATGGCGAAAGATGTTTGACGACGGGGTTCTTCAAACAATTACAGACGAAAGAAAATCCGATGGAACGCAGATTTTTATCGAAGGGCACTACATATGTATGTATGACTCCGAAGGAAGAATCATCGGTCATTTCGGTAATCAGCTCGATGTTACTTCCAAAATTCAACGGCAACAGGAAATTGAGTATTTAAGCAATCACGATTATTTGACTGGTCTTTTCAATCGGAGATATTACTTCGAGCAAATTAAAAAGCTTGATATTGATGCCCATTATCCTCTGGGAATCATGATGCTTGATGTCAACGGACTGAAAATCATCAATGACGCTTTTGGACACTATGCTGGAGATAATGCACTAATTAAACTTGGAAATGTGTTAAAGCATATTTTTGGAAAAAATAACATAGTTGCCAGAATCGGAGGAGATGAATTTGCAGTTCTATTATCCAATTCATCAATTGCCAAACTTCAGTTCTATAAAGATCAAATCGTGGAGACCGTAAAGAAAGAGCGAATTGAGAACATTGAATTGTCTCTTGCGGTAGGCTATGAACTTAAACTACATGAAAGCGACAATATTGAGGACATTTTGAAAGCTTCAGAAAACCACATGTATCGACATAAAACAACAGTAGGAACAAGCATTCGAAATAAGGCCATTAGTGCAATTCTAGAGACTTTGACAGAAAAGTATGAGAACGAGCGTAAGCATTCACAGAGAGTTAGCTCATACTGTAGGTTAATAGGCCAACAATTAAAACTGAGAAGCGACGAAATCAAAGAACTGGAACAAGCTGGTTTATTTCATGATATCGGAAAAATATCTATTCCTGACAGCATTCTAAATAAACCTGATAAATTGACGAAAGAAGAGTATGAAATAATCAAGTCGCATACCGAAGTAGGTTATCAAATTTTGAGAGCAGCTGATGAGTATTCCGATTTGGCAATTCAGGCTCTTCATCATCACGAAAGATGGGATGGGTTTGGATACCCGAATGGGCTTAAAGAAACCGACATTCCGCTATTTTCAAGAATCATCGGAGTTGTCGATGCCTATGAGGCGATGACAGCTGACCGTCCCTATCGGAAAAGATTGACCACACAAGAAGCCATTTCTGAGATGAAAAAAAATTCGGGAACTCAATTTGACCCTAAAATAGTCAAAGTATTTTTGGAAAAGGTATTGAAAATACAAAATTAATTTTATCGTTTTCACAAAAAAAGGATCGCTTAACCGCGATCCTTATTTTACTAGTTCATTGTTTACATAAACTGCTTCCTCAACAATCTCGTTACTCGGATCCAAGAAAGCTCTAAATGTTATGAAATAGTTCTTGTATCCGCCTTCACATGAAGCGATAATATGGACTTTTTTGTTTTTTATTTGGTATTGTTTCAAAAATGCTTTCATGTATGCATTGATTCTTCCCGCCCAAACAGGTGAGACCAGATAGACTTCATCATACTTCGAAAGATCAATATCCATTGGTTTGATCTTAACTGATTTGTTCGTGACGGTTTGAAATCCATAAAAAAAAAGTTGAGCGAATCGAGATTTGTATACAGGTTTTAGATGCTCAATACGGTACATTTCACCTTCATAATTTTTAGCGATTTTCAATGACATTTCTTTGGAACTTGTTGAATGTACAATGATTGCTTTCATATATGCCCTCCATAAATTTCACTGACATTATACACTATATTCAATCTTCAAACAATCTAATAAATGAAAAAGAAGACCATACCTTCAAATTCGATATAAATCAGAATTGACGCCATTAAGTTTAGTGAGATAATATCAACATATCACCAAAATTACAAGCAAATGGTATTGGTTCGAAAAAAATATTAATAAGAAATTGTATTTGTCGATCCAAGAACTGAGTTTGCACCGATTGAGAATTGCATGGGGGCATAAATTTAAATAGAGGTGTTCTTGTAGAATCAATATCAATGAAACGTATAATAAATTGCAAAGAATAATTGCTTGTTTAGGTTAATTGATATACAATTGTTTTGTATAAGAATTTAATATATAGGAAAAAAATTAAATATATTGAACCTCTATAACATTTACAAGATTACGGTGATTTTTATGAGTGATAGGTTTAAATATAATCTCAGAATCTTTATTATTTTTGGAATTTTGTTTGAATTAATGACTGTATTTTATAATCCCTATGCGATGAAATTTCTTGAGAGAATCGGTGGGGATGAGTTTGATTTTTCGTTAGTTAATTCTACAAAAGGAATAATAATGATTTTTACAACTTTACCGGCAGCTTTCATTATCAATAAAATAGTTGATAAGCAAAAAGTAACTGCCATTGTAGTTCTTTCTATGGCAGTTATTATCATGTCGATGTTTTTTGTACCGATGCTTCCAGCTAATTATCAGGTTATTTCTTTTATTGCTATTCTAACATTACTGATGATTCCAATTTCAATCTATAATATTAGTTATCAAAATATAACGGGTGAAATATTCCCACAAAGAAGGGCTAGAGTATTATCTAAAAGGAGTATTTATACAATAATATTTACAACTACAGTTACGATAACATCGGGATTGATTTTTAAATATTTTGCACAAGAAAACAGTGAGTTTATTCTAATTTATCGAATATTTTATATTATTGCATTCCTATTTGGATTAATAGCTTTCTTTGTTTTTATGAAGCTAGATTACACACCTACTAAATCGATAGAACCTATTAAAATTAAAGGTAGTTTTAAAAAAGTATTTAAGAACAAACGTTTTACTAAGTTTGCGTTGAGTTCGACGATATTTCATTTTGGTTGGCAGATGGGTTGGCCTTTATTCTCTATCTATACTATAAAGACATTAGGCGCAGATGAGTTTTGGTTATCCTTAATTACTGTAGGATCCGCTATTGCAATGCTATTTTCACTTCGCATATGGCCTAAATTAATTGAGAGATATGGGAACGAGAAAATAGCTTATATATGTACATTCGGGATGGCTATTACACCAATATTATATGTAATCTCTAAAAGCCTAATTGTCCTCGTTATATTTGCTTCTTTATCAGGAGTATTTACTTCTGGAACTATAACAGTTTTATTTAGTGATATGTTGGAAGTGGTTCCTGAAAAAAATAGAATTATTTATGTTGGATATTATAATGTATTGACTAGTATTACTTTGGCTATATCCCCTTTTGTCGGGCATTATTTTTATGAACAAAAAGGTATTATATATGCATTGATTATAACTACTGTATTTAGACTTTTAGGGGGTTTGGCATTCATGGTGCGAGAACGTTCTGAAAGAAAATATAAGCTGAGAAGCGAGGATTCTTCTCTTTGAAGAAGCAAGAGAACTGCCTGCCGTCAGAACCCAAAATCATGTTAACTCCCAGCCGGGAGTTTTTTTCTTCATTAAAAAAGATATATATATCTATCTAAAAAAAATCTTCTTTGACAATATAAAGTGTATATTCTACGCTTTTTTATTGACTTTGATATACTCATTATATATAATTAGGTCATACCTAACTAATTATAATGTATAAGGAGTTTTTTATGGATAGAGAAGTTGTAAGAAAATCTTTCAATCGCTTACTGAAAATGTATTTCAACAGTTCGAAGGAAGTGTATGAAGAGATAAATTTCAAAGAGATCACGGGAACTCAATTCAAGTATCTGAAACTGATTCGCGAGAAACAAAAGGCCACATTTACGGAACTTGCGGAATTGTTCAACATATCAAAACCGACACTTACAGAAACGATAAACAAGTTTTTAAAAGCAAAACTTGTCAAAAAGACACGTTGTAATAACGATCAAAGAGTCTACTACATTTCTCTTACTAAAAAAGGCGAAAAATTAGCTATGACAAATGAACTTGAAAGTATGAAGGCCGTATCAAAGATATTTGAGAGATTGACAGAAGAAGAAATAGAAATAGCAGTCAAACTTTTTGACAAAATTGGAGAAGACAGCATATGATTTTTGGAAAACTTGTAAATAAATATTACTTAAAATATTGGTATATGTTCCTGTTGGGATTTATTACCTTGGGACTGGTTGATTACTATCAATTACTGATACCTCAAGCTGTCGCAAGGATAATCGACGCAATCGATAAAGGAACTTTGGAAGTGGCTTATCTATTAACTCAGATAGGTTTGATTGCCATATTCGCGGCGGTTATAACTGTAGGACGTTTCTTTTGGAGAATCTTCATTTTCGGAGCTTCAAGAACTATCGGATATGATATACGCAATGAGATGTTCGCTCATAGCGAAAAATTAAGCAATGAATACTATTCCAGACATAAAGTCGGTGGATTGATGGCTCATTACATTAACGATCTTGAAGCCGTAAGAAATGCCATGGGACCAGGAATAATCATGCTATTCGACGCATTGTTCATGGGTATCCTGACTTTTTGGATGATGGCAAAAGTCAATTTTAAACTGACTTTCGTAGCTGCGATACCTTTAGTAATTTTGGCTATATTCGGTGGTATTATTGGCGCATATCTTAGAAAAAAATTCAAGGAGCGTCAACAAGCGTTTGAGGACATGAGTGATTTCACAAATGAAAACTTCAGTGGGATTTCAGTCGTCAAGGCATTCGTCAAAGAAGATGTTGAAATCAAGGAATTCACCAAGATAAATCATGATTTAAAAAATAAAACCATAACCTTTGTTAAAACGTCTACATTATTTGATATATTCATCAGAACTTTGATTTCCACCGTATTTGTTATACTCATCGCTTATGGTGGCTATTTGGTTATAAGCACAAAAGGATTACCTGATAATCAAAGCCTTTCTATAAGCGAATTGGTATTGTTGATTCAATACTTTGGAATGCTGATCTGGCCGATGTTAGCTATCGGAATGGTTATCAACACCGCAAGTCAAGGGAATGCTTCTCGTTTGAGAATAGAGTCGATACTTAATGCTGTAGTCGATGTTAAAGATGGAGACGACCTGATAGAAATTGATCATCTTGATGGAAATATCGAATTCAAAGATCTGACTTTCACATATCCGGGAGAGACAAAACCAGTCTTGAAGAATCTTTCATTTAAGATTGCACAAGGCGAAATGGTGGGAATTATCGGTAGAACCGGATCGGGAAAGACCAGCCTTGTAGACTTGTTGCTGAGGATTTATAACATTGAAGATAATAAGTTGACGCTCGACAACAAAGACATAATGCATCTTCCTATTGATATTGTGCGAAGCCAAATTGGGTATGTGCCTCAAGATGGATTTTTGTTTAGCGACACCATCAACAACAATATTTCTCTAGGAATCAATAGGGATGGCAATTACTTGGAAAACATCATCAGCAGCGCTAAATTGAGCGATGTTCATGACAATATAATTGATTTCTCTGAAGGTTATGAAACCTTGATTGGCGAAAGAGGAGTTACTTTATCGGGTGGGCAACGTCAAAGAATCTCAATTGCCAGAGCTTTGATTAAGGAACCGCCAATTCTAATTTTGGATGACTCCGTTAGTGCAGTAGATACAAACACCGAAGAGATAATACTGAAGAATCTCAAAACAGTTCGTAAAAATAAGACGACAATTTTGATTGCGCACAGAATCACGACCATTAAAGACGCAAATAAAATCATTGTGATCGATGACGGGGAAATAATCGGTATCGGAACTCATAAGGAAGTGATGTCGTCTTGCATCTTTTATAAAGACATGGTCGAGAGACAAAAACTCGAAGACGAATTGGAGGTGGCTTAAGATGGCAAGAGGACAAAACCTTTCAGTTGAGGAAAGACAACATACAATGAGCGACAAGGTCATCATCAAACGTCTTATGTCGTATGCCAAGCCATATTATTTAAGATTCGGTGGAGTTTTGCTATTGATGATTATTACAGTTTTGGTTGGCTTGCTGGAACCGTTCATAATCGGTGAAAGCGTGGATATTTTGACAGCGGATGAAGTCGATGTAAAAATGCTGATAATTTACCTTAGCATATTTGGAGCTTCTATCGTAATCAATGCGTTCGTAACATATTATCAGGTATTGATGCTACAAAGAATAGGACAGTCAATCGTATTTAACATCAGAGAAGAAGTTTTCACTCATCTTGAAAGACAGGATATCGAATATCATAATAACAAACCTACAGGGGTTTTGGTAACCAGAGTTACAAATGATACCAATACCCTTAATGAAATGTATACTTCGGTTATCGTCAATTTCATCAGGAACGTGCTGATGATAATCGGAATCGTTATCGCCATGAGTTTGATAAATTACAAACAAGCCGGCAATATTCGGCTCACTCTATTGGCGATGACAGTAATGCCACTAGTTGTGATAGCGTCGTTCGTTTTCAGAAAATATTCCAGAGCCGCATATCGGGAAGTTCGTAAGTATCTAGCCATAGTCAATGCCTTCTTGAGCGAACACCTCTCAGGCATGAAAATCATTCAAATTTTCAACCAACAAAAAAGAAAATACAAGGAATTCAGTGACAAAAACAATGATCTCAGAAAAGCCTATATGAAACAACTCGTGATCTTTGGTGTTTACCGCCCGACAGTTTACATGTTCTATATTGGCGCTTTGATCTTAATCTATTATTACGGTGGACTACAAGCCATCAGCGGAGTGATAACTGTTGGATTCCTCGTTGCTTTCGCACAGTATATCGGTAGATTCTTTGAGCCAATCCAACAGTTGGCTGAACAATTCAACGTCTTGCAGGCGGCTTTTGCCTCCAGTGAAAGAATTTTCGGCATCTTGGATGAAAAACCTTTAGTGGTAGACACCGAAGGAGCAGTAGATCTTGAAGAGATTAGAGGAGATATCGAATTCAAAAATGTGTGGTTTGCTTATAAAGAAGACGAATGGATTCTTAAGGATGTTTCATTCAAGGTGAATGCTAAAGAAAGCGTGGCTTTTGTTGGCGCAACCGGCGCTGGAAAGACAACGATACTATCGTTAATCGTAAGAAATTACGATATCCAGAAGGGACAAATATTGATTGATGGGATCGACATCAAGAAGATCAAAATTAGTTCACTTAGATCTTTTATCGGGCAGATGTTACAAGAAGTATTCATGTTTAGCGGAACCATCGCCTCCAACATAAAACTGAGAGAAGATTCGATTACCGATGAAAAAATGATTGAAGCCTCAAAATATGTAAACGCTGATAAATTCATAAATAAACTTGATAATCAATACAATGAAGAGGTACGAGAAAGAGGAAACAATTTCTCGTCTGGTCAAAGACAATTGCTATCATTTTCAAGAACGTTGGTTCATAATCCTAGAGTAATGATTTTGGATGAAGCCACCGCAAACATCGATACCGAAACAGAACAATTAATTCAGGATTCACTGAAAAAGATGATGACAATAGGAACGATGTTGATTGTAGCACATCGTCTTTCAACAATCCAACATGTCGATCAAATAATAGTTCTACATAAAGGTGAGATAATTGAAAGAGGAAATCATCAAGTCTTATTGAAACAAAAAGGCATGTATTACGATCTATACAAACTTCAATATCAAGAAAGATCAGTATAGTCTTAGGAACCATAAGTATGATTTTAATCAGGCACTACTGAACATAGGAATTGTTTATATACATAAAGCAATCAGATGAGATTTCACTGATTGCTTTATTCTATTTATGGCAGATATTTATTTCTTATGATTTGAATTTATAAAAATTCATGAACAAAAATATATTTGTTTATACTAACAAAATGTCAATCTAAAGAAACTATAAAAATAGTGATTTTTCTTACGATATTCCTATTGAAAATCCTATACTAAAGTGTATAATGAAAGTAGTGAGACATAGTGTAGTTTCACTCACCCCATTGCAAAAATCCATAATAAAGATTCGAAACAATGTCAAGTGTTAACTGATTTTGTTTTTTTTTATGAAATCGAATATCGAGGAAAGGAGAAAAAATCATGACAGCTAAAGATACAGGCGCAAAACCAGCACCAAAGCCAGTTGCTCCAGCAGCTAAACCAGTACAAAAACCAGTACAAAAACCAACAGCGAAAAAATAAGGCTTTCTTAGAAAGGCATAAAATATAGCCATCAGTTTTTTAAACGGTGAAAATCAATAGGGTTAATCTTGGAAACGATTAACCCTTTTCTATTTCACACAAAATTTGATACAGTGCCAGTATAAATATGATTTTCTATATGCAATACTTATTTGATGGAATATATTTTCATATTGACATATGTGTGCAAATTATATCAAGTATATTATCGAAATATTAATTATAATAGAGGTAAAGAAAGAGTATGACATATGTAATGGAATGTATCCGTTTTGATATTCAGGGAGGGAAAGGGAATGAATTTCAAAAAGATTCTGCAGGAGGAAGACTGCAGAAGGAATGTCAATGCATTCGTAAATTACTACAACGCATACAGCTACTGGGACCAATGTGGAACTACAAAGAATCAAGATAACAGAAAAAACGAATTACTAGGCACCAAACCGGTTTTGATTAAAAAAAGCGAAGCAAAGGCACCAGAAGAGCTTAGCTTGAAACAACAAAGACATTCTTTCAGTAAAACCTTATTTTCGCACATCTTCCATCATCACAAAAAAGCGCGGAATGCTAATCTGCTAGAACCCTTATCGATTGGTCGATAACTAATCGTTGAGTTCAAGATTAATAAACAGGAGTCTTCCATCATTTGAAGGGATGGCTCCTTTTTTGTAAATCAAAATTACTATTAAACTTATTTTTATTTTCTAAATCCAGATGATAATATCTCCATATTTTGGTATAATGATTAAAAGAAATATGGACAAATGTCAAAATAATTATTTGAATTTAGCAGGAAAGACAAGACATGAATTAGAGGTATGCAAAGATATGATTGATAAGATAAAGCAGATTTTTCAAAATTTTCTAGCAAAATACAACGAACAAGATGGCAGAAGAGCTTTGATACTCTTCTATTTCCAGCATGTTTTGATAGTAATATTGATTTCGCTTATCGCATTACTTTTGGCTCTACATTACGACAATGAGGTGTTCTACCTTTCGATGATAATTAGTCTTTTGGTTATCATTATCGTTGCCTTAAGATTTAATCTTGCGGGTAAATACAAGATTGCGTCTATCATCACCATGATCAGTGCTACGATTGGCCCATGGCTATCGATAATTTTCGATGAATCGGTTCGAGCTGGCGATGTAATTCCAATGATATACATCGTATTGATTGTACATTTAAGTTCTATTTTCTTTTCACTAAGAACTACCATTCTTTTGGCGATTGTTCAATTCATAGGTGTTACCGTCTTATGTTTTACAAGCCCTGAGTTATTGGCACAGAATCTTCCAAGCCTTTTCTCATTCTTCATCATTGCTTCAGTGCTTGTTGTATTGGGAAGTTATATAAACAAAAAGCAGATTGAACAGATTGAAGACCAAAATCTGAAATATCTGGAAAAAGATATTGAGATGCGAGACTTGTTGATACATGACCCAATGACAAATTTATACAACAGAACTCATTTGAACGATATCATGCAAAACGAGAACGCTTTGAAGAATTACAGCGTCTTCATGTTCGATATCGACGGATTGAAAAAGATCAACGACAAATTCGGACATCTTGAAGGCGACAATCTGATAATTAATGCCGCAAACGTTATCAAAAGATGCTTTAGAGAATCAGACATGGTGGGCAGAATCGGCGGCGATGAGTTCATCGCCGTAGTATATGGAGCCGATTTGAAATTGACCCAAGAAATCCGCGATAAGATTCACTATGAAGTGGAAGCCTATAACAAGAATTGTTCTCACAAACATCTCATTCTGAATCTCTCTTGTGGCTATGCTATATCAAGCATCGAGAAGGTTAAATTCGAAAACCTCATGAGAATTGCGGATGACAGAATGTACGAAATGAAGAATTCCAAGAAATAAAGAAAGAGATCATAAAACAAACAGGTTCAGCAGAGCCTGTTTTCTTTTAAATTTGATTTACAAACTATATTGAAGGAGTCAATAAAGGAATCAAATATTCACCATCAATAAAGCCAGAAGACAAAAGGTTGGCTACTGGGACGAATTCTCCATCCACTTCCATAAAGAGAATATGTTCTTCAAGACAACCGTTGGCAGTATATTCATACTCTTCGCCATCTATAGTAAAAGTCTCCGTGCCCATCTGATCACATTCGCCTCCGGCATATGCGTAAACAACTCTTCCCATAATATGGAAATCAAGCCAGTAATAGTCGGTTTCATCAGAGGATATCTCTTCTGGATGGCGTTCTAGTTGAACCATCAGAGGCATCAATGATTCGATTGTTATAAATCCTTCATTAAGAGCGTCAAGTAGGTAGACATAATCTCCATCATGAATGATGAAGAATGTCATGGCCGGACTGCATCCTTCAAATACAAATCCATAATTGAAGGTTTCTCCACTATAATAGACATCTTCATAATATGTATTGCAAAAAAGTCCTTTATGTTCTAACTCATATATATAATATCCATCCACTTGAGTTTCACTGAATATCTGATAATCTTCAGGTGAATTTGCACATGATAACAGTAGAAAAGGCAATATAAGAACAAGTATAATCTTTTTCATAGATGCACCTCCCTAATCCCATTATACTACCTTTGATATAAAAATGCATATTAGCGATAAGCCATATGAAGGCCTAATAGAATGATTTTTTGAATAAATTTAGACAAATTGGCTAATTTGACTGAAAAAAAACAAAGTTTCAAGTTATAATATAAAATATGAAATAATCCACTAATAACTAAAAGCGAGGAGAGAATGATTATGGCTGTAGAAATCAAAGTTGTCACCACAAAAAAAGATGTTAAGAAATTCATGGAATTCGCGGATATACTATATAGAGACGAACCTAAATACATCCCGCCGATTTTTTCGGATGAGATGAAATCCGCAGATCCTAAATATAATCTGAATCTTGAATATTGTGATTCCATATTATTGTTAGCATATAGAGACGGAAAAATAGTAGGAAGATTAAGAGGCGTAGTAAATAGAAAATACAATGATAAGAACGGACTTAAGCACTTAAGATTCAATCACTTCGATGTCATTGATGATATCGAAGTATCGAAAGCTTTATTTACTCGTTTGATTGAATGGGGTAAAGAACACGGCATGACGGAAATCAATGGACCAATCGGATTCAATGATCTCGACAAGCAAGGTCTGCTTATCGAAGGATTTGATTTGGAAGGTATGTTCATTACTTACTATAATTTCCCTTATCATATGGAACACTTAAAACAAATGGGATTTGAAAAGGATGTTGACTGGGTTGAATACCGCGTCCACGTTCCAACAGAAATCAATCCACGTATTACCAAAATATCGGATAGATTACTGGAAAGAAGTAATTTCTCCATTAAGAAAATTACCAACAAAAGAGAACTGAAACCTTACTTGTATAAGATATTCGACATTTACAATGAAGCTTTCGCACCGCTTCACGGCGTTGTCGAACTGACCAAAGGTCAAATCGACCAATATGTTAATCAATATCTGCCAATCATCAATCTTGATTTCTTATCTGTTATTGTCGATAAGAGTGATAATGTAGTTGCTTTTGGTTTGTTAGGACCTAGTCTGAATGAACCGATGAGAAAGATACGAGGCAAACTCTTCCCATTCGGATTCATTACATTGTTAAGAAGCTTGAAACGCACAAAGGTATTGGATATGTATCTAGTAGCTGTAAAACCGGATATGCAAGGCTTGGGACTTAATTCAATACTGATGAATGACATTACTAATAACGCAATCAGAAACAAGATACTTTATGCGGAGACCGGACCAGAATTGGAAGACAATGACAAGATTACAAGTTTCTGGAAGAATTATGACGCCGAACAAGTCAGACGCAGACGATGCTATATTAAGAAAATCTAATAGAAAAGTAAAAACCAACTCAGGCAGAGTTGGTTTTATATTTATACTAGGTTAGTCTATTGACAAATGCATTGATTGGTTATAAAATGGCTTATAAAAGCGAGGAACACTATGAGAATCATAAAAATATTTTACCTATTTTTTATAGCTTTAACATTTATGGTTGTAACTGTTGGATGTGGAGACGTCCAAAACGAATATTATGAGGTTCATCAGATAACAGTTGATGACCAACCATTCTATTATATAGACCCATATGATGGAAAAGATACCTTAAAGGCTAATAGTTTAGGCACAGGAGAATCAATGTTCATTTACATGTATGAGACACCTGAAGACGATATTTTCAGAGCCGATCAATATTATATAAACATTGGTTTTCATTTTGTTGAAACAAACGTTGCCACTGGAAAATTATACATATTATCAAGCGTTGAAATCGATAACTTGATAACGCAATTTTGCATTGATCAGGACGCTTGGGAATCCACGCAAACATAGAATCAATAATAAAAATCTAACAAAAGGCAAGAATCCAAGATTCCTGCCTTTTCTTATTGTTAAATAGGAATTAATTTATTGGAGAAACTCTTACTACTTCACGTTCCACATATACAGTGTCAATTGTTACTACTCCATCTACTGATATAACTCCCGATATGTCATGAACGAAGTTATCTACGCCCTTAAAATACAACGTTCCATCATAATCTACAATTAGCTCATTTATCGCATTTATCAATAAGCCTTCAGTCAGATTCTCTGAATCAAAGTAGTAGAAATATTCTGTGGAAAGACTATCGTTCAATATCAATTTAAGAATGGCTGTTTTGTCTCCATTTATGGCGATGAAAGAATCACCTGATATTTGAATAGTGTCCATATTAGCCAAATTAGTGTAAGTAAGAAGGTATTTATCTTCAGTGACGTCTATTTCAATGATTACATTATACATGGGACTAAAGGCTGTGTTATTGTATATAAGAAATAGATTTTCGGTAAGTTCGACTAAATCGATTGACTGGTCGGTCAAGATTCTTGGTTGAAGGTAATAAGTATAATATTCGATATTTGAAATAGTGAAAACAGGAACGAATTCTCCAGAAGGCAATATATCTCCATATTCAAATGAAACAGGTATGTAGACGTTATTTGAATAATACTCGCTGGCTATGTCAACTCCAAATTCATTTAGTATCTCAAAAGTCTCGGTTACGATTATACATCCCTCCTCATCCCTACAGTACAATAGGTCACTAGTAGATGTCGGCTGGGTTTCTGGTTCAAATACGATGCTCTCGATAATCTGGTCTCCTTGATTATACATGACTTGCATATCGATCAACATAATTAATTCAGGTGGTTCATTGCCTGAATCTATAAATACAAATATATTACCCATAGTATTGTCTGTTAGAGCAGTAGTACCCGTATAATTAATTTGAGTCTGACTATTAAAAGTATATGTAATTGTAAATGGTGGCAGTGGATCTGCAGGAGTTACTGATACTGTTGTATTGGCTTCGGCAAATAAAGATCCATCTTCATACAAGAAAATGTAGGTGACGTCATAATAACATATGGATTCGGTACAGGCTGGTCTTGCGGTCTCATAATCGCCTAAATCAGTCAAGGTAAGATCAGCTGACTTGATTATTGAATCTCCTTCATAATATTCGATAGCCACCGCTCCATTCAATCCTTCACCATAAAGTACTCCATATTGGTCATACAGTTCATATAAAATATAATTTCCATCACACTTTTCTTCTTCACAAAGCGAATCCATGACACCGAGTTCCAGGTTTTCATGATGAAGCGTGCCATCGCTGCCAACATAATATAGCAACAAGGTATCGTAACCTAATTCAGTCACATATTCAGTAGTATTTTTCATAAAGAACAATCTTCCATCTACAAAGATAAATGAATGTAAATTGGCGGAATCAGTAATTGTTTTCAAACCAGACACAGAAGAATACACCTGCATATTTCTACCGGACTCCAACGGATTGTAAATTATATTTCCGGTTTCAGGATCTCGGATGATTTCTGAATTAGTCATTGTAAAACCTGAACGAGTAAGATTGAGGTATTCTTCCACAACGATTTCCTCGGTTTCGAGATCAAAAGACATTTTCATCAGAATATTTTCCACTTGAGTATCACCTTGAACAGTCTTTATAAAGTACAGTTCACTCTCGCCAATTGCGAATCCCCAAGTTGATAGTACATATGTCTTGTTTTGGCGATAATCCCAGTTAAAATACTTACTTACAATTTTACTGACCAATCTTTCGGCTAGTGGAGTAAGAGCGTTATCCGCAACATTTGCATAATAATCTGTATAGTTAACTGTTCTAATATCTTCGATATATAAATCAATCTCAAATTCATTAAGATAAATAGGATTGCCTTGACCATCAGTAACCGGTACGGCTCTATCTTCATAGACAAGATTCCCATTATTATCTCTTACTTCTTTCTCGATGATATCGTATTTCTGTTGATTTGTATCAGGATCAAGAACCGGGTTTCCGTTATTATCGAACAAAGGCACCTTATAATATTCGACTTTCACCACATTTTGAACAGCCGTCTGAATAGGACCTTGAGTGAAAATCAGTTGATTTCCGTCTGCGTCTAATACCGGAACTTGAACTTCGTCATAGATTAAATCTCCATATTCATCCAGTACCGGATCACCGAATTCATCGACCCTCAATATTTCTTGAGTCTCATAGATTGGTTCGTCAACAGTCACGGTTATATGGATTGTTCTAGAATGGTTTTCTGTCTCCGAATGATAACTTTCTGAAAAATCAAAGGTTTTGGTCGGGAACATCTTTCCGCTTTCATTGTGAATTATATAGATTCCGCCTTCAGACAAGGAATCGTAGACTTTTGTCATAAAGGAAGTAGAGCTATCATACTGATCAGGATGAACCTCGAACACTACGACAGTGTAATCACCCATAACGTCTAGTGTCAAAGGGTTAGCCGAGATGTTGACAAAAGTTCCTTCTCCATTCATAAAGTCGACAGCCTCAAAAAAACCTTCTTCAGTTAATTTAACAATGATGTTCTCAGCATTTTCCGTTTCTGTCAAAAGAGCCATCTCTTTGAGGATGTCTGTATTATATCTAGTTGAACTAACTGTTGATTGCTCATAGATATCGATAGGGATAACGGCCAAACCAACAGAATCACTAAGATCAGCAAAATAGTCAACCATTAGGGTATCGGCCCCATAGATATTTGCATCTGTTCCTTCACTTTCAATTGAAATGGATTCTTCAATGTCATCACCATAGACAATACACTGTCCGTCGATAACGACGAAATTTTCTGAACCGTCGCACAAGTCCATCAACTCACTAGATACTTCAGAATCGCTACAACCAAATAAAGCAAGCATCATAAGCGAAAAAAATATATACACAAATGTCTTTTTCATTTTCTCTCCTTATTTATTACTGGCATAATTTCATTAATGCATTATATTGATGTAATTGCATTCACAATAAAAATAATACGACCTAACATTTGTCGTATCATCGAGTATTACTCATCTGTCATCAAGAACATGCAATAGTCAGTATCATGCATATAATAACAAATATTTTATTTCATATATTTCAAATCTAACTCAATTATAACACAACATTAGAAGTAGATTATCATAAATCCTATTTTTGACATAAGTTTTAAATGTTGGAAAAATAAAAGGTCTAATGAGTCTCGTAAAAACGAGCTAGTAGACCTTTAATTTTCATTCTATTAAATCAAAATTTGTCAAGTTATCAGAAAAACTTCGCTCTGGCTTGTTCCTTGGTTTCTTTGCTGGCGGTGAAAGGAATACGTGTAACATATCCGGCCTTTGAAGCAACGATCATCTTAGTCGGCCATGCAAAAATATCTTGGTTCCATTTTAGTACTGTGTCATTATAAACTTCTCTGGCTGCGGTAATCTCTCTTTGCAAGTAGCTATTCTGTTGCATAGCGTCAGCTAAAGATTGATGCGCTTTCAGATCAGGATAAGCCTCAAAAGCAACATTGATGCTTCTCATTGCTGAATCCAACTTGTTGGCTACCTCGCTACGAGTCTCCTCAGTAGGGTTAGCACCGCCTCTGAAGGCAGCCACTGTCTTCATTACGTCTTTATCCAAGTCGATGGATTTTTGAACGATACCGACTACGTTCTGTAAAATCTGAACCCTTTGTTCGAGATAGTTGTCGATTTGCGAAGCGTTGTGTTGGATTTTTTGTTGCAACTGACGGAAGTATTTCTGTGCATTGATCTTCATGAACAAGAAAATCAATCCCGGAAGAATACCGAGAAGCCACAAAGCGACTTCGAACACGATGGAACCGGCCCCTGTCTTCGCCGGAAGCTGTTTCTCTATTACGTTGATGTCACGCCCTTCTTTGTTGACTGGACCAGTCATTTCATCTAATTCGTTTGCCATGTTATTACCTCCCTTTATTAGGCATTTAAATTAAAAATATTCATGTATTACTTAATCGTATAAACGAAGAAAGTACCTAGATTATACATATCGTTGGCCGATATTTTTCTGTTCTTTAAATCTTCAACCATTTGTTTGAATTTCTCGGCTGGAGTTAATTCTTTGGCTTCAGTTACGATATTGACTTCCATAACAGTGTTCTTTTCAACTGGGATGTATTCCACCCAGTTGACAGGTACTTGATGGTTTCTGCCATCGCCACCGAAGACCCAAATGATGTCGGTTCTGTTCACTGTCTGATAGCCATATGCTGTAACTTGGATTGTATCACAGTTCTTATCGCTTTTAACTACGGTGGTCTTCAGGATATTCTCTGTTTGCGATAACGGATGTTTGAATTCGTTCGCATTCATCTTATTGGCTACTTTTTCATGTTCATAGAAGCTTACATAACTATTATACAAGTCTTTGTATATATATTCATGAGGTTTTTGTTGCTGATATAATGGAATTGCGAAGATTGGAGCGAATGCGAAGTAGACTGACTTGAAATACTCATCATTGTAGCCGATGAAGTCTCTTTTCATCGCTTCATAATCATATCCGGTAAATGAACCCGGCTCTCGTTCCATGTTGATTCTTGCCAAATGTTCAGGGTAAATATAATTTATCATATTACGTTTGACGAAGTCGAAGTCATCTCCATAGGCTATTTCTTTGTCTTTCATCAAATCAAGCATTTGTTTTTGTGCCAAAGGTGTGAATAACAAGCGGAATTGAACTTCGTTATTACGGTTTTTAGCTCCCCAGAGAACTTCAAACTCTGAGTTTGCCATTACTGTGTAGTTGGCTCCGTTCATTGTACTTTTTTCCGAGGCTCTGTTCAATTTCTTGATATCCTTATTGACTACACGGTCAATTTTCTTTTGGTCCATTAATTCAGCGTCGGAGTCTTGTCTTGAGAAGAATAGGTCAGGAGCCGCTTCATTTCCATAAATAAGGTATGTTGAATTACTGTAGTATGGACAAGGTTTTGTTACAGTAGCTGTTAAAGTTTGTGAATGGTATTCGGTATACGTTTTTCCGTTGATTGTGGTTGTGGTCGTCCATGTAATCACTATGGAACCGGAATATGTTTTGGTTCCCAACTGGTGGATCAAGTCTTTGCAGAAGAAGAAAGGATTTCCATACATATCGCCAGATTGGACGAATAATGTCGAACGGTTTTTGTCTAGATTTGGCTGGTAACCGAATTTGTTGATTAGGTAATCCAATCTACGACTGTCAAACATCTTGTCCAAGATGATTTGAGGTAGTGTTTTCTTGAACAGTTCAATATGCATGCCTCTTTTGAACAAGGCGTTCAAAGGAGCCATTTGTTGGGTTGCCTTGGTCTTGAGTTCACTTATTTTTCTATCCAATTCTGCCTTGGCTTGTTTTAATTTTTTTGTCTTTGGCACTATGCTTTGAGTGATTATGACAATAAATAATATGATCAAAACACCGGAACCAATTGCAATATACAAATAAGGAGTCATAAGTGAGAATTCGACAATTTGATAGATGCTATATCCTATTCCTGCTAAACCAACTATTATTAAGAAAATTAAAAAACCCTGTGTTGATTGCAATTTCCTAATTTGCTTTGCTTCTTCATTGCTTTCGGCTTGCAATTTTTTAATCTGTTTGACGGTTTCTTGGTTCTCAGGGATATTTATCTTGGACTCATCGACCATTTTATCAAAGTACTCAGATGCATTCTGGTGATGTTTTTCCTTAAAAACATCCTTGTAAGAAACTAGAGGATCATATATATAAGTGCTATCGTTGTTCAATTCATTGGTTACCATTTTTACACCTCCAAAATAAAAACAACTCATCAATAAAATGTACCAAGTAATCACAGCTGCACATCCTGTATGTACGGATGTATGTCGATTATTTGAGATGCATGTCGATGAGTTGACTATGTCCGTTGGACTTGCTTCTGGGTGTTTCTTCATAATAATCTTATGAAGTTTTGAAAAACATGATTTACCCGATTGGGTCAAAATAATGACTGTGTCACTGTGCATGAAATCAAATTTGACTATGAAATCAATACAATTATTATTATAAATGCATATGACCTAAAATACAATAATCATTATGATAATAATATAAATAATCGATAGTTAAAGTGATGGATTTATGTCAAATTAAGTTGCCTAGATGTCGAAAATATTTCTAAAGGAACAGATTATTGTTTCCCGATTATTTCTAGTATTTTTACACGCAGTAAAATCTCGATTTCAATTGTAAAACTAGGTTAAACAATGGATTAATTTTTAGAGAATACCGTGATATGATATTTAGATATTTTAGTGTATGAATAATTGAATAACGCTAATAAGGCTTGATTTGATTATTTTGCCTTATTAAATTATCGATTAAAAAATGATTTTTGATCTGATTTTTTTCGATATAAAGTTTTGATTCAAAAGACATTATGCTATAATATGCATATGCAAGAGTCTACGAAACTCAATTTAAGGAGTCAAAAATGGGTGTTATCAAAGATTATATCAAATCTCAAGATTCTTCCGATCAACAAACCTGTCTAAAACTTCATCACTTGATTCTAAAAGAGGTTCCTCAAGCTATTGAAGCAATCAAGTACGGCATGCCAACATATGTATATCATGAAAACATGATTCATTTCGCAGTGTTTAAAAACCATCTTGGTTTGTATCCAACACCAAACGCCATTAAAGCTTTTGAACCACGACTAAAAGAATATAAATACTCAAAAGGCGCCATACAATTTCCTAAAGACTCGGTTCCTTTTGAACTGGTCAGAGAAATAGTGCTGTATAGAAAAAAAGAAATCGAGAAGAAACACCAGTGATTGAGTATATCAGGATTGATAAGAATCAAATCCAGAGAATCAAACCTTTATGGTCCAATCTAATAAATTATCTATACGATAAATCGAAAAATTTCAAGAACGAATTCCAAAACAAGGTTTTTGAGAATCGGTTTGAATCTTTTCTTAATAACAAAGAAGAAGATTGTTTGATTGTCGTAGTTGTGGATACTGATAGAGAGACAGATATTGGCTATATAGCAGCTCATATTTTCGAAGATTCAGGTGAGATTGATTCGTTGTATGTGAATGAAGAAATACAATCAAAAGGCATAGGCAAAACATTAATGGATAAGGCTTTAGATTTCTTCTCTAGCAAAGGAATCAAAAACCAGTTTCTGTACGTGTCGGAAGGAAATGAAGAAGTGATTAATTTTTATGTGAAATTCGGATTCGTAATTAGAAAATATTATCTGGTACGTAAATAACAATCTTTTTGCGAGGAGTCCATCGCAATGGACTTTGTATTTTTCTTCCTTGCTACAAATTATGAAATATGTATGTGATAATTTTTTATAAAAAAGGAGACTATAAATAATGAGAAAATTAACCATGATAAGAAAGAAAACCTTCGTTGCCTCGTTAATGAGCGCATACCTTTTTGTAGAAGTCCAGGGTCAAGGAGAAATGGAACTTAGAGGAGTTCAATGTGCACAGGTGGCCACTATAAAGAATGGCCAAAGTGCAACTGTTTCTATACCTGAAACTGCAGTGAGGATATTTATCGTTTTTGACAAAATTATGCCAAAAACATTTAATACTGTGTACGATTTAGGAACCGGAGCTGAAGATGTCACTCTGTATACAAAAGCCAAATACAATCCATTTAAAGGTAATCCGTTTGTAATCACAGAAAACTAGTTAAATTGACATCCAAATTGATTGGAGATAAAGAAATGATCTTAATTATTGGCCCAACTTTTATAGTGGGTTTAACTTTAGTTGTAATTTTTGGCAGCGTTGCAGCGGTAATAGTAGCCATTTCTGTAATGAACAGAAATCGCAAGCTCTATGAGCAAGCGCCTGAAAAGCACGCTAGAGGAGAAGTAACCAAACTAATTACCAGAGAAAGATATTCTAATATATCAGGATTAAATACTGATCCGGAATTAGAAAAATGGCATTATCGCAAAGGTAATTATCTTGTTCAAGTTTTACGCGATGATGGAATATTCATGCTGTTTTCTTGTGGGGAAAAACCTTATAAGAAACTAATTGTAGGATATTATGGTCAGTTCACTTATAAAGCCAATATTCTTCTTGATTTTCGTCGAAATAAAAGTCACGAACTAGAAAGACAAAGAATGAAGGAAGACAAGCCATATTTCTTCAAAAATAGAGAAACAAAAGGAAAAACTGTAGGATTTGAAGTTGAAGCTCCTTCATTTCAAATAAAAATACTTCATGACAGCATGATTCAATGTGATTTGGATGAAGTCTTAGAGTATGCAAAACACATGTTTGAAAATACTGCAGAAAACAATTTCGGTCTTAAAGATGGCGAGAGATACATACAATTTTTCAATAATGGGAAAGATGAAGTTGTCTGGCTTGATATACCAGCCAAAGAGAAACTTGGTATTTATCAAGGCAAGATAGACCGTGTAGAAGATTTGTTTGAAATCATAGAGGCTTTTTTTGAAGAGAAAAACATCTTGGATTTGATTGATACAGAATTCATGGATTTAAACAAATAAAACAAGAGCAACCCCAATTTGGGATTGCTCATTTTTTTATATTCTTTTGTAAGCTGTATAACTTTTCAATACCTTTGTCAAAGGTTTGACCACTATAAAAGATTTCGGTTCGAGAGTTATATTCAGAAATCCGGCTACGAAATGTGTATCCACAGGATTTCCAAGCAAGTACTCAAATTTTGTATAACTCATCAGGTCGGAGTCTGGCATCAAAATTGTATCAGAAACCACTTTATCAGTAGGATTTATCAAGACAATCACAGTATCGTTCACTCTATCTGTTTTTCGTTCAAAACCAATTAATTTGTCCGACAAGATTGGAATATAATCGCCAACTTTTAGCGCTCTTTCATTCTTATGCATATTCACCAGTTTTTTAGTCCAAACCAGTTCAGGATTGCTTTCGCTTAGCATATCCCAACGCATCGGCGCTCTATTCATCGGATCGTTTGCGCCGTCCATACCAAGTTCTGTTCCATAATAGAGGTTTGGTGATCCAGGTAATGTGAATTGAAGAACTTGAGCCAACTTTCTATCGTTTTGCTCTTTAAACAGATTCTTTAATCTCGGAACATCATGATTATCCAATAGATTCCATGACTTCAAGATTGATTCAATACCGGCCGATTCGATAACATTATTGAAGAAAAGATTGGCTTGATTTGGAGAAATATCGCCCTTCAATACTCTGATAATAATTTCTCTAAAAGTAAAATTCATGACGCCATCAATGGATTTTAACCATTTCTGAGGGTAATTCCAGATTTCACCGATAATAACCGAGCCCGGTTTTTCTTCATGCGCGGAATCTGTTATACCTTTCAAATACTCATAACCGATATCGAAAGCAACATCTAATCTCCATCCGTCAATACCATTTCTCAAGTATGATTTTATTACAGAATCATTACCTTTATAGATGTATTCTTGAACCTCTGGGTTTTCCAAATTCAATTCAGGTAAACTTCTGACATCTGCCCAAAGTCTTACACCTTCAGGGTACTTGTCATTGAAGTCAAACCATTTGTGTTTAGGATTCTTTGAGTCCTTTGCATTTTGGAAAAGATCAGAATTAATTCCAACATGATTAAATACTCCATCAAGAATCAGTTTCCTTCCTGATTGATGCAAGGTATCAGTAAGTCTCTTAAGTTCCTCTTTTGTTCCGTATTCTGGCGAAATTTCCATATAATCACTGGCATCATATTTATGGTTGGAAAGCGACTTTACTATTGGGTTGAGATATAGAACGTCAACACCCAATGATTTTATATAATCAAGTCTAGAATAGAGACTATTGAGATCGCCTCCCCAATACTCTAACTCATGAGTATGATATCTGGTATTAGGGTCATATTGTCCGGGTTTTGGAGTCTCCGACCAATTTTTAAGCACCTTTGGATAATCATATTGATGTCTTTTTGATTCAATATTTATAGCTGGCGCAAAACGGTCAACTATCACTTGATAGACAATTGCTCCGTTACGCCAATCTTTTTCTCTTTCAAGATATGTTTGCTTCTTGTTTTCTGACATGAAAATCACCTCATATTTCAATATTATTATACTACTTTAAGAAGTTTTAAGTAAAAGGAAATGCTATGGAAACGGTTGAATATGTTATAATATTCACAGAATGTAAATATTGGAGGTATAGATATGAATAACCCAGTTGTAACTATAGAAATGAAGAGCGGCAACAAGATTGTAGTGGAATTGTATCCGGATATTGCAGAGAACACAGTCAATAATTTCATCAGTCTTGTTCAAAAAGGATTTTATAACGGAACAATCTTTCACCGAGTCATTGAGAATTTCATGATTCAAGGTGGAGACCCAAATGGTACCGGTATGGGTGGACCAGGATATACAATTCCCGGAGAATTCAGCAAGAACGGATTCAAGAATGATCTTATGCACAAACGCGGAGTAATCTCAATGGCGAGATCCCAACATCCTGATTCAGCTGGTTCTCAATTCTTTATAATGCACATGGATTCATCGCATTTGGACGGGTCATACGCAGCTTTCGGAAAAGTTGTATCCGGAATGGAAGAAGTTGACCGTATAGCGACAGTTAAGAAGAATTTCAGAGATAAACCGCTTCAAGATGAAGTAATGGAGACTTTAAAGGTAGAACTAAACAGCCATGTATTCAAAGAACCGAAGAAATATTAATTAAAAGAAAAGGATAATGATTCAATCACTATCCTTCTTTTTTTGTAATAAATAGGAAAAACTATATTTAGGATCGACTTCAACCATAACAATGAAAGTAAGCATACCGATGCCACCTTGACCTTGACCGGTAACATATCCTAATAGAACTTGTAGAGCCATTGCGACGATGGCATATATTATGAACCGAAACTTCATTTATTTTTCTTCCTTTCTCTTTGGATTGCCTTTGACTTTAGTATTTACATTACTTACCAGATACCGAAAACTGAAGTCCGGATCAATCTCAACAATGATTACGAATAACAGTAACCCCAAACTACCTTGACCGAATCCAGTCCAATATCCAATTAAAACCTGAAAAGCTATCGAAATTATAGCATATAAAATAATTTTAAGTTTCATATCAAATAACTTCCGTTTGTTTTGATTATACAATATTAAAAGTTCATTGTAAAATGAGCAGACAAAATTACCTTAAAATTATCAATTTATGTCAAATAGGCAATTTTCCAAAAAAAATATCTTTAATAGACAGAAAATATATAATATTCAGTTAACAAACTAAGATTTTTTTGTTATAATAAATTCAATGAAGAAACAATAGCATTAAAGGAGATAATCATGGCATATTGCATAAAATGCGGAAGTCAAATCTCAGATGAAGCGGTTGTATGTCCAAAATGTGGGGTTCAAGTGAAGCCATTGTCAGATACAACGAATCAAATCGATAATTCAGATGGTATCGGATTTGGGTTTTTAGGCTTTTTTGTGCCTATTGCCGGGTTGATTCTTTATCTGATTTGGAAAGATGACAAACCGAAAAAAGCAAAAGCAGCCGGAATCGGAGCTTTAATAAATTTAGCTTTTGATTTGGTTGTTGGAATTATTTGGTTCTTGTTTCTTGTAATTGTGTACGCTTAAAGCATTATATATTTGAAGGGAGAAAGTATGGCATATTGCAGAAATTGTGGTAGTGAAGTTAGTGATGAAGCAGTAGTATGTCCACATTGTGGTGTACAGGTTAAGGAATTGGCAAAAACAAAGTCTGGTGCTCACATAGTCGATTCGGGTGGATTCGGCTGGGGACTGTTGGGATTTTGCATTCCGGTAGTAGGCTTAGTTTTGTATCTGGTTTGGCGATATGATCGACCTTTGACATCCAAGGCATTGGGTATAGGTGCACTGGTTGGTTTTATATCCTCAATCATAATCTATGTAGTCTATTTTATTTTCTTTTTTGATTATTTATACTTGTATTAATAGAATATAGGAGGAGAGTATGGCTTATTGTAAAAATTGCGGTAAAGAAATTAGCGACGAGGCGGTTGTTTGCCCACATTGTGGAGTTCAAGTAAAACAATTGGCAACAACTACAACTTCCGGAGGAGCTGATGACACTGGTGGATTCGGTTGGGGACTTCTAGGATTTTGTATTCCAATCGTCGGTCTGATCTTGTATCTGGTCTGGATGAATTCCAAACCTTTGAATGCGAAAGCGGCCGGCACTGGTGCTTTGATCGGATTTGTTCTTGGCGTAATTTCAGGTATTATATCAGCGACTTTAGGGGCCTGATAATTGTTTTCAATCAAAGTCTCGCTAAGGCGAGGCTTTATTGTTTTATTATGATATAATTTATTTCAAAGGTAAGGTGACATCATGTTTTGCGAACATTGCGGAAGAGAAATTTTGGAAAAATGCATCTGTTTGAGAACTAATCGGATTCGTTGGTGGGAATCCGGTTTGATTCTATTGGCGATGCTTGTTATACCAGTACATTTTCTTGTTAGAGAGTCTTTAGGAGTATCTGTCTTTTCAATTGATTTCATATTGATTTCCAATATGGTTCTCTCCACTATTTTACTGATTTTGACCATATTGCATTTTACCTTTAAGCGACCATATCTAGCCTTATTTTTCGGATGCCATCAAAGAGTTGAGAGAAGTTTTCAGTTGTTTGGGAAGAATCTTCCCTTATGCTCTCGATGCACTGGGATCTATCTTGGAACCTTTCTTGTTTTAGCCGTAAATTATTACTTTGATTTCCCGTTTTACATTTACCTGATTGCAGGTGTTCCTTTGCTTGTAGACGGACTATTGCAGAGATATTCGCAATATACTAGCACAAACTCAAGAAGATTTATTACCGGTCTATTGTTCAGCTTGACGCTCGTATATCTATTCTCGCTTTATAATGCATTGGTTGTTACGGTAGCCAAATGGATAATCACATTATTTTGACGATAGCATTAATTGTGTTAAACTAATACCAAAATGATTCAGGAGGTGTGTCATGCCACAATATCTAACTGATTTGCCGACTTTAATATCAAGAAAGAAAATGCGTATTCCATATATCAATAACAGATTCATCTTGCTTGCATATATTGATAATCAAGTATATGCCATCCAAGACAAATGTCCACACATGGGAGCTTCTTTATATCCTGGCAAGATAGAAGATGACGTGGTTTTCTGTAAAGATCATAACTTGGGAATATCTCTTAGAACTGGGGTGGTTGTCAATGATAGTCAAGCAGACTTTTTACGACTGGACACATATAACCGATACGTGAAAACCTACAAAGTCATCGTCAAAGACGGTAAAATATATTTAGACAATTAGATACATTTAATTATGGCAAATCCCCTTCATTATAAATGAATGGGGATTTTCTTTTTGGTATTTTCCTTATGAACCTTTAATAAATAAGGCATTTATGCTATTATTTCAATAAGAATTTCAATGAGAGGTAGATATGAAAAAAATTGCTATAGTCTTATTCCTAACCATTTTGGGAGTCTTATTCTTTGAATTTAACATGCAAATATATGCTGAAGAAGATATCATCGGCTCTTACAATATGATTGGAATAGAAAACTATGACTACGAATTAAGGCTAGAGGCAGTCAAACGTAGCCAGACTTTTGCTTTGGACGAAGAAAAAATAAGTTTTTATATGCTTGGAGGTGACCTCGTCAATCAAAGTAATGGCTACTATGAATTTATTGAAAGGGATTCGGATTTAGGCTTTAAAATAGTTTTTATATCTCCTGAGGCAGGTAGATTAACCGGTGATGATTATCAAACAAAGAATTTCTATCCCGACTTGAATTCAATATTAAGAATAATTAATGCCGATAGTCTTATTTATAGATTTGTTGAAGAATCATGGCAAGTCGAGATTGTGGATGACGACAATGACCTATTATTGTATTATGAAGAGAAAGATGGCACAAGAACGCTTTTGGAATCCGCTAATGATCCCGAATATTCGGATGAGCAATATATCATCTCATTGGATAACTATACATTGCATAAGGAATTCAGTCATTTCGAGATGGATCATGTCTTTTCAGTTAACAGTCCCCTAAATATTGCCTTTGGGTATTCCAAAATTACTTTTAAGTCTGAGGAAATTATGTTTAGAACCTATGAAACCAGGTTATCCAAGGCTAATGAATCGGATCATATAGAAGTTACAAGAAGGCCTTCTGATACTCTAATTGGAACAGTATTGAGGTTTGGATCTGATAGCGATGAAGGTGATAATTTGGCGATAGTTCAATCTGTGGATGAAGCCAACAACAAGATATATATCAAATACGTCAATGTATTATCATATAATACCCATGATGAAGGAACTTGGTTAAGAGCTTTTAATGATTATACAAACGGTACTGTATATGCCAATGAATATCCCAAAGTATATTTAGAACCGACATTTTGGGCGGTTGAAGAATCAGCTTTGCAGTCATTGATGGATTTCATAACTGAAAAAGATCCATCCGGTATGTTATCGGATGTTACAGTCGAACTTGAGGATGAAGATGCTTTTGGTTATAAATTGCAGGACGTCACTTATTCTCGTGACGGATTAAACTTCACTGGGGGTTTTAGCGGAGCATTCTATGTAGGATTTGAGTGGAATATTTTTGGTTGGTCGGTAGATGTAGGTCCTGTTAGATTAGATTATGGCTCAGCCATGAGCGCTTTAGCCGATCAGATTTTAAGAATTAACACTTATAAAGTTGAAGCATTTAGATTTTATTTCAATCCTAACATTTTTGAATCATATGCCGACTGGAAGATGATTAGTTTTAATCCGCCTTCAGTCTTTCCACTGACTTTCAGGCTTTATTTCGATAAAGAGTTTGAACTCATCGGTGGTAATGTCAGATTCAATCTACCGGGGTCTGGTATCCCTTTACCTGGCGGGTTAATCTATATTGACAATATTGGTGGCGGGTTCATGTGTCCCGAGACATACGAAGTAGGAGCTAGATTTCAATCCTATGAAGGAGGATACGGTTTTCCGCTTTGGAACGCCGACGTCGACATGAGATTGGCACTAGATCAAGATTATCTCTATTTAACTGGAAGAAGTTGGTTCTTTAACAAAACCATAAGCATTGGTAATTTCGATGCGCTTGTATCCTGGAGTTACACGGAAGGCAAACAGTTCAAAGGGGTTGAAATACACGGTCAAACCGGTATAGGAGCATACAAAGTAAATGCCATTATTGATTTGACTTTCAAATTCAAGAAATACAAATCGGACGGAGAAACAAATACTTATATAGGAGGTTCTGGCAGCGCTTCTGTTGAAGTGTTTGGCTATACCTTTGCCGGAGTAAAGATTTCCGCAAATACATCAAGATTCCGAGGTAGTGTCAAAGTGCCAGTCATTGGTACAAAATCATTTAGTATTTATTATGAAGATGTATTAGAAAATATAACCAGTCTTGCATATATGGAAACTGCTTACGGCGGAGTCGCCAGATTGATTAACGAACAAGGCAATATGATTGTGTTGATTCCTGAGGCAAGAAAGTTAATTCAGCCAACCAATATTATCTCTTTAAGCACAAACACACAGGCAACCATCTTGCAACTGGACGATTTTATATCAGAAGCCGCCATTACAATAGATTACACAGGTGAGTTGGACACGGTGACGGTTGAAATGCCAGACGGTTCGATACTGCCTGTAGAAATTGCCAGCGAAAGCACAGTTCCTGTTGAAGGCAAACTATATGCAATGGATTATGAGATAGCCGATGGCGTGAGACAATTATATATTCAATTATTGGATGCCGATTTGGGTGATTACCAAGTTGAATATGGAAACACTGTAGTTCAAGATGTCTCCATTTATGAAATAACACAACTTCCGGAAATCGATAACTCGGAAATAATCTCCAATGTTGTAGACGATGAGCTTACATTGAGTTGGAATTTGACAAACGAGATACCGGAAACTGAGTATCATTTGACTCTGGTTTCTTTGGATGATCAAGACAATATTATAGAAAGGTATCCGATATATGAAGATGTGGTTATCGATTCAACCGATGAAATCGAAGAGAGATATGTAGACTCTAGAGCTTTGCTTATCGATGGCACTTCATACGAGTTAAAACTAAAAATGCCTGAAAACTTGCCCTTAGGAAGGTATGCGGTTATCTTGGAAGGTGTTCTTGTTGATTCCGAAAATGAAAATCTTTACGGTGAAGCCGTAATTTCTCAGGCTTTTACTTATTCAGGAGTATCATTGTTGGCTACCCCGGACAATCTACAGATTGAATACATCGGAAACGGTCAAAACAATATCAGTTGGTCTGATGACAGTGAAGTATCATATTGGTCTATCTTGGCAATGGACGCCTCTGGCAATTTGGTTGATAGTTTTACTGTCACAAGAGAAGAAATCCTTAATGGTGGGCTAATTGATGATTCCTCGGGTAGCGACTTGGTTAGTTTGGTCACTTCTATCGGAAACAGTGACCAAACCCCTTATGTGTTTACGGCTTTAGCTTATGATACAACTTATTATTTCACAGTAGTAGCTCATCAAGAAAACACGATTATTTTATCTGACCCTTATGATTCGATCTTAAACATTATTGATATAGGAATGGTTATAGCCGGTCAAAATGAAGGAACGGTTACTTATTCTGCATTTAGTGACATCATATCTGCTCAATATGACAGTCCGAATCATTTTGATACCGTTTTGGAGATTTATGAAGACCCGGAAGAAGTCCCGGTTTCAGAACATGAATTGAACCAAACCCCTGAATCGAATTTGGATTATGAATATGATATGGAAGAAAACACTGATACCGAATTCTTACGTCAATCATATTCAGAAACTTTGGTTTTTAACACATCAGTATTTGGATTAATAAGTCTAGTTCCTAACCAAGAAATCATCGGATTCGGATTAACTGTGTTACGTTCCGACGGTTCAACATTAATTGATATTCCGACGCTGGAACTCTCATTGATTACTGATTCTGCAAACTGGTTCACTTTGCTTGCTACTTTGAATTCGGGAATTTATGATTTTACTCCTGAGGAAATAGATTTGATATTAGATATCTATAGTAGCGGAGCGATTTCGGTAGGCGATGATTTGCGTCTGAACATCGACTTCAATCTATTGGAGACTTCTTGTATAATTGACACTATTGCAGACGATAGATACTACCTAATGCTTGATTTTGTCAATGCCAGTCAAGATGAGACAATCTATAATTTCGAGATAATTTTAAGTCGATTTGTTCCTTCACTATTTCTTGATTCTCTTTTGGAAGAGGATGGACTTATTAATATAACAGGTTTGGTAAATGGAGCTGCTTCATTGACTATTAACGAAGTGGAAGCGTCAATCATCAATGGATATTTCGAAGTATCTGTTGAACTTGATGACGGGATTATTGATTATGAAATCGTTGATATTCTAGGAAATATCTATTCGGGAACAATCACCATCGATGATGATTTATTCGCTCCGACAATAGAACTTTCGTCTTATGAGGATATAACTATCTATGTTGGAGAAAACTATGAACTTCCAACCTGTTCGGTTACTGATAATGTCGATTCGAATTTGGTTTGCCAAATCAGTGGAACCCCGGATAACATCTATATCACCGGTGAATATACCGTGGTCTTCAAAGCTATTGATTATGCAGGTAATTCCAGTGAAGAAGTTTCGATTCTTTTGACCATATTGATGCAAGATAATCCGACACCATCACCAGTCAATCCATTGACACAGGTTCTGACTTACATATCAATTACTATCGGTGTAATAGCCACTGGGGCTGGAACTTTCTTGTTATGGAAGAAATTCCGAATATTGCATTGAAAACAAATTAAAAGGCTAGGGTTTAACCAAGCCTTTTTCTAATATATACTATTTCATTCCTCATGTATTCTATTACAATGCGGACAGACTATCTCACCTTTGTTATTTATCTTGGTGATATTTCTAAAAAACATGAGTGATTCAATTTGTCTGTCGTAATACCAATATTCGTCTTGTTTGAAATTTGATTTGTTAATAACATGCTTTTTTAAATGAGTGTCGTCGGTGTAGAAGTACGTTTTTCCGGTTTCTTCGCAGACGTTTTGTTTAATTTGCGTAAAGCAGTCTTCACACTCGTAAAAGTCATGATACTTGTCCTTATGTAGTCTGCTCCCGCAGAATGGACATACTTCCCTAGTTGTGTCAGAATAGATCATTCCGCGCAGAATTATTTGTTGGACTCTTCGGAAGGAATCGATATCCTCCATACTGATATATACGTCGTCTCTTTCAAGATAATCGTCATCGAACTGGTTGACTACGACCACTTCGTCGACTTTATAATCCTTCTTGTATTTATTTAGAGTCTCGATATAATAGACATCACTGGTAATAATGATTCCATATGGTTTATCCTTTGTGAATCTTAGGATTATCTCATTGTCGTCATTATTGGTAATATCCAATTGCCAACCTTTAAAATTAAAGGAGATTTCCAGTGAATTCAAGTTGATTTTAGCTTTAGGGTCGATGATGAAATTGAAATGTCCAACTGCGAAAATTGTAAGAATTTGCACATACATCAAATAGTTTCTTCGAAGTGATTCATAGTCGAAATCAGCCGGCTTTTCTTCAATCTTAATTTGGTTGCTCAACAAAAGTTTATAGGTTCGATAGATTAAACGATAATCTTTTTGCATCAAGAAGATATTCGTCTTCTTAAGTGAGAGATTTCTATTTCGCTTGAGATTTCTTTTATAAATCGGCTTAATTAATCGCGGATTGATTGTTTGGCTAATAAATGATAGCTCACTTAACATTTTTTTGGATAATGTCAGATATTGACTGAAATCTCTAATATATCCAGTATGTAACTTACCTAAAGCCAAGAAGTAGTTCAAATGATTGACCTTCTCCAATAAATTGAATTTCAAAACAGAATTGGCATATAACATACTATTCAAGGTTCGGCTGTTTTTTCTGATCCAAGATAGAATATCATCTATATAATTACAAAAAATCACATTTTCATAAATGCTATAATCGTCTTCATATATTCTAGTTAATAATTTTCGGGGTTTAACACCCTTTTTTGTTATATTGGATACATATTGAGCGTGGTTCGCCAAATGAAGTAGCGTGTTTTGATTTATCACTCTGGCGTTCTCAACTGGGAATACGTCATCGGTGTCTTTAAGAATAATTATCGGCTTACTGAAAATCCTTTTGATTGCGGGAGTTGTCTTTTTGATATTGAAAATCATAGTCTCAAGTTTCTCGAAATCAAAATCCGGTTCGACCGAAAATAATGTCATATCGTGAACCACATAGTAGTCGAACTCGATATATGACATTATTTGGTGATTATTCGCAAATTCCTTAATGCCTTCCAGAAGCGAAGAAAAGCGATTGTATTCCTCTATTTTTGATCTGTCCATGTATCATTTCACATCATTCGTTATCAAGTAATTTAATGAAGTTTGCGCATTGGTTAAGGTTCAATTTGCGGAAGTCCATTTCCAGTTTTTCCTTATCGTCGATAGTCTTGACTTCCAATTTGGCAACGACTTTACTCAAAAGGATTTTTTCAATGGCTTCGCTCTCCACATTACCATCTGGGAAACAGGCCTTATAAATATTTACAAAGTCTTCTATTTGATTGAGAATTCTATTGCCAAACGAGATATTATAAGGTGCGAGAAGTACCTCTACGCTCTTTATCAAAACGCTGTTTTCAGCATCAAAATCACCTTTTCCCTTGGCTTCAATGAAAAGGCTGTTTATGGTTTCATAATCATAGTACTTCTTCGGAATAGGTTCAGTGAAGTTGCGCACTTTAGGTGCACGTTTCGTGAAATTCATCGTGTGAGCACGGTCATAAACTTTATCAGAAATAACAAAGGTTGACTCGTCGCGGTTGGCTGTCCCGATAAACCAGACATTGGACGGAACTTTTAATGTGTTTCCGTTATCTAGCGCTAGATACTCAATCTCCTTATCCTTTTCTTTTCTGTTTAATTTAATGTTGATTAATTTGATTTCTCTATGACCTTCTTCATTTTCCATTAGCGATAGAAAGTCGGAGAAGTAGTATTCGATTCTTGATAGATTCATTTCATCAAGAAGAATGAAGGTAAATATTTCTTGGTTCAAAGCGGCTTTATATAAAGCCAATGTGAACTTTTTAGGAGTATATTTCATGGAGAACTCATTATAGTATCCCAATAATTCGTTCTTGTCTTTCCAAGAAGATTCAACCTCGACAATTTCACAGTTTCCGAAGACAGCTTCAGAGAAAATCTTAGGCAAACTGGTTTTCCCGGTACCGGACATTCCTTGTAATATTGAAAGCTTGCTGGCACCTATTCCGGCCACGAAAGTAGCGATATCTTGTGGTGTATAAGATAGATGAAGTCTTGAATTTCTAGCGTACTCCAACACGAAATTGACAAGCTCGTTCAATGAGGTTTCTTTTACTATAGAAGCCTTACGATTTTTCAAATCAGCCTTGTAAAAATCTGTTTTTGAATCGATATCTGTAAAAGCAGGACAAGGATCGAAATGTTGGAATGTATCATCTTCAATCTCACCGGTCGATGAACCATCGCCGGAAGTTAAAGCATTGTTGAGCGACAACTCCGCTTCCAACACTGTCAAATCATCTCTGTCAAAAGCTTTTCTGACAAACATCAAGGTAAGAACACCAAGAGACGCGATAAGAGCGTAGACGGCATTAGTGCTTACGATGTAATCAAAGGAATAACCACCAGGCAAACTGATTCCGTAGAAAGTAAGAAGATCCATTATTATGACTTGATTAATTTCTTTGGCTATTTGGAAATAGTAACCTGAGATACCTATTATAAACACAAAGAAAACATTAACTGCCGCAGCTAATTTGACGATGGAATTATATTGTTTGTATTTTGAAAGATATCCGGAAAGTGCAACCACCAAGGTAAGTCCAACAGACATAAGCATTACTGCAAGGACAAAGGCAATTAATCGATAACCTGTGTCCAAACTGGCATAGTCCCTTAGTATTGCAAAACCGGTCATATTTATGTTGTACAAGTAGGCACCGGAAGCAACATCTATCCTTACTATTGGCAAGAAAAGCATTGCGACAGTAACTCCTGTCAACAATATTACAAGTAATAGAGGTTCAATCTTAGGATATTTGATTTGATTGATCTTTTCGGTAAAATTACCATCGATGCTATATTTACCCTTGAGTATTGAATATGCCAGTATCACTGCCAAAAGTAAAAACAAAGGAATGAATGAGACCGTCTGAACAACCTCGCCACCTAATGTATAATATACATCCATTGCCAAACCGCCAAGGAAGAATATCAAAGTTGCGGCGAATGTGAAGCCTAACAATGTTTTTGATTTCTTGATGAAGTTCTCTTTATTG
>CALMFM010000212.1 GCA_937862575.1 uncultured Bacillota bacterium
CACCAATGCTTATTCCTTGTGGTTGCTGGTTAAAACCAGGCTGTTGGTTTTGAAAACCTGGAACATCAAAACCATCGCCTCTAGATACTATGTTTCGATCGGGTTGGTACATTGTTCACCTCTTACTGTTTTTTGACCAACTCTATTACTTGTTCAACCCACTCACGATTGTCTATCAATTTACTGACATATGAGGCTAACTCAACGTTATCCTTGTATGGTGTGACCAAGGCAAATATAGTGTCGGCATCAGTGTTGCATAGGAAATTAAACGCTATCTTTGCACTCTCATCACCAGAGTTCTTGAGTATAACCATTTCTTCTACGAACTCTTCAGGGGTTCCACTCATTGATTGTACAATATAGTCAGCCAAACTTATCACATCGGACAAGTTCTGGATATTGGTTAGGTCAATTTCCGGGGCTGAACCGATTTTCTTTGGTTCATCTGGTTGCTCAAGTTCTATGGTGTTTTCTTCATTATCATTTGTATTGACTGGTTCCGTTTCTTGGCTCTTTTCGGATTCTACTTGGTCTGTTTTCTGAACAGACCCTACTGGCTTGATAGTTCCTTGCTGAAGCATCAGATTGCACTTTGAAACTGGTATTAGTTGGGGCTTTCCTTCAACCATGACCATTACCATCTGTTCCTGTGGTGACTGAGGAGATTGACCTGGAATCTGACCAGGTTGGACAAAGGATTTAAGGAGTGACATAATTCCGACAAGTATTTCTGGGTCTTTGATTACGTCCATAAATCCTTTTGGTTTTATGCCAAGAGCTTCCTTGAACCTTTCGGCTTTGGTCAATTCGTCCATAGCGGCATCAAGTGGGCTTCCGTCTGATTGGTCGTATTCCTCTTCTGTTTCCTGACTAGATCCTTGTAGGTGTCTAATGTTCTTTTTTCCAATGATGTCTGCCAGTTTTTCTGTTGCCATAGCTGAAGCAAGCTCATCATTGTTGGATAACATCTCAAGGGCTTTGCTAGTCAAGACCATGTCGATCTTTTGTCTGGCATCTGTTATCTCTTTGTTGTCACCCAAAAGCTCTTCGTAACCAGCCGCTTTGAACGCCAAACGCTTTTTTAGTTCAGGATCCTTGTTTACTTCTCTGACCAGTGTTTCCTGAAGAATATTTTTGAGTGTTTTTGCTGGGCGTTTGGTTCGTTGCGGTTTCTTTTGTTCCCAAAATGGAGCCATTCTCTCACACCTCCATTAGTGTTATACCATAATAATATAGATTAAAAAATAATTGTCAATGTTTTTACTTCCGAATCTATTGTTTATGATTAATTTTTGTGTTATAAAATTATATGGTTTATAACACATTCTACATTTAGAAACGGTCAAAAAATGGGAAAAAGACGAAATGCTGATGAGACTTTTATGGTGTTTCTTTCAGCAGAAGAAAAAGCTCAACTTCGGATCATCTCACTAATCCACAAGCGGACTATGTCAGACATGATGCGGTTTTTAATTGATGCAGAGTTTGAGAAACAGTCAATGACATTCACCGGTAATCTTCAGCACCCTATTGAACAGATAGTAAAGAAAGAAATTTCTAGGATAAAGGAGAAACTATGACACTTAACGATTCAAGGATCCTGGTCACCGGTGGAACTGGTTCGTTTGGCAATGAGTTTGTCAAAACCATACTAGCACAAAATCCAAAGACAGTCAAAGTATTTTCACGTGATGAGTTCAAACAGTATAACATGGCCAGAAAGTACCCAGATGTTGAGTATGTTATTGGTGATGTTCGTGATAGGTATGCTGTATCACAAGTAGTCAGAGATGTAGATATCATTGTTCATGCGGCGGCTTTGAAGCAGGTTCCAATGTGTGAACGACAACCAATGGAAGCAATAAAGACCAATATTCTGGGAACCTTCAATTTACTGTCAGCTAGTATCGGTAGGGTTGAGAAGTTTGTAGCATTGAGTACAGACAAGGCAGTCAATCCGATAAACGCCTACGGGGCAACAAAATCATTACTAGAGAAGCTGGTAATTGCCAATGGGACATTGTCTGATAAGACAAAGTATTGTTGTGTTAGATATGGTAATGTAGTTGGAAGCCGTGGAAGCATAGTCCCATTATTCAAAGAGCAGGCAAAAACCGGCACGATTACCATTACAGACCCAGAGATGACAAGATTTTGGATAACACTTCAGGAGGGTGTTAATTTGGTTCTATGGTGCCTTGATAATATGAAACAAGGTTATATCTATGTACCGAAGTTAAAATCTTCTAAGGTTGTTGATGTTGCCAAAGCTATTTCACCCAGTGCGATTTTGAATACAATTGGTATAAGACCAGGTGAAAAGTTGCACGAAAGCCTTATTGGTGTGGATGAAGGCAGGCGTGCTGTACTTATAGATAATAAAGTATACGGAATACGGCCAGAACGCTCATTGTATCCAAATATCGATGTTGATGGTTTATTATCAATGCACGAAACAGTGGTTGAAGATGGGTTCTGGTATGGTAGTAATCATAATTGTGAGCAGCTAACAATACCTGAAATACAGGAAAGGATAAATGGTTTGGAGGAATGATAAAAGGAAAACTTGAAGGAATAATAACATCAGCAGGGTGTCTTTATGACGCTCGACCATCCAAATTTAATATGACCGAGTTTGGACATTCCTATTTTGCCGATATTATCAGTGGCCAAAAACGTGGAGGTCATTATCATAAACATAAGACCGAGATTATGGTTTGTACCAGTGGGACTATCAATTACGAGATAGAAGGAGAAAGTGGTTACCTTAGGGATGGTGAGTATGTGATTGTGATGCCAAATGAGATGCACACCTTCTGGGTGGTATTTGATAAGGCATTACTGGTAGTTTATTGTGATACACCATTTGATCCTGATGATGTCTATATTGAGAAAGAGGTGGTTAAATGAACCTATATGGTGAGCAGGTCTTTTTGAGACCATTGGAACGGAAAGATATTGATGCCGGATTATATCATAAATGGATCAATGATCCGGAGGTTACGAGATATCTTGAAGCAAGGTTATGGCCTCAAACATATGATCGAATGCTTAAGTATTATGAAAATATTGGTCTTAGCAATGACAACTTCCTTATGGCTATTTGTATAAATGAAGTCGAGCCTCCGGTTTTGTGCCAAGGTGCTCATATTGGAAATATTAGGCTTGGGCCGATAAATTGGGTACATGGTTTTGCTGAGATTGGGCTTTTTATTGGCAACAAAGAATGCTGGGGAATAGGATATGGAACAGAGGCTATCAGATTATTGTCAGATTTTGCGTTTGACCAGCTTAACCTGCATAAACTAACTGCAGGTATTCTGGATCCAAATATAGGTTCGATCCTGGCATTTGAGAAAGCTGGATTTTCTACCGAAGGCACACTTAGACGACAGTACTGGGACAAAGACAGGTATATTGATGATGTGGTCATGTGTAAATTTGCTACAGATGAGGAACAAAATGACTGATCCAATTAAATTTTGCAATACCTGTGTTATGCCCAGTACCCGTCCTGGTTCAATCTTCAAGGACGGTAAATGTCAGGCATGCATAAACTACGAAAATCGAAATCTCATTTTCTGGGTAGGAAGGATACATCAGCTTGATGATCTCATTCGACGGGCTAAGCTTGAATGTCCGACTGGCCCAAACTGTCTTGTCCCTGTTAGTGGTGGCAAAGACAGTTATTATCTGGTTCATAAAGCTATCGAGATTGGATTGACACCGATTCTTTTGCGGGTAAATGATATATTTACCATGAGCCATGCTGGAAAGCATAATCTTGAGGCCATGCCCAACGAATTCTGCTGTGATATGATTGAACATACCATAAATCCTTATGTATATCGGTCTACTATAGTAAAAGAATTCAATGAATATGGAAACTTCCCTTATGTTGATAAGACTATATATTCTATACCAGTAACATATGCAGAAAAATATAGCATTCCAATTATTCTGTATGGTGAAAACCCAATGTACGAATATGGAACCGCTGAAACTGAGTCCATGTATGACTGCATGGAAATGACGTCAAAACTGTTGGATTATAAGCCAATCAGAACTACACCGATTTTTATGAGCTATTTTTATCCTTGGGATGGGGCAGAAAACTATAAGGTTGCCAGAGCTCATGGATTCAAAACATTGGAAGAACTTGATTTGTGGAAAAGACACGGGAATATTGAAAATTATGACCAGATTGATTCCATTGGTTGGCAATTCAGTAATTACCTCAAATTTCTAAAATTTGGATTTGGTAGGGTTACTGATATAGCATCAAGATGGATAAGGGCTGGATATATGACCAGAGAAGAAGCAATTGAGGCTGTAATTGCTAAGGATGGGCAGCTTGACCCCAGAATCTGGGATGATTTTAGCAAATCTACTGGAATTAACCCGGTCAAAGTCTTAAACATTGCTGATAAATTCAGGAACAAAGACCTGTTTACAGAGATAGGAGATTACGATTGGGAACGAAAATACCTGCCGAGCTAATCAAACGTGAAAAGACATTTGAGTTTCGGTTTCCTGTTGCTATATGTCCATTTTGTCAGGAACAGACCCCCTTTGGGGTTATGTCCCAGATGGTAGGATCACTACCAAGGTATAACTACTACTGTCTTGGGTGTGCCAGAATCGTTCCGGGTGAAAATCTTGGCATACTTGGTTATGTCTCACTTTATGAGTTGGAGGAGTATAAATGGGAGGACAACCTATGAAGTTCCTGGTTTATGGTTGTGGTAGCATTGGCACCCGTCATGCTAAGAATCTACGGGATCTTGGTCATGATGTGTACATTTATGATAAGGATGAAGAAAGGGCTCAGAAATTGGCATCTGATGGGTTTAGCGTATATGACTTCAAATCTCATCATATCCAATTCGATGGTCAATTGGTCTGCACTCCACCAAGGCTACATATTCCATTTTTGGAAGAAGCACTTAAACATGATGCCAATGTGTTTGTTGAGAAACCAGTCTTAATTAAACTTGACGAAATTGACAAGGCATATAAGCTGCTTGAAATTGCCAAGTCCAAAGGGCTTACGGTCATG
>CALMFM010000213.1 GCA_937862575.1 uncultured Bacillota bacterium
GGCATTCAAGAGGTCGTGGGTTCGAGCCCTATTGTCTCCACCGGACGAAATTTCAAAGACTCATTTTCTTGGGTCTTTTTATTTACATTATGATACAATTATAATAAAGGAGCTGATTATATGGAAAAACTCAATCTTCGTAAAGTCACAGTAGAAGATTCGAAAATTATATATTCTTGGAAACAAGATGAATTTTTTCAACGAATGGCTTTGGATGATGGATATACTACATCAATAGCTAATCAACTTCAGGATATCGAGAATTCACTGATAAACATTCACAATGATTATCAAATAATCACACTCGATGGGGTTCCAATAGGATATGTCAGGATTGACTATATTGACGAAAAGCATCATTCAGCCTGGCTGAGATTTGCCTTAGGCACAAACCGAGGATTTGGTTATGCGGGGAAAGCACTCAGAATATATCTAGAGAAAATATTCAGTACTGGCACTATAAGAGTTGAAGGAGAAGTATATGCTTACAATGTACCTTCTCAAAAGACACTAGAAAGACTTGGATTTGTTCGGGAAGGAACAAAGAGAAAGGCACATTATTATAATGGAGAGTATGTAGATGTATACATATACGGGTTGCTTCAGGAGGAATTTTCCAAGCAAAAATAATTTCAAGAGTTTTAATTGAAGATTATAGGAAAATAATTTGCTATACAAAATAAAATTATGCACTTATCCAATTTAATCGAAAAGGCATGCTTCAATGTGGTGAGATATGAGCAGTAAGGAATTAAAGTGGTATAAACTTGATAACAGCGCCAAAATCTATCCGATTCTGACCTCGGAGAGATATACTTATGTTTTCCGGGTTTCAGCGACAATGAAAGAAGTAGTGAATAGCGAAATCCTGAATCAGGCGATATTGAAAGCTAGGAAGAGGTTCCCTGCTTATTTTGTGCGTATCAGGAAAGGGTTGTTTTGGTACTATTTTGAAGAAAATCGATCTGATCCGATTTTAGAACATGAATCACCTTTTGTCTGCCGTCGCTTGACAGCTGAATTGAACAATAGCTATCAATTCGCATTTTATTATTACAACAAGCGGATTTCCTTGGAAATGAACCATTCTCTAGGCGATGGAGGCGGCGCAATCAGGTTTTTGAACGCTGTCATATTCGAGTATCTAAGAATCAAAGGTGTTGATGTTGTTGCGGACGAATCGATAATAACCTTGGATTCACATGTCAGAATGGAAGAGTTGGAAGACGGATTCGCAGCCAATTTCACTTCGACAGACTTGAACCCTCCAAAGGTGCCAAAAGCATACATATATAAAAGGAGGACATTCAAGAATCACGGAAGCGGTGTGATAAATTCATTCATCGACACAGTTGCCCTCCATGATTTGGCAAAAGATTCCGAAGTTTCGATAACTCAATATATAGTTGCCTTGCTCATATATTCGATTATATTGAATGGAAATAAGAAGAAACTCGGTAAAAGACCTGTCAATATTTGCATTCCGATAAATCTAAGACCGATCTACAATTCGGAAAGTCTAAGTAATTTCTCTTTGTATTTTCATTCATCCTATATGATGAAGAATGAAAATACATGTTTTGAAGACATTTTGGAGAAAGTGAAACTGGATTTTCAAAACGAGTATGACAAGGAAAAAATCCAATCCAAATTGAACACGATTTGCGCCATCCAAAAGAAAATCTTCATAAAACTTATTCCACTACCGATCAAGTATGTTTTGTTCAGGATCGGATATTCCATTTTCGGAAGGATTCCGACAACCATGACCTTTTCCAATTTTGGAATAGTTACGGTTCCCGACACGATGTCCGAGCAGATCGACCATTTCTCATTCTACATGGGTTCTGGAGCCAAACACGCTATTGCGATGAATTCTTACAAAGGCAAGACATCGATTGTTTTTTCCAGAGCGATAATCGACACAGACTTGGAAAAGACATTCTTCAGTTTCTTGACTGAAAAAGGTCTGGAAGTGGAGATAACATCGAATTACTGGGAATACTTCAAAGCCAAAGGGCATGAGAAAATACTATAGTCTTTTGGTTGCTTTCAAGCCGATTCCATTATATAATGTAGTGGTATTGCGAGGGGTAAAATGAAACATCTAATAGGGGACAAGAGTTTTTATAAAAGACTGATTGCGGTCGCTTTGCCGATTGTGGTTCAACAATTGATCACATCATCTGTTCAGTTGGTTGATAACGTGATGGTCGGTTCGCTTGGAGAATTGGCGATTGATTCGGTTTCGGCAGTCAATCAGTTATATTTTATAGTCATATTGGTTACTTTCGGTACTTTAGGCGGAGCCGGTGTCTTCACCGCTCAATACTATGGATCAAAAGATTATGATAAACTTAAACAAACATTCAGGTTCAAACTTATAGCGGCACTTTTCATAGTAACGCTGTCTTTTTTCATTCTAACCTTCTTCGGCAGAAGTCTGTTTTCGTTATTCACTGACAATGCAATAATTCTGAATCAAGCTGAAGACTACTTCCGAATTGTCCGTTGGAGTATGTTCCCATGGGCCATTTCAGTAGGAATATCCTTTACTTTCAGAGAGACAGGTACGACAAAGCCTTTGCTTTATATATCCTTGGCTACGATTATAACCAATACTTTCCTAAATTACTTATTGATATTCGGAAACTTCGGATTTCCACAATTAGGTATCAACGGTGCGGCGATAGCCACTTTGATATCAAGAATCTTGGAATTCGGATTGTTGCTAATATTAGCTATCAAAAAGGGACATTTATTTAATACAAAGATTACTGAATTGTTCAAAATAGAAGGAGTAGTTCTAAAGGCAATCATCATTATGGCTATTCCGTTGATGCTCAATGAGGTTTTATGGTCGACAGGACAAACTATTTTCATTGAGGCTTATTCCACAAGAGGCGCCAATGCTTACGCCGCCGCTAACATTACCGGGGCGATTTCGCAATTGGTATTTGTTGTATTCGGTGGTATTTCAACGGGTATTGCGGTTATGGTTGGGAACACTTTGGGGGAAAACAAGTTAGATCAAGCCAGAGACAATTCAAAGAAACTGATATTTGCGGCGATGGTAACCGCTTTTGTGATGGGACTAATTCTATTCGCAGCCAGTTTCTTTATTCTCGATATTTATGACGTTTTGGATGAGACAAAGAGGTATGCCGAATTCAATATCCGCGTCAATGCTTTGATTATTCCGGTGCTGGCTTTTAACGTCGCGATGTATTTTACTTTAAGAT
>CALMFM010000214.1 GCA_937862575.1 uncultured Bacillota bacterium
AGGGACGACAAAATGACAAATGAGAAAGATAGGAATAATAAACGGAGCAGGACTAGGAAATAGAGGATGTTCTGCTGCGCTGCAAATATATATTTGTAAATAAAAGTGTTCCGATAATGCTGTTGATAAAGGCATTCACCTCGATCTTTAGAATTAAAGGAAGTGTTTGACAATATGGAGGTAGAGCAATGGAACAAGTTCGGCATGTGGTCATTGTAGTAAGCTACAATGATACGGTAAGTACAATCGATTTTATCAAAATAACATCACAATTTGAATGTGTAGACAAGATTGTAATAGTGGACAATTACTCAACAAATCAATTATATGAGAAAGTAAATGATCACATCAAAGTAACCAATCTTGCTGACAGAGTTGTATGTATAAAGAGTGACTATAACGGCGGATATGCTTATGGAAGCAACTGTGGAATAAAATATGCAATAGAAAAGTTCCAACCAGAATATATTAGTGTTTCTAATTCTGATGTCATATTAAATGAAACAGCACTAAAAAAATGCATTGATTTTATTGCACAGCATGATGATGCAGGTATTGTCGCTCCACACATGGAGACACCAAGAGAAGGACCAATGAGGTCTTTTTGGAAAATGCCTTCGTTTTCAAATGTAGTTGCTGACAACTTAATAGTTCTTTCAGCTATATCTAAAAGGTTAATGAAACAGAGTTTTCTCGTAACAGGGGAGTTTATTCCAGTAGATGCGATAGTGGGCTCATATTATATGTGCTTAACAAAAACAATGGAGGAAATTGGTTTTTTAGATGAGAGAACTTTTCTATATTGCGAAGAAAACATATTGGCACAAAAGATTAAACGTGTAAAAAAACAAAACTACATACTTCCTGAAGTTAAGTATATTCATAACCATTCTGAATCAATAAATAAGAATATATCATCAGTATCTAGAAGGCTTTCAATTTTGCATGATAGTATGCGTGTGTACAATAAATATTATTTAAGAACCAATTTTTTTCAGGACTTAGTTTATGAAATTACTTATGTTTGCGGCAAATATTCATATTTGCTTGCCCGTAAGATTTTGAAGATTAAACGGTAGAGGCGGTCTATGTTGCAAATATTTCGAAATAAAAGCTTGCTGCTAATTGCCATAATTGTTTTTTTATCAAGCACCTTATTATCAGTGGAGATTCTCTTTGTGTACCTACTTGCGTTGATCATTATCCAAATATTAACCCATCACGGCAAAATTAAATTTTATCCTTTCCCAGGAAATGGGATTTACCCTTATTTTATTTTTGTAGGCTTAGCAGTTGCTGGTGTCTATTCTGTGCAGGATCAATATAGCTTTAGGCATATTTTGAAAGATTTGATTTATATTTTGCTTCCGCTACTTTATTACTTGCTCGGATGCAATTCCCTTAACCTAAGAGCCAAGCGAGATATACATAAACATAAAGAGGAAGTTTTTACTGCAATATTCTTCGCGGGCGTACTATTTTCATGCTACGACATATTAGTAAGTGCTTTTAAAATAGAGTCAATCGGATTGTCTGGTATTTCGGCATATAGTCTGAGGACTTTAATTGGTACTGGTAATCCGACCTCGCTGATTTGCCTATTTTTATATTTATATAATAAAAGAAATATAAAAATAACAAAGAAGATGCAGATAGTCAGTATTGTGATCCTTGTCGTGGAATCAGTTATTCATTTTTCAAGGATGAATTTGCTTATTGCGTGTGTATTTTTACTATTTTCTGGAGTGATACGAAATCCAAGAAAATTTATAAAAAACTTCGTGACGGTCAGTATCTTGCTTGTGGGAATAGAGGTAATGTCCCGTAATTTATTTAATAGTTTTCTAGAAAAGGTAATCAATTCAGTTGCTGAAATCTCTTTTAGTAACGCAACATGGACTATGGAGTCAATCGTTTCAAATTGGAGAGGGTATGAAGTATTTTGTGGGATTGAAAAGTTCAAGGCAGCATCCTTTGTTGAACAACTGATTGGAGGCGGACTTGGTACACAGTTAGATATGGGCGAATATGCCTATCTTGTGACTACAGAATCGACTATTCCATTTTTACATAATGGCTATTTTAGTATTTTGATGATTTGGGGGATTACTGGCGT
>CALMFM010000215.1 GCA_937862575.1 uncultured Bacillota bacterium
TCAGGCCCGGGCTTGGCGGCATTGGCAATTTCCGTAAATTTTGCCTCGCTGATCATTCTGGGAGCTGCGAGCGGACGCAGACCGGCAAAAACACAGAGTACATCACTCTTGATTCCCGGAGTAAATGATTCTGTCCAAGACATAGAGAATTTGGCAAATGAATTGATTGACTATTTAGGCAAAGATATTATTTTGCATTTGACTAGATTCCATCCACAATATAAAATGAAAGACAAACCAATTACAAGTAAAGATACCATGTACATGGCATTGAAAATTGCTAGAGACAAAGGTATAAAATCTGTATATCTAGGTAATATTTAGGAGGTAATCATGCCAATAAATAAAGCATATATTGTCCCCCATCCGCCTTTAATCATACCGGATATCGGTAAAGGCAAAGAACGTGCTATACATAAAACTTTGGATGCATACATTAAAATCGCCAAAGACATAGCAAAAATAAAACCGGATACGATAATAATTTCTTCGCCGCATTCGACAATGTATGGCGATTACTTTCATATATCTCCTAGAGATGTCGCGGTAGGAGACTTCTCAGCCTTTGGTGCGGACGAAGTCAGAATCGAAGTGAAATACAACCACGATCTTCGGCTTGATATAATCAATGCGTGCAAAGTAAACGGTATTCATGCCGGAATGCTTGGCGAAAAAGATGCTTCTTTAGATCATGGAACTTTGATACCTTTGTATTTTATCCGTAAATATTATGAGGATTTTAAAATAATTAGAATCAGTCCGTCAGGGTTGCCTCAGATTGACCATTATCGTTTGGGGACGATAATTAATGAGACTATACCGGAAGACATCAATGCAGTTTGGATTGCGAGCGGTGATTTATCCCACAAATTAAAAGAGGACGGACCATATGGAATTTCTGATGAAGGATTGGAATTCGATTCAATAATCAACGAAATTATCAGCACAGGAGAGTTTTCTAGAATCTTGGATTTAAAACCAGAATTTTGTTATAAAGCTGCCGAATGTGGATTAGGCTCGATTACCATGATGTTAGGAACAATGGAAGGCTATAAAGCAGAAACAAAAATACTGTCATATCAGGACACATTCGGCGTTGGATATATGGTAGCTGAAATTTCTAAAGGCGAACCTGACATAACACGTAATTTTGGTAAAGAATATATAGACAAATTCCGTAGCCAATTAGAATATAAAAGGTCTAATGAAGATGAATTTGTACGTTTAGCCAGAGAGTCTCTAGAATACTATGTTGCGCAAGGTAAGGAAATGCCTCTACCAAAGGGACTAGACACTGAGTTAATGGACAAAAGAGCCGGAACATTTGTTTCTTTGCATATAGACGGAAACCTACGCGGATGTATTGGAACAATTGGTCCGACGACATCATCCATTGCCGCAGAAATCATCCAAAATGCAGTTAGTGCCGGAACATCCGATTTCAGGTTTAATCCAGTTAGGCCGGATGAACTAAACAAGATTGACTACAGTGTCGATGTTCTATTACCGGCGGAAAGAGTAACTGACATTAGTGAACTTGATGTAAAAAAATACGGCATTATTGTGAGAAGTGGTCGAAAATCAGGGTTGCTGCTACCGAATATCGATGGAGTTGACAGTATTGAAAAACAAATTTCTATCGCCAAGAATAAGGCTGGAATTGACGAAGACGAAGACTTCACAGTGCAAAGATTTCAAGTTATTAGACATCATTAAGAAGGCGAAGCACCTCTTCAATGTCTTACATACAGGAGAGTGATATATATTAATGAGCGAATACTGACTTTAAGTGCAAATATCATATTAAGAAAAGTATTACCTGAGGAGATTAACTCAGGTTTTTTGACAGGGTTTATCAGGCATCAGGAAACAAAAAAAGTCAAGTATTGGAATCAAGGAAGGCTAGAAGAAAAAGATGATTATTTTGTCGAAGAATGGGACGAACACAGACTTAGAGGTATCTCATCTTTCTTGAAGGAAGTAGCCTATATCGGATCTGTAGTTGCCGCTTTTGATAACGATAAAGTAGTAGGTTTTGCATGTGTGGATAATGAAGTTTTCTTTGGCGAATATGTTAATATGCCTTACATTCATGTATCTTATGGATACCGAGACCAAGGAATAGGTAAGGAGTTATTCAAAATGATCGAAAAAGAAGCCAAAGAACTAGGCGCTAAGAAACTATACATCAGCACACATCCCGATATTAACACCTATGAATTTTATGAAAAAATGGGATGTATACCTGCAAAACGTATCAACAGAAGATTATTTGATATCGAACCACTGGATATCCAAATGGAAAAATTACTATAAAAAGGAAAACATATAAGATGATTACTTTAAAAGAAATAACAATGGAAAACTTCAATCAAGTTATAAGACTCAAGCTGAATGATTTTGATAAAACTATGGTGGCTTCGAATTTGTACAGCATCGCAGAAGCTTACGCAGACAAAGCAAGTATGCCAAGGGCGATATACCATGACGATGAGGTAGTCGGGTTTATCATGTATGATTATAGAGAATCAGAAAAGAAGGGTTATATTTCAAGGTTGATGATTGCTGATGAACACCAGCGCAAAGGCTATGGGAGAGAAGGATTGAAATTAGTCTTGGAAGATTTGAAAAAGCATATAGGCATCAAAAGTATCCGGATTTCCTATCATGCTGAGAATGCCAAAGGAAGAACACTATATCTAGATCTTGGATTTGTAGAAAATGGCGAAATAGATTGTGGTGAAACAGTCGCAGTTATAGAACTATAAAAGAAAGAGGTTTCATAGCGAAACCTCTTTCTTTATGTCAAATGACTGATATAGTTTAGGGAAGATTTTCCGGTCAAGAAAGATATTCAATCCGGTTATAACTGCAGCAGCAACAGCTATGAATACTACAAAACCATAACCCGCATTAAATCCGAAATCTTCAACCAAGAATCCCATGGCTACTTTACCGGCAATGGATCCGATTAGACCCGCAATATTTCGATAAGAATTTATACGTCCGCGATGAGTCATTGGAATTCTCCTAGAGAAATATGGACTCATGGAAATAGTACTCATAACTTCTCCTAGCGTAAATAATATTATATAAATAAAGAAAATTGGCAGCCCATTGCTAAAGAAGAAAACCGCGAAAGAGATAGCGTATAATATCATAGAAGCTACCATTTTTTTCATACCAACAATATTTTTGGTCAAATATGTGAGCAACGGGGTCGTCAAGATTACAATTGCTCCATTAACACTCGCGACTATACCAAAGAACACCGGGCCACTGATATCTCCGAAAATCTCTGCCATATGTAAAGGGATTATAAAAGTCCATTGGTCATATATGAAACCCATAAAAATGACAACTAAAATTTGGATAAGAACGGACTTTCTACTCCACAATAATTTTAGTCCGCTATGTTTAATATGAACCTGGTCTTCATAAACGTTCTTATCTTCATCGCCAATTTCCTCATTATTGATCGGTATAACATACATCACCACTAGAAATGTTGCAATCAGTGTGGTTGTTCCATCTAGAATGAAAGCTAAACTCAGATAGTTGTTCATCAGAAAACCACTTAATCCAGCCCCTACAATAAAACCGATATTGTTACCAAGATAAGTCAGTGAGAATATCTTTTCTCGGTCTTTAGGGAGTGATGACTCTATAGCCAAGGCCTCATGAGATGGACCTTCCATTGTTATAAAAAGTCCGGCTAAAACTAGGAAAACAAGCATCAAGTTGCCAGGTTCAATAAAAGAACACAGCATAAAAAATATCACACCGATGACATTGAATAAAACAATTATAACCTTTTTGTTAAAATGGTCTGCCAACTTTCCGCCAATAATATTACCAGGCAAAAATAAAACGGCGATAGCCAGAAAAATCAATGCAATTTCAGATTCGCTGTATCCCAATTTGATGCTCATAATCATGGTAAGCATTGGCCAAATGAATGACCCCATTGCATTGATAAGTCTTGCGATGAAAAGAACATACGCCGACCTTGTAAGACCTCTGTATTGTGCAAATATGTTAAGCATAAGTTAATCCTTCCCTGTATTCCCTAAATACTTGATTCTATTATATATTATCTTGTAACAATTTGAAAGATTGCATTTGCTATAAATACTGGAAAAAAGGGCGGTATTGATGATATAATTGTTTTGAGGTAGTCTATGAAAATAACCGTTATTCAAAATAAAATTCATCAGACCGTTGATGAAACGATAATCGGAATTGATAACCTGATGAAAGAAACACAAGTTGGAAATACTGATTTTTTGGTTTTTTCAGAAATGTTTACTACTCCATATGAGTCCAAGCATTTCTTGACGCATAAACAAAGCCTTGACGGGCAAGTGATTACTTATCTATCAGACCTTGCCAAGAGATATCATTCTTATGTTATAGGTGGTAGTGTTCCTTATGAAGATCAAGGAAAAATCTATAATACAACCTTTGTTTTTGACAGAAAAGGATATATAATCGGACGTTATGATAAAATTCACCTGTTTGAAATACGATACCCTGATGGCAAAACATTTAGAGAATCTGATGTTCTCGAGTCTGGAGATAAAATATTAACTTTCGATACTGAATTTGGAATAATGGGGGTAGAGATTTGTTTTGACATCCGATATCCTGAATTGACCACTATATTACAAAGGAAAGGTGCGGTTGTGGTTTTTGTACCAGCAGCTTTCAACACATATACCGGTCCGATGCATTGGCAAACAACTTTCAGAGCCAGAGCGATTGACAATCAAATATTTATGATTGGCTGCAGTCCAAGTGCAGACTCTTATGGGGAATATAAAGTATATGGACATTCTTTGGTAGTTGATCCATTAGGTAATGTTTTAAAAGAACTGGATGGAGACGCTGGCATATTCAATTTAGATATCGATTTGGATTTGGTTGATGATGTCAGAGAATCCTTGCCAATAGTTAAAAATCGCCGAGATTTAAAAGATTTGTAGGAATTATTCTATACAGGAGGATATCTATGAAACTTAGAGATTTAATTACCGATTATATTAAAGATTATGAGGGACTCAAACCCCAAGAAAAATTAAATTATTGGACTACATACAATGACAGAGAAATCGTCGAAAGATGTATCGACGATTATATGCGAACAGGAATCGACTATCGCAAATATGCCATGGAGAACATCTTTGGACATAAAAAACAGAAGATTGAAAGAATGTTGTACGTAACCAATACAATAAAAAAACATATCGGCGAAGTAATTGACAAGATAAGAGAAGCCTTCGGTCTTTATCTTGATGATTTTCAAGTAATAATATATCATGGATTAGGAAACTCTGCCGGCGAAGCAACTAAAATAAAGGGTAAACCGACAATTCTGTTTGGAGTTGAAAAGGTGGTAAGTCTTGGTTGGGATAACGAAGAAAAGATTCTAAATCTTATCGTTCACGAATATGCTCATTTGATACATGAGTCATTACAAAAATCTGGTCTAGAAAGAGAAGATCCGATCGAAAGCGATGTTTTCCGAATATATGTTGAGGGGTTCGCCACTTACATGGAAGATGTTTACCATGGTAGAGAAAATACAGATTGGTATCAAAAATGTGAAGAAAGAAAAGAAGATTTAAAAAGTGAATGTCTTAATCGTTTCAAAAGGGGAATCTCATGTAGAGACTTCTATGGCGACTGGTGGGAAGTTTTCGGAATATCGGATACAGGATATTATTTGGGATACCAGTTTATCAAGTATTTACTTAAGGAATATGGCTTAGTAGAAATTGCTAGTTTTGAATATAATGAGGTTCAAGAGAAATTATACTATTTTTTAAGGTTTAAACCCGGGAGGTAGACATGGACAAGAGGACATATGTAAAATGGAGTTTCATTGAAAGTTTTATGATTGAGGCATTCGAGAAAGTAGGAGTGCCTAAAAATGATGCCAAAATATGTGCTGAAGTTTTGATGGAAAGCGATAGAAGAGGTATTGAAAGCCATGGAGTCAATCGTTTAAAACCAATCTATATTGACAGAATTTTGTCCGGAATTCAAAAACCGGTAACAGAAATTGATATTCTTAAAGAAACACCTACCACAGTGGTTCTTGATGCCAATAATGGCATGGGAATGGTGGTATCAAAAAAAGCCATGGAAATGGCGATTGAAAAGGCAAAGAAATTCGGTATGGGAATGGCAGTTGTAAGAAACAGCACTCATTATGGGATTGCCGGATACTACGCTACGATGGCGAGTTCTGCGGGAATGATTGGAATTACCGGGACAAATGCTCGTCCGAGTATCGCTCCAACTTTTGGAGTGGAGAACATGCTTGGTACCAATCCTTTAACCTTTGCTATGCCGACTGATGAGGAGTTTCCATTTGTCCTTGACTGTGCTACAAGCATTACTCAGCGAGGTAAAATCGAATACTATGCCAAAATCAATAAATCGACACCTGAAGGAATGGTGGTTGGAAGAGATGGTTTTCCCAAAACTGACAGTCAACAGATTTTGAAAGATTTAGTCAGCGGTGAGGCAGCACTAGCTCCTCTTGGTGGAATCGGAGAAGATTTGGCAGGATATAAAGGTTATGGATACGCAACAGTAGTGGAGATATTAAGTGCTGCTCTTCAAGCTGGCAGTTTTTTAAAAATGCTTACTGGCAAGGATGAATCAGGCAACCCTTCTCCTTATCATCTTGGGCATTTCTTTATAGCGATCGATACCGAAGCCTTTATGGGTTTGGATTCATTCAAAAAAACTACCGGAGATATTCTTAGAGCCTTGAGAGATAGTAAAAAGGCTCCTGGGGAGGAGCGCATTTTTACAGCCGGGGAAAAGGAATTTTATGTATGGCAGGAGCGAAAAGAAAAGGGACTCCCGCTTACGGCTGCGTCAATAAATGATCTTAGAGAAATAAAAGAAAAATTAGATTTAAAAACACCATTGCCATTTTGACAAAAAGCAATTAGTTAGCGCTAATTGCTTTTCTTTTAGTCTATTTGTGCAAAATGCAATTGAAAGGAAGCGTGGCTTCCATAAATCATCTCAGCTAATTCTTGTGTGTCTGGCATATTCAAAGATACGGTAACACTTACTCTGACTTGTGAATCACTAATTATTTCGAGATTAATATCAAAATCTAAAAGTCCATACGTATCTTCATAAATTATTTCATTTTTTTCAAAAAAAGCTCTTGAAACTGTAACATCTAGGTTCTTTCCTTCCTCAACATCAACAAAATACGTGTAGTATATCTCATCTACATCATTGATACCAAGAATAGCTCCCTGTGGTACCAACCGCTTTCCTTGAGGTGCGGAAATAGATTGAATTTTAGAGGTTTCGCTTAAGGTTTGAACATTTGAAAAATCAAAATAATCCTGATTTTTCATCCATTCCTGGTAAGCGAAGTAGGTACTTGCGAGTACAGTCAAGAAAACAAAAAAAGACACCAATATCGTTCTCATGATGGTCAACTCCTATGAATGTTTAGCAAGGCAACTGGCTATCCGCGTGGGACCCTATAGCTTTCTGTCGCCGGATTGCTCCGGGTTTAGCTTTATCAAACCAACACTCATACTGTCCATAAGAAATCAGTATGGGTATGTCTTTGATAACACTAATATACTACTTTCTTAATGAAAAAGCAAGTTCTACATTAAAAAGAGTATATTAAACAAAAAAAACACCCCAAAATTATGGGGTGTTAATATTCTAATTAATTTTTATCTATCTAGATACAATTGTCCAGTAATAGAATCTTGACTCCATAAATTATCATCCGTAACAAATGATAGGGCGAATGTATCCCACCAGTATAAGCTTGGCATAGTGGATGCATTGACAAGAGTAGCCATCGTTCCTCTAGGCGTGTAACTAGGTGTGTAGGTAAGCGTTCCATTGGTCTCCATGTAAAGAACCATAGAATAATACGCGGAATTCAAAGTCTCTGATCCTGATGATCTACCGACTGCTGTACCTATGTAGTATGGACGTCTTGTATCAGAAGAAACAAGGCTTCCTGTAAAGAATGAATTTTCCATTATAATCTTGTCGCTAGTAGATTTGTTATAGCCAATAAAACCACCCATATATCTGGTAGAGTAATCAAGATAATAAGAGCTTACCAATGTGTTTTGTGAAGTCATATTAACAATGGCTCGATTTAGATGGAAGTATGTGCTGCTATTTGCATATCCCAAAACACCACCGGTATACGAGGATGTGCTCATAGATGATACTTCACCTTCGACATCAATGTCAGAGACGTTAAGGTAAGAATAGGAACTGCTTATATAACCGACAATTCCGCCAACATACGAACTTGTGCTGAATACTTTTAGATCAGTCGCCTTAATGTTAGTAATATTTACCGTGGTTCCGGAATTAGATATTTTCCCAACCAATCCGCCAGTACCATTTGTGCTATTACCGATAACGCCGGCATTGTTAATAGTGATATTTTCGATCGTATTTGTCAGACCAGATATATTACCAGCTATCAAACCAGCTTGCACTGATGAGTATGAGTATCCAATTTGTATATTAACGTTTGAAAGGATTAAGTTAGATACTGATCCACCTTGCATTATTGGGAATATGCCAATATATGAATTGCTGGAAGTGGTAGTAGTGATGGTAAGATTGCTAATAGTCATACCGTTTCCATCAAGAGTTCCTCTAAAAGTAGCATTATAATTGCTTGCATCGAGAATCCAATTAAATCCGGTGAAATCAATATCATTATTCAGATAATATACATCATCTGCAGTGCTGTTTGTTTTTGTTGCGAAATCAAAGAATTCCTGTGCGGTTGATATTGCAGTACCCCACCAAGAACCAATTTGAATTTGGTTTGAGTCATCGTTGGATAAATCATCCCAATATGAATATCCAATCATTGCGGCAGGAGAAACTATCAAGATAAAAATAGCCAAAATTATCATCTTAGTTAAAATTGATTTGTTGTTGATCTTGGTTCCTCCTTCCTTTAAGATTGATTAGAAATTTTTCTTGCAAATATTAGAAAATCGAAGATTATTTCTTATCTTCAGGATTTTCCAAATTCATTTCATTTTTTTCTTTCTTATTTTTATTGCTTGTGGAGAACATTTCCATTAATAGATAAATAATACCAATGTCTACAACCAATACTATTTTTCCAATTGTTGATTCAAAGAACAACAGTAGTGGTCCTATTTTAGAAATAGTCAAGACATGAATACCGACGATATCATCAGCCGTTAAATCCCAAGGATCGAGATTGTCACTGACTTCTGGTTTTGTATTATATATTGTCTCACCATCTACCTCTGTTACAGAGTGGAAATAGTGGACAACTATTTCATCAGTACCGTCTTCATTGATATCTGCATGGAATGCGATGATCTGTCCTATCTCGATTTCCTCTGCTGTTACAGAAGTATCAATAATTACAACATCACCAGTCATGATGACGGGTTCCATGCTGCCAGAAACGATCACGTAATGATCGTATTTGGCTACGAAAGGAACATAGTTGAATATTACGTATCCCAACCCTAAAATGATTATGACACTAAGGAAAAAACGCAATGGGTTGTTTTTTTTCTTATTTATTATTTTATTTTCCGTTGCGTTTTGATCCTTTTTCATAAATTCACCTTTAGAATTATCTATGTTCTAATATTATTTCTTTCCCTAATTATTGAAGAGGTGTTACAGGGGCTTCTGAACTTGAGCTGTTAATCAGTTCAAAACCGATTGCGAAGTTTGAAGTTTGTCCAGAAACAAAGTCATAATCTGTTGAATCAAAGTTTACATTTCCATTGTCAGCCAATGTGATTGTAACAGTTACAACTACAGTGTTGTTTTCGAAATAGTATGCATCTGTGAAGTACCAAGTTCCATCAGCGGAAGTAGTTGCTGCAACAGCGTCAGTACCTACAGTGATTGTAAATACGGAATCAACATTGTTGAACAAAGCTGCGATTTCATTGACCATGAAATCAGAAATTTCTACAGAAAGGTCAGCTTCCATACCGTCTTGCAGTGGATCTTCCAAAGAAAGTGTGTATTCAAATACATAAGACGTAGTGTATGTAGCTTCATAAGCAGAATAGAAAGAACCAGCAGGTACAAGTGCTCTTGTATCTTGTACAGAAGTAGGAACTTCTAATCTAACACCATACCCAATCTCATATTCACCAGAGGTGTTCTGAGTCAATTGATCCCAGTATGCATATCCTGCAACTGAAGATCCCAATAATACCAATACTAATGCAATAATTGCGATTACTCTTTTTTTCATTTTTTTATATCTCCTTAAATTTTTTATAATTTTCTTTTTAATTTTTTAATTAAGCTTGCGTAGCAGTGAACGTCAAGTCAAATGTGATTGCCTGATTTGCTATCAGACTATAAATTTCAAATGTTGCAGGTTGATCCAAAGTTATAGTTACGGTTACAAGTACATCTGAACCATTAACTGTTCCCGATGCTAATGATATGTCAATGTTGACTAGAGATGCATAAGTGTTATCTCCACCAATTTCTACATTGCTTGATTGAACATCAAGATTCAAAGCGCTGACTACAGTTTGATCAAGTTTGACGTTGTAAGCCAAGACGATCTCTTCAACATCGTTGGCTTTAAGCACAACTCCTGCCGGAACTAAATACTTACCTGCTGGGGCTTCAGCGACTGCACTGACTGTCAAGGTGACACCCTCACCAATGTTCAAAGTTTCGTTTTCTGTTTGAGTAAGATTATCCCACCAAGAGAACGCCAATGCTGAACCACCTAATAAGATTGCTACTAAGATTGCTGCGAATAATTTTTTTAACATGATTTTTTCCTCCATAAGAATTTAATTTTTTTTTGAAAATAAAAAAGCCAAAATAGAAACGATGATGGCAACTGGCTGTCTCGGGGAGACCCTTTAGTTTTCCGTCATCGGATTGCTCCGATTTTGGCTTTTGCAATATTATTTCATTTTTATTGGACCAGATCACTTTTTGAGTAAAAAAAATGCCCTCGTCCACTTTGGACAACGGCAACTGGCTACCATCATGCGAAGGCCCTATAGCTTTGCGTCACTAACTTTCGCTAGTTTTGCTTTTATCGATAATAGTATAACTGAGTCAATGTTTTCTGTCAAGCAAAATGTTCAAAAAAAATTAATAAAATGTATTTTTATTGATATTACAGGCTATTTTCAGCCATTTTCAGGCATAATTGTAAGTTTTTTTATTTATTTCGTAAATAAAAAAAGCCAATATTATGATTATGAAATTAATAAAAGTTGTATTTCAGAAGAAAATTCTAGTCGGATAATGTGAAAATTTTAAGCTGGTGTGATATGATAAAGTAGATGAATAAATTTTCGATGAGAGGATCAAGAGGTAATGAAAGAATTCGTTAAGAATTATAAGTTGATAAATGGAGTGGAAATACCCAAAATCGGGTTAGGTACATGGCAAATTGCTCCAGGAAAAGATGCATATAACTCTGTTTTAATGGCTTTGAGACATGGGTATAGGCATATTGATACAGCTGCTGCTTATCAAAATGAGAAAAGTGTTGGGGATGCAATCAAAGATTCTGGAATTCCAAGAGAAGAAATTTTTATTACGACTAAATTACCGGCAGAAATAAAGGACTACCATACCGCAAAGAAGACTTTTGCAAAATCATTAGACTTACTTGGTGTAGAGTATGTTGATTTATATTTAATCCATGCGCCTTGGCCATGGAATGAGATTGGAAAAGATTGTCGAGCAGGAAATGTTGAAGTATATAAAGCAATGGAAGAATTTTATAAAGAAGGAAAAGCAAAAGCAATTGGTGTATCAAATTTTTCTCCAGAAGACATTGAAAACATTATTGGAAACTGTGAGATAATGCCTATGGTCAATCAAATAGGATATTTTATTGGCCTAGATCAAAAAAGTACGATTGACTATTGTAACGCAAAAGGTATTTTTATAATCGCATACTCACCACTTGGAATAGGTTATTTATTAAAGAATACAGTTATTCTGGAAGTGGCTGAAAAATATTCAGTATCAGCTGCGCAAATATGTTTGCGTTACTTGTTACAAAAAGGAGTAGCTGCTTTACCAAAATCGACTCACGAGGAGAGAATTATTCAAAATACAGAATTGGATTTTGAGATAGCAAAAGAAGATATGTTAATTTTAGATTCCGTTAAAGGTGATCCAAGGCGTTGGTCATAATATGAATGCTATTAAAACTATAGCTTTTATTTGCACGCACAATTCATGTCGAAGTATTATGGCTGAAGGATTTCTAAAACATTATGCTGGCAATAGATTTTTAGTTTTTTCCGCTGGCACGAAAAAATATCCTGCACCGAAACCACTAGCTATTGAAGTGATGACAGATTTAAACATCAGTATGTCGCATGCTAGGTCAAAATTACTTAACGAACTGCCATCCCGTGTTGATGTATTAATCACAATGGGATGTGGAGTAGAGTGCCCACATGTCCCAACCACATTTCGTGAAGATTGGGGACTTGAAGACCCAAGCGGTGGGCCTAAAAGCGATTACGAGATTACAAGGGATTTGATAAAAGAAAAGGTATTGGAACTGATATACAGAATAGAAAATGGAAAACTGTAGGTGCCATAGTGGAGTCAAAACTATTAAAATTGCTTGATGCATTGAATAAGCCACATATAAAAAGAAGTCTGTTAGTAATTGGTGTTATTGCATTTTTAATGATGTCAACCAATATTCTTGGATTTATTGACGATTATACTTTCTCAAGTTTTTCGATGCTGGATGTAAAAGGATTCTATGACGCTGATTTTTTCAATTCCATGATTCACCAATACAAGTCTATGGAACAAATTCGTCCATACATCATCTTACACATAGAAGATTATGTCTTTGTATTGACCTTTTATTTATGGTTGGTAATGGTTATATTTACCCAACTAAAAAAAGTCAATCATGGTATCTACTTAATTCTATTTCCTAGTTTGGCGATGATTTTCGACTTGGTTGAAAATGTTTTGATCGACATTTCTTTATTCAACGAACCAGGAATATTCATCTCTACAATTACGGGATATTTGACCTTGTTCAAGTTTTTATTCTTATTGGCTAGTGTTGTTATAATTGTATATCAAATGGTAATTTCAAAGAAAGAAGATAATCATGGGGAAACTCAAGTATAGAAACATTATCACTAAGCGTTTATTGTTAAGAGATTTGAAAGATAGAGATTACAAACCGCAGTATCGATATCTTTCTGATAAAAAAAATTTTCCATATGCCGACTATAAAACTGCAGAAACCATGCAAGATGTAGTTGACTTTTTTGGAAGAATGATGCGTGATCAATTGACAACATCATTATTTTGGGTGATATCAAAAAGATTCACTCGAAAAGCGATTGGCACAATTTCAGCTTGGAACGTGGACTTTGATTTGAACTCGATTGAGTTTGGATACAGCCTTTATCCTAAACATCGAGGAAAAGGGTATATGAAGGAAGCTTTGAGTGCTCTGATGGATTATTGTCATAAAGAACTTGGTTTCAATATTTTGGATATTTGGACCGACAAATCAAATGAACATTCTCGAACATTAGC
>CALMFM010000216.1 GCA_937862575.1 uncultured Bacillota bacterium
TTAATGTTTATCCCGTTGGCAAATCGCCGTTGGTCCATTATTAAATTAAGGATCTAGACTAGGAGAGGGGATTGTTTTTCAGCATATCTAGGACCAATTAATATATATTTTGGTTCCGATAATTGAATCGGAACTCACATTCTTTGAGATGAAGATAAAATGTTGTTTTAGGGATATCATGTAACTTCATAAGTCTCCTTTTCGCAAAAGACCAAAATGATTCGATGCCATTAATGTGTCTTTTCCTATTGGCAAATTCATTGTTTCCATGATGCACACGATAAAGCTTTGAGACCTTTGAAAAAGTCGAACAAACTACCGGCAATCAAATTTAGAGAGAATTTTCAGAAAAACACAAATTATCGAAGTCGAAATTTCGGCACTGATCGGCTATTTTTAGCTATGACGAGTCCATTTTACCTCCATAATCAACCTGAATTATCCCGGATTTCCGTGTTTTCCATGCATTGGACGCATGCCTCCCTTGGTTACGCCGTTTTCAGTATTCTGGAAGCGCGGAAGAGATTGAAAGCCATCTGCCTGAAGAGCGCATCAAGCGCATTCTTGATCAATTTGGGAAACCTTGCCCGGTACGCTTTATTGTACAAATGGCTTAATCCGAAATACTGTTCCACAATATATCGTAATTTGGAAATCGCCTTGTTCCGTTCTTTCTCATATTCCGTCAACTCAGCACCGGTTGTCGTCTTACGCATGATACCGTCTTCGATTTTATTCAGGGCAAGGAAATCGCGGTTCGGTTTTCCAAAATACCCTTTATCCGCGAATACCTTCTTGATGGGTTCGTCTGTATGAAAACTGGCGGCGACGCAGTAGGGAAGATAGATGCTGTCATTCACCGAAGACTTAGTAAGTTCCGTGGCTAGGACAAAGCCGTGATTGGTATCCACAGAGGCATGTTCCTTCAATCCGTAGTGTGGTTTGTTATTCTTTACAACCCAATCAGAATCCAGATCACGGGAAAATTTCAGTGGTTTTCGGTTCTTGTCCAGTTTGCCCTCCGGGGTTTCTCGCTTCTCCCTTTGTTTCTTGATTTCCTCATTGCTGAGCGGATGAGAAGCAGACTTTACCAGACGGGCATCAATGGCTATGCCTTCGTTGATTGTTAATCCTTTGGAAGTGAATTGTCTGAGGATTTCAGCATTGATTTCATTCATCGCTTTCTTTGACAGCCGACTACGAAAACGACTGAAAGTGGAATGATCAGGCGAAAGTTGATCAAAGGAGAGACCCAGAAAATTCTTAAAGGAGATACGGTCATTAATTTGTGTT
>CALMFM010000217.1 GCA_937862575.1 uncultured Bacillota bacterium
GAGTCAATAACCAAAATATGTGCATAACCATAATCAAAACTGTATGTTTTACCGTTGTCAAAAGTGTGATATCTCGCGTCCCCGCTGAGATCATTGAAATTACCATATATTGGCCCGTTATTAGGCAAATTCATATATCCGTCAAAATTAAGTAAGTTAATCGATTCGTCATATAAAGCTGGAATTTCATGATTTCCAATAGCCGCAGCCAGAGGCGTATTATAAGAAAACACTGAGGAATATTTGAAAAACATATTCCATTGTGATCTTACTTCATGGTCGTTAACCAAATCTCCCGGAAACATAACCATTTGAATATCTTTATCAGTTTCTTTCATAACAGAAAGAACGCTATAAGCATAAGCCATATATCCTGTTTCCGCATTTTCTTGAGGATCAGCAAGGAACATGAAAGTATATTCTTCTTGATTCTCCGCGATGGTTTTGAATTCGTTAATATCTCCAACCACAGTATTGCCTTCGCTTGCGACTCTATATTCATAGACAGTATCCGGAGTCAATCCGGTCAATGTGGCTTCATACAAATAAGCTTCAGTAATTGAAAAATCTCTAATTTTTTTCGATGCTTTTATTGATGTAAATTGATTATCTCCGACTTCTCTATATTCCACGTATCCACTTGTGTCTTCCGGTAATTCAAAGTTTATACCTACTGACGTTGTCATATCGGCCGTAACGAATAAAGCAATATTATACGGATTGCTTAATTCGCTTATTTGGGCGCCGAGACTTTCAGTGGTTAAAGTCGGATTTTCACTCGTGGTTTGTGAGGGTGTTGAACAACTAACCAGAAAAATCAAGAGCACCATAAAGATTGACGCCAAAAATTTTCTCATTATATCTTCCTATTAAAATTCGCAGTTTTTTGGTGTTCTCGGGAAAGGCAAAACATCTCTGATGTTATCAATTCCCGTTACATACATTATCATTCGCTCCAAACCGATTCCAAATCCCGCATGCTTGCATCCGCCATATTTGCGTAGATCTTTATACCACCATAGGTCTTTGTCGTCCATGTTGATTTCTTTTATTCTTTTTTCAAGTATGTCCAGTCTCTCTTCTCTTTGAGACCCGCCGATTAATTCTCCGGCTTTTGGAACAAGGAGATCCATGGCGGCGACAGTTTCGTTATCATCGTTGAGTCTCATATAGAATGCTTTGATATCTTTTGGCCAATCTATGATAAATACCGGACCGTCAAAATGATTTGTTAAGTACTTTTCATGTTCAGTGGCCAAATCTTCGCCGTGCTCAGGTTTATTTTCAAAATTGACTTTGCTTTTAAGCAAAATATCTATCGCTTCTTTATGTGTGGCTACCTTGAAATCGCTTTTGATAACTTTTTCTAACTTCTGAATCAAACCTTTTTCAACAAACTTATCAAAAAATTCCATTTCTGATGGACATCTGACAAATAAATCTTTGATAATATATTTAACCATATCTTCAGCTAATTTCATATCGTCTTTTAAATCAGCAAAAGCAATTTCGGGTTCAATCATCCAAAATTCCGATGCATGTAATTTCGTATTTGAATTTTCGGCTCTGAATGTCGGCCCGAAAGTATAAACATCACGAAAAGCCAATGCATATGCTTCGGCTTGTAGTTGTCCGCTAACGCTTAGGTTGGCTTTTTTACCGAAAAAGTCCTTTGAGTAGTCTACTTCCTTATGGTTTTCAAAATCTAAAGTTGTTACTTGGAACATCTCTCCGGCACCTTCGGCATCGCTGGATGTTATTATCGGGGCGTGTAGATAAATAAAGTTACGATCTTGGAAGAATTTGTGGATTGCGTGTGATACAACCGATCTAACTCTGAAAACGGCATGGAAAAGGTTGGTTCGCACACGTAAATGAGCGTTTTCTCTCAGAAACTCTCTTGTGTGTCTCTTTGGCTGGATTGGATAATCTTCAAGGCTATCACCTATCATTTCAACCGCAGTAGCTTTTACTTCAAAGGGTTGCGGAGATTCAGGAGTCAAAACTACCTTGCCGGTAACTTCAATAGAAGCTCCAACTCTCAATTTTGAAACTTCTTTATAGTTTTCCAATACTTTGCTTTCATATACTATTTGCAAAGTCTCGAAGCATGAGCCATCATTCAAATCTATGAATCCGAATTCTTTTTGATCTCGATTATTTCGAATCCATCCTTTGATTTTGACCGCTTCGCCTTGATGACTATTAGCCTTAGAATATAACTCTTTTATTCTTATGTCCATACTAATCCCTCCTAGATATATAATATTCCATTTTGTGGAATAAAAAACGCCCTTTGTAAAAAAGGACGAAATTTTCCGTGGTACCACCTTAATTCCATTTTGCAATGGCTCTTGAAATCCTTAACGCGGAATGACGTACAGTTCTACTTGATTCTTCTGTCTCTCACGGTGTTATTCGGATAGGTTTTGTACAAGGCTCTCATCAACCCTTGTTCGCTGTGCCAAAAGTTATATCTTACTTCTCCGCTCATTGATTTATTATATTATAACATAATAAGAAAATTTGTAAACATTCTCTTATTTTATTTGAATAACGATGATACTCCTTGGTCATCGATAATATTTATGATGCCTTGACCAAGCAAATTAGCTACTGAAAGCTGAGTTACTTTGGCTACTTTCTTCTCTTCGCTCAATTCAATCGTGTTGGTGCAAATCAACTCTTCAATTGGTGCTTCCATGATTCTCTTAGGTGCATCTCCGGAAAGAAGAGGGTGTGTGCAACAAACATAAATCTTCTTGGCTCCTGCGTCTTTAAGTGCATAAGCCGCAGCAGAAATTGAACCGGCCGTATCTACCATATCGTCGATGATGATGCAATTTTTATTTTTGACTTCACCAATGATATTCATAACTGAAGCCACATTCGGTTCTGGGCGCATTTTATCTATGATTGCAATTGAAGAATGTAAAATATTAGCCAAATCTCTAGCTCTGGTGGCGCCGCCGTGGTCAGGTGAAACAACACAGATATCCTCAAGGTGTTTATCTAAAATATATTTAGACATCAATGGCATGGCGCGAAAGTTGTCGATTGGTATATCGAAAAATCCTTGAATCTGAGCGGCATGGAGATCCATGGCTATGACTCTTGCGGCCCCGGCTCTTTGCAAAAGATCTGCAATAAGTTTAGCTGAAATAGGTTGTCTTGCTTTGGCCTTTCGGTCTTGTCTTGAATAACCATAATACGGCATTACGATATTGACTTCTCTGGCCGATGCCCTTTTTAGCGCATCAATCATAATCAATAGTTCCATTATTCTTTCATTAACCGGAGAATTCGTCGATTGAATCACGAAAACCTTATGCCCTCTGACTGTTTCCGGAATATCTACGTTGATTTC
>CALMFM010000218.1 GCA_937862575.1 uncultured Bacillota bacterium
GATTTCAAGATAAACAGACATTTGTTCGAGTATAAAAACAAAATGATCACATTCCAAGGCAATTTGATGGAAACGGATTATTCATTCTCAATGGTCAATATAAAAGACGTTCTCGACCAAATCGAGAGCGTAAAAGGAGTATGACATGAACACACCGCATATTAACGCACCCGACGGCGCCATCGCCAAAACTATCCTGATGCCTGGAGATCCGCTCAGGGCTAAATACATAGCAGACACTTTCCTTACTGACGTCATCCAAATCAATGAAGTCAGAAACATGTTCGGATACACTGGAAACTATAACGGCAAGAGAATAACTGTAATGGGTTCAGGAATGGGCATGCCTTCAATCGGCATTTACTCTTATGAACTCTACAAATTTTTCGGCGTCGAAAAAATCATCCGCATCGGTTCTTGTGGCGCTTATTCACCTGAACTTGATTTATATGATACGGTATTGGTCTCTGAAGCTTATTCCGAATCGACTTACGCTTTAGTTCAAAGCGGGGAGAATTGCAATGTACTGGCTGCTAGTCCCGTATTAAACAAAGAACTTGAGGACGCAGCCAAAAGATTGAATATTCCTATCCACACCGGAAGAATTCATTCGTCCGATGTATTTTATAGAGAGAATCCTGACTTCACCGTAATATTCGAAAAACACAATTGCATCGGTGTAGAAATGGAATCGTTTGCCCTCTTCAACAATGCCAAAGTTCTTGGCAAGCAAGCAGCTTGCTTACTTACCGTATCCGACTCATTGGTAACACATAAGGTCACAACGGCCGAAGAACGCCAAACAGCTTTTACAAATATGATGAAAATTGCATTGGAATTAGCTGAGTAAAGGGATTCATTCCCTTTTTTTCTGAGGTGAGCATGGACCAACCGATCAAGAAGAATATTCATGGTATCGACGTATACTATATCAAATCTACCAAATTCAAGACGATTACCTGGTCGTTTGTTTTTACCCATTCTGCTGGAACCGAAAGGATCAACGAACGCTATTTTTTAAGTAACATACTTGTCGACAATATGAAGAAATATCCAACGTTTGTTAAGAAATACCGCTACCTTTCCTCGCTTTATGGACTTGATGCTTATTCAAACGTGATGACGATTGGAGCCAATGTCATCAATCAATTCGTTGTGACATATCCTAATGAAATTTATATTGGAAACGGTAGCGATTTATCTGAGAAAGCTTTCGAATTCCTGAATGAAGTGATCGTCAACCCGAAGATGAGAGAAGGAAAATTGACTAGAAAAGTCTGGAAAGACCAGATGGATGAGGCTAAACAATCGTTTAGGATAATGAAATCAATTAAGGACATGTATGCTTTCTATCGATTTTCACAAGTATATTACGAAGACAAACCAGGATTACAATATAATTTCCCGGACAATGATCGTTTGAACGAAGTAACACTTGAGACCTTGACCGATTCGTATGAGAGGCTTTTGACTGAAAGCATGGTTTCTCTTTATGTCACCGGTAATTTTGACGAGGCGATGATGGATAAGATCATTGAGAACAACTTTTCTCAAAAAATCGGGAACAATAAATTACAAACTTCTTTCAGGGCATATCCATACACACCTGAGAAAGAACCGAAAACAGTCAAAGAATATGGAGATGTCAGTCAAGCGCGAATCTTCATCGGCTTCCAAACCGATATCGGTTATTTCAGCGACATGCATCCAGCAATGTCCGTTTTTAACAATATTTTCGGGGGATTTGATCAGTCGAAGTTATTTATGGACATTAGAGAAAAAAGCCATCTGGCTTATTATGTCGACTCTAATTATCTTCCGGAAGAGAACATGATCGTCGTGCCAATCATCTGCGATTTCGGCAAAGAAGATATAGTGATCGAAAAGGTGAAGATCGCATTGTCGGAAATCATTGCTGGAGACTTCAGCGATACTTTGTTTAGACAGGCTAAAACTGATGCACTGAATTCAATCAATTCGATAAACGATTCTCAATCGATATATTTATTGCAACATATCAAGTCTTTCCAGTTATTCAATGAGAAATATGACTTGGAAGCCCGAATCAAGAAATATGAGAACATTACAAGAGAAGATATCATACAAGCTGCCAAGAGTTTGGTTCTAGATACTGTTTATATAAATACGAAAGGTGGTAACGGACATGCTTGAAATCAAAGCGTTAAAAGATGAGACCATTTTTCAAACAACCTTAACCAACGGACTTAGGGTGGCTATCCATCCAAAGCCGGACTTCCACAACATCCTGGTCTCTTTCCAGGTTGATTTTGGCGGAAGCGATCTCAACTTCTTTGTGGGTGACGAGAAAAAGAGATTATCCTCAGGAGTAGCGCATTTTCTCGAACATCTAATGTTTCAAAACGGTAATATTAATCTACCCGAGATTTTTGCGGATTTTGGGGCAGAAATCAACGCTTTCACATCACAAAGCATGACTGCTTATAAATTCAAGACCATAAATCATGTCTATTATCTTCTTGATTATTTTCTGGAAAACTTCCGAGATTTCCAGATAGCGGATGAAGTGATGGAAAAAGAACGAAGAATAATCATCCATGAATTGACAATGTCAGACGACAGCGTTCATTTTGACATGCATCAAAACCTGATGAAAATGATGTATTCCGATTATAGCATCACCTCCGACGTCGGCGGTAAAGTCAGTGAAGTCAGAAGAATAACCAAACAAGAGATTGAGTCAGCCTTCGCTTGGTTCTACCATCCACAGAATTGTTCTCTAGTCATTACAGGCAATGTCGATAAAGATAATATGTTATCATATCTAAACAATCATTCTTATAATAAGAAAGAATGGCCAGAATTCAAAAAGATAAAAAGAATAGTCCATGAAGAACCAAGAAGAATACATAACAAAATCAAGAAAATATATGATTTGCCAGATAATATGATTACCTTTGCGGTAAAAATACCTCAAGATATTTTGAAAACGAAAGATCGCGAGTCTCTACACATCGGATTTGGATCGATTGTGGCCAACGCATTCAGTCTTGGATCTCATACCTTCGATTATCTGGAAAAACAGAAATTGATGAATGTTTCATTTTTTACCAAGCTGACACTCGAAAGAGAATTCGGATTCTTTGATGTATTCATCCAAACCAACAAAGTCAAACGGTATATTAAGACAATGGATAGGATATTGAATCAAATCTCCGAACTACCACTTGACTCAGAATTCTTCGAAGTAAATAAAAAGAATATTCTCGGCAACTATATAACGATGTTTGACAGCCTTTCGCGTTCGCATGAGTTCTTATGCAACTGCGTAAGTGAAAACGTGCGTGTAGACCATTATCTTGACCATATACTTAATCTGAAGCCAGAGAATCTAGATGCTTTCAAGTCGCTCTTCAATAAAGACAATATCTTCTTGTTGACTTACTCAAAAGCCAGGAAAAACTTTTGATATGAAATACAAATTGTAAAATGGAGAGTGGCTTAGTGAATTCATCATTAGGAGCATTAATGAGTATTCATAGCTTCCATCATGTCAACACCTCGTATATCCACTTTGTTTCAATTATTAATAGGTATACCACTTATCTAGGTGTATTTTTCGCTTTACACTGCAGTGCTAATAAAATTAATAAAATAATTTTTTTGTAAGATTTGTGATTACGCAGAATTTGTGAGATTAAAACGTCTAGATTTAGACGTTTATTTTTTGACACGACACTTTTAAGCACTTTTCAAGGATAAATATGTCGCTTGTAATTCATTATTAATTAATTTATAATATT
>CALMFM010000219.1 GCA_937862575.1 uncultured Bacillota bacterium
AATAGGAATGAAGCACCGCTTAATGCATAACCGGTCAGAACTGCCAGTAACAAGTTCATGAAAGTTCCGGCAATCAAGAAGGCGGTTCTGCTTCCCGGTTTCTTGATGAAGCGATTATATAAATAAGCAGATCCAAATACAAATACTAACATGAATAAGACTGTCGGCAATTCAGTGCCTTCCATTCTTACGTAAGTCAGATTCCAAGGAACACTACCGACAAAAGCGATGAATTTGGATAGATATAGACCAGACAGCACAACCAAAACTAGTAAACCGATAATATATACAAATGCCATTAGAAGTTGTTTAGTTGTTAAATCTTTCTTGAAGAACATCCATACTACTAGTCCTAGAAATACAAACAACAGTAGAAGATGAACTACCTGTGCGAAAGTATCGGTATAGCTGACAAATACATTGGAATAAAGAGTAAAGAACACTGCGTTTTCAGTTCCTACAAAGTAGTCAACATCGCTATATTCAGAGTTTGTGACAAACTCCTCAACCAACGGTACAATCTGTTCACCATAATGTTGGATGCTTGAAGGATCAATATTCGTATAGTTGTCAAAAGGCGTATGATAATAATAAAGGTTATCAAGAACGGCAAAGTTAATTCCTTGTTTGCCAATAGCCAAGAATTCAGTGAAATCTGTCATGTTAGGCATAACAGTATAAACCGCGGTAGCCAGACTGTAACTTACTTCATAGTTGGCGTTTCTATAGAAATCTAACACTATGTTGTTGTTGGTGCTCGTCTCAAACATTACCGCCGGACCGGTTACACCTCTTGCTTCAACATTGATGACAAAGCCTATCTTGCTCATCAATTCTGTTTCTTGAGCAGCCATTGCAGCACCGTACAGTCCAGTTTCCTCACCGTCTGTAATCAGTATATAAATTGAATTCGTCAGGTCTCTATCAGCGTACAATCTGGCGATTTCCAGGAGAACGCCCAAACCGTATCCGTCATCGGCAGCGCCGTATGATTCTCCAAGTTCACCGGATCTACCGATATGCCCTCTTGAATCATAATGGGCAACTAACATGATTCCTGTCTCGTTAGCTCCTTCGATCACTCCAAGAAGATTATGGATGTCGTAGTCAATGTCATCTCCTGTAGCGCTACCTGGGTAGTCCATCTCATAAACATTTGCAGAGCCAAGATATTCTTCGAGTTGACCTTTGAGATATAATCTGACTGTCTCATGGTTCTCTGGATCAAAGACCGAATGCTGGTCTTCGGAAATGACGCTAAGATGTTCCAATACATGTAGAACATTGAAACTCTCATCAGACCTCTCGTTGGCTACAGGAGTATGAAGAACAAACATACTTGTAATAAAACCAAAAACCAGAATTGATATTGCAACTATAAAATGTAGTCTTTTCATAATAACCTCTCTATTTATTTTGATATTCAAAATATTATCATAAATCAAATTAAAAGACAATCCATTATCGTATAAAGTTACATAAAAAAACCACGCCATTAAGCGTGGTAGGTACTATCTTCGTTTCTTATTAGCTTTCTTTTCTTTTGTCTTAGCAACTTTTGCTTGAGCTTTCAATTCTTTTTTAGAAAGTTTGTGTTCTTTTTCCTTGCGTTTCTTTTGTTTGGCATTCTTCACAATCTTGTAAGTCAGGACATATTCATTGTCATGATTTGTGAATCTATATGGAGCCCCTTCGTGAATATTCAGAGGAAGTTCAAACAAAAATCCGATATAAGCTGTCAGCATCTGGTATTTATCGCAGGCTTTTATGAGGCCTTTGGTTTTTCTGCCTTTGTGCCATGTATACAAAACTTTATCGTATTCATCTAGTAACAAAATGGTAATTTGATTCTTGTTTTTGTCAGAAGAAGTAAAACTCTTCAGCATCACAAGTTCAGGAATATTCTTCACATAGTATTCGAAATACTTCTTTACCTTGCTTTTGCCTTTGCCCTTCAGTGACTTAAAAGTGTTGGTGTGATCTCTGGCATATTGGTTGACTATGTTTTCGTTGAGAATATTGCCATTGAACTTCTTGTTTATGGCTTTGTCCATCTTGCGATAAAAATTCTTGTATCTTGAAACATATTTACCGGAGTTAATCAACGCAGCCAAGATAATGATAACGACGATGAAAGCCACCACAATAATAATTATAGTGGTTAGGTTCAAGTTATCAAAAAACGATAGAAATCTCATGTTTATCAACCTCATTTTGTCCAAATTTTGCGATATTTATCAATTATTAACATTTTACCATAAAAAAAGCCAAATTAAAACAATCTTGGAAAAAAATTAGTTTACAAACATATTATAATTTAGTATAATGTCTATGGTATAGAAAAGGGGTGAAAGCAATGGCAAAAACAGTTGTTAGAGAAAACGAAACAATCGAAGACGCTCTTCGTCGTTTTAAACGCGATGTATCACGTGCCGGTACACTAGCTCAAGCCCGTAAAAAAGAATATTACGAAAAACCAAGCGTTACAAAGAAGTTAAAAGCTCGTGCAAACAAAGGCCGTAAGAAAGTCTAATATTCATATGCGAATGACAATTCTACCAAGGAATTGTCATTATTTTTTCTATCCAAAACAGTTGAATATATATCTATATCAAGCCATTATGTGATATAATGTAATCAAAGGAGTGATTGATATAAGTGACTAATATCATCAAATTGGAGAACAATCTGGAAAACAATAACGAACTGATTGAACTGTTCGGCTCCAGCGACAAGAATCTGAAGTTACTTAAACGTCTTTTCAGCGTCGACATTTATTCCAATAACAAGGATATCATGATTGACAGTCAAGATGTGGCAATCATCGAAAAACTTACTAAGATATTTCATATCCTGATAAAACTAGTGAAGCACCATATCGTATTTGGAGAAAGAGATATCATTTACATCAAACAGCTTTTGGAAGAAAGCTCTGAAGATGAGATCATCGCCTTGTTCGTAAATCGCTTGGAGATAATAAAAACGTTCAGTGGAAAACCGATATACCCAAAGACGCTTAACCAAAAAAGATATGTGCATGCCATCGAACGAAATACCATCATTTTCGGTATTGGTCCGGCCGGTACTGGTAAGACTTATCTAGCGGTGCTTTCAGCTTTGAAGAAATTAAAGGAAAACGCCATAAAAAGGGTAATCCTAACTCGCCCGGCAGTTGAAGCGGGAGAGAATCTTGGATTCTTGCCAGGAGATCTCAAAGAAAAAGTCGACCCATATTTAAGACCTCTTTATGATGCCATGTATGAGATTCTCGGAGTTAAACAAACCACTGAGTATATCGAAAAAGGAATCATTGAAATAGCTCCTCTGGCATATATGCGCGGTAGAACTTTGGACAACGCCTATGTAATTTTGGACGAAGCTCAAAACACAACAATCAATCAAATGAAACTGTTCCTTACAAGGCTTGGTTTTGGTTCCAAAATGATTGTGACTGGAGACATAACCCAAAGCGATTTGCCAAGAAACATGGTTTCGGGTTTAGTAAAGGCTTCGGAAATACTTAAGGAAATCGATTCGGTAGAGATTCTCTATTTCGATGAAAAAGACGTTGTAAGACATCCTTTGGTCCAAACAATCATCAAGAGGTTCGAAAATGATAAGAATTAATTTCATCAATCAATTCGACAATGATATAAAATATAAAAAAATAATAGACAACACTATTAAATTAGGCTATAAACATCTAAAACTGGTTGAAAAAATGATTATTTCGGTAGTGCTGATGGATAATGATTCGATACACGAACTCAATCGGCAGTATCGTAATATTGATAACCCGACAGATGTTTTAAGTTTCGAAAATGATTCCGATCCATATGAAATCGGAGATGTTTTCATCTCGATAGAAAAAGTAACGGAACAAGCAAAAGAATTGGAACATTCATTTGACTACGAACTGGCTTTCATAGCGCTTCACGGCTTCCTTCATTGTCTCGGATATGACCATATCACAGATGAAGACAATGCGGAAATGAATTTGGTTCAAAACGAAATTATGACACAATCAAAATACAAGAGGTGAACTCATGAATAAATTATTTGAAATCGCTAGAGAAAATATCAAAAATGCTTATACTCCATATTCTAATTTCAGAGTATCGGCTGTTCTTAAAATGAAGAATGGCGATATAGTGACTGGAGTTAACGTTGAAAATGCATCATACGGTCTCAGCAATTGCGCCGAAAGAAGCGCTTTGTTCTCTGCGTATTCACAGGGATACAAAAAGGAAGATATCGAAAAACTTATGGTTTATACCGACAAGGACTATTTCGTGTCGCCTTGCGGCGCTTGTCGGCAAGTTATCCGAGAACTGATGGAAGATGACGCACCAGTTATTTTGGCGACTAGCACCGGAGAATTCCAAGAAATACTGAATAAAGATCTATTGCCATTCGGATTTACAAAAGAGGATCTGTAATGTTCAAATCAGGATTCGTATCGATAATCGGCGAACCTAACGTCGGAAAATCAACTCTTCTGAACAAAATACTTGGTCAGAAGGTAGCGATAGTCTCCAATAAACCACAAACTACCCGGAATGTATTTTCCGGTATTTTCAATGATAAGGAATCACAGATTGTTTTCATGGATACGCCTGGTATTCATAAAGCTAAAACCAAATTAGGGGAATATATGTCATCTGCCGCATTGGCAACTGTTAAATCAGTTGACTTAGTACTGTTTTTGGTAAATGCATATGATGATATTAAAGACTACAATTTAGGTATTCTTGACAACCTTAAAGGAATCAAGACACCGGTATTCATGGTTGTAAATAAAATGGATACAATCGAAGATTTACCAAGATTGGAAAGCGCTATTGAAACATACAAGAATCATTTTCCATTCAAAGGCGTTTTTGGTATATCAGCCCTGAAGGGAACCAATGTAGAACGGTTGCTGTCAGATATTAAGAAGGAACTTCATGAAGGACCGCAGTTCTATCCGGAAGGTGAAATATCGGATCGTCCTGAGACCTTCTTGGTTCAAGAGTTTATCAGAGAAAAAATTCTCGAATACACACAGTATGAAGTACCACATTCAGTTATGGTTTATCTCGATGAATTCAAAGAGAAGAAGGATATCATCAACATCATGGCCACGATCGTCGTCGAAAGAAAATCCCAAAAAGGTATAATCATTGGCAAAAACGGTAGAAAGCTGAAAGGTATCGGCATGGCAGCCAGGAAAGACATTGAGGAATTATTACAGAAACATGTATTTCTTGAACTGTTTGTCAAAATTGAAGAAGACTGGCGAAACCGCGAGCACTATCTAAAGAACTTCGGATATCGACCTGATCAAAATGGGTGATTGACTTGGAGTACATTGAGGGTCTTATCCTAAAAAAATTGGATTACAAAGAAAGTTCCAAAATTGTTCAAATATATACCACTTCAGGGTTGAGAAGCGTATTGATACATGGAAATCGGAACATGAAAAGTCCGTATCTTAATCTAACAAGAGTAATGAATCAAGTTGGACTACATGTTTCAGGAAAAGAGCTATTGACTTTAAGAGACGGAGACGTCATGTCAGATTTTCACCTGATAAAAGATGATCTGGAGAAGTTCACATACGCACAGCACATCTTGGAAATAATCTATTTTTTTGCGAGTCATGACCATGACCACGAGAAATTCCTGAACTTCATAATCAAGATTTTGAAGATAGTGGAATCTGAAGAAGATTACATTCCCTATTTCAACATGATTGAATTGAAATTGCTGAATCTTCTTGGTGTCAATCCTTTGTTTCAACATTGTGTTGAATGCGATAGAACAGACAACTTGAAGTTCTCGATAAAAGAAGGCGGAATGTGCTGTCCTGACCATCGACAAAGCGAAGAAAAAGATGTTTCTCCTTCAGTGGTGGAATTAATGAAAGAACTTTATTACTACGATTTACAGAACCCACATAAATTGGTATTTGAGATAGATACATTGCGAGAATTGAGAACCACAATCGATCGCTATTATGAATACCATCTTAGCTTCAGGAGCAACTCGAGAAAGATGCTCACAGGACTTATTGGTTATTGATAAGTTCTTTTTTCTTGAAATATTAGCATAATATTTCGGTTACCTTGACATTACATAGTAATATATTTATAATTATAATGGTATAATATGTACTAAAAACGTGAGAGGATGAGGAATTTGAGTTATAATCTAGATCAATTGAACGCTTATTGCAAGCGTTATGGCTTTATATACCAAGGCTCGGAAATCTATGGAGGACTGGCCAATACTTGGGACTACGGTCCATTAGGCGCTAGCCTGAAGAACAACATAAAGAAATTATGGTGGGAAGAATTTGTATCGAAGAATCCGTTAAACGTAGGTTTGGATTCATCGATTCTTTTAAACCCTAAAACTTGGGAAGCGACTGGACATGTCAGCGGATTTAAGGATCCTTTGATGGATTGCAAGCAATGCAAATCAAGACATCGCGCCGACAATCTGATTTCTCAAGCTACCAAGAATCAAGTCGATGCCGACGGTTGGGATTACCAACAGATGTATGACTACATCATAGAGAACAAGATCAAATGTCCTGTTTGCGGCGGTTTTGACTACACCCCTATTCGTGAGTTCAACCTGATGTTCAAAACTCATCAAGGTGTCACAACCGAATCAATAAACGATATCTATCTAAGACCGGAAACGGCACAAGGTATTTTTTTGAATTTCAAGAACGTACAAAGAACTTCCAGAAAGAAAGTTCCTTTTGGAATCGGACAGATTGGTAAATCATTCCGCAACGAAATAACACCGGGTAACTACATTTTTCGGACCCGTGAATTCGAACAAATGGAAATGGAATTCTTTTGTAAACCAGGAACCGAGCTTGAATGGTTTGCTTATTGGAAGAAATTCGCGCTTGCTTTTCTTAAAAAAGCCGGATTGAAAGAGGAAAGCGTTAAACTATATGACCATCCGAAAGAGAAACTTTCATTCTATTCTAATGCGACAACCGATATCCTCTATAACTATCCTTGGGGATTTGATGAATTATGGGGTATTGCTTCAAGAACGGATTACGACTTGAGAAGACATCAGGAATACTCTGGTGAGAAACTAGAATATCTTGATCCGGACACTAATGAAAGTTATTTACCTTACGTAATTGAACCGGCACTGGGTGTCGAAAGACTATTGTTGGCGATACTGATAGATAACCTTGAAGAAGAAACATTATCCGATGGAGAAACGAGAACTCTTCTACGTATATCAAGAGCTTTGGCTCCGATTAAGATAACCGTACTGCCTTTGGTCAAGAAATATCAAGGGGACAAAGCTGAAGAAGTCTACAATCAATTGCTTGAGGACTTCGAAGTCACATATGACGATACCGGCAACATCGGCCGTCGTTACCGCCGTGCTGACGCTATTGGTACTCCATATTGTGTGACCATCGACGAACAAACCCTGCAAGATGACACTGTCACTATCAGGGAAAGAGACACGATGGAACAAGTCAGAGTATCATTGGATAACCTCAACGAATTTCTTAGAATAGAATTAAAAAAATAACAAAATATTGAAGAAGGTGAATCAATGGCAAGCATCAGCCAAAAAACAATCGATTTAATTAAAGATACGGCTGATATTGTGGATGTGGTTAGCGAGTTTGTCCCGCTTCAGGCGGCAGGCAAAAACATGAAAGGCCTCTGCCCTTTCCACAGTGAAAAAACGCCTTCTTTTTTCGTTAGTAAAGAGCGTCAGATTTTCAACTGTTTTGGATGTGGCAAAAAAGGAAATTCGATTATTTTTATCCAAGAATATAAGAACATTTCCTTCATGGAAGCACTACAATATCTGGCTGACAAATATCATATCGATTTGGAACTTGATGAAGGCAACTTCCCTGCGAAATCGAATGTCAATCTTTACAAGACCAATGAAAAGGCCATGGAATTCTATTCCTTGAATCTTCTTAACATCGACTCGGGAAAACCAGCGCTTGACTACCTGATGAAGCGCGGACTAGATCTGGATACAATCAAGGAATTTGAATTGGGATACGCTCCTAATAAAAATAACGATTTATTTAATCACTTGTCAAAAGAAATTCAACCGCTCGATCTTTTGAATGTCGGTCTGATAAACAAGAGCAACCAGGAAGGTTATTATGACTTGTTTAGATCGAGAATCATGTTCCCGATAAGAGATGAAATGAACAGGGTCGTTGCTTTCAGTGGTCGTATTTTCAACGATAACACCAACCCGGCGAAATATGTTAACACTTCAGCCACCGAGATATTCTCAAAATCACATGTACTCTATAATCTATACAGAGCCATGCCTTTTATCAGAACAAATAACCGTATTGTATTGATGGAAGGTTATATGGATGTAATCAAGGCTAATATGGCAGGCGTCAAAGAAGCAGTTTGTTCAATGGGAACACAGCTCACTATTGACCAAGCCATGCTAGTTAAGAAACAAACTGATAATGTGATTATTTGTTATGACGGTGACAAGCCTGGTCAAGAAGCCACGTATAAAGCAATACGGATTCTGGAAAACGCCAAATTGAATGTCAAGGTAGTTTCATTACCTGACAATATGGACCCGGATGAATATATAACCAAACATCGTGATTTCAAGGATTTTCTCGATAACAATCAGCTCGATAGATTCGAATTCGTGTATAAGATGATTGTCGGACATAAAGACTTGAGCAAACCAGCGGAAATCGAAGATGCAAAAAATAAATTATTTGATTTCTTTGGAAAAACTTCCGGAATGATTAGAGAAATATATTTGAAGCGTTTCGCTGCAGAATCCAATATCAATTATGATACTTTATTAGGCGATTACCATCAAACTCAAATAGATGAGAAAATACTTGAAGATTACCGTCTGAAAGTCAATAGAACAGTCTTGACAAAAACGGCGATGCCTAAATATGAAAAGGCGGAAATTGCCGTCTTGAATTATTATCTAAGAGACAAAGAATACCGAAAATTGATTGATGCCCATATTCAGCAAATGTATTTTACAAACTTGAATATTCGCGCATTGATGCAAACTGCACTTGATAAAATCAAGGAATGGACAACGACTCCTTTGATTGCGATGCGTTCTGGCTTGACTACGGAATCCGTCAATTTACTTGAAGGTTATGTCAATGAGAAATATGAATTCGCAATGGAAGATCTCCAGTCTTGCATTCGGATGCTTATGTCATCAAAACATCGCCAGACTGTGGCTGATCTTAAAGATGAATTAAGTAGATTGGATTCAAAGAAGGACAGAGATAAATACCTAGAAATAAACGAAGAAATAAAGCATTTAAGCTCACAAATTATGGAATTGGAAGGGAGAAAAAATGGAAAAAAAGCAAATTATTGAGAAACTGGTAGAGAAACACACTCAAAAAGGATATCTGACAAATGCCGAGATATTCGATTTAATAGACAGAAAATCACAGGATTTCGAGGAGTTAGTCCAAGATTTGGCTAACAGAGGAATCCTTCCGGAGGAATTCTTTGACATGGTCGAGAACAAAGCCGACAAGAAAAAACACACCGTTAGTCTAGATGAATTCTCCGACTATGACATAGAAGACAATGATATCGAATTGACAAGAGATTTTTCCAAAGAGATTGAAGAAGAACTGATGCGTGAAAAATCATTTGACTCACTCGTATCAATTAAAGTCGACGATCCAGTAAGAATGTATCTGAAGGAAATTGGTCGAGTTGAACTTCTTTCCAGCGATGAAGAATACGAACTAGCTGTTCTGGTCGATAGAGCAAAAAAAGCCAAATTGGATATGGAAACCAAAATGGAAGAAGGAACTGAGGCTTCATCCGAAGAATTGGCTGAATATGAAGAATTAATCAAAAGAGGAGAATTCTCGAGTCAAAAACTGGTCGAAGCCAACTTGAGATTGGTTGTTTCAATTGCCAAACGTTATGTTTCTCGCGGACTCCAATTCCTGGATTTAATCCAAGAAGGAAATATGGGCTTGATTAAGGCTGTTGGTAAATTCGACTATACAAAAGGATATAAATTCTCCACATATGCAACTTGGTGGATTCGTCAGGCTATAACAAGAGCCATTGCCGATCAAGCCAGAACCATCCGTATACCTGTTCATATGGTTGAAACCATCAACAAGATGGTCAGAACCCAAAGAACCTTAACCCAAAAATTAAAGAGAGAACCTACTCAAGAAGAAGTGGCCGAAGAGATGGGAATCTCCGTCGACCGCGTTCAAGCAATCCAAAAGACCGCTCAGGAACCAATTTCTCTGGAGTCTCCTGTCGGAGAGGAAGAAGATTCTTCACTCGGCGATTTCATTCCGGATGCAGATATCTTGACACCATATGAATATACATCAAAAGAGATGCTGAAAAGAGAACTTGATGCAGCTTTAGGTACTCTTACAGACAGAGAAGAAAAAGTTTTAAGAATGCGTTTTGGCCTGCTTGACGGTAAATCAAGAACTTTGGAAGAAGTAGGCAAAGAATTCAATGTAACTCGTGAACGTATTCGTCAAATCGAAGCCAAAGCAATCAGAAAATTGAGAACACCAACCCGTTCCAAGAAGCTGAAAGACTTCCATAACGGGTATCACAAATGATTTCCGAGCGGCTTAAAACCGCTGCTAAATACCTAGAGGGATTCAATTGCCTGGCTGATTGCGGAACCGATCACGGTTATCTGCCGATTTATGCCATCGAACAGGGATTTATCTATTCGGCTATTGCTTCCGACAATAAACAGAAACCGCTTGATAATGCTAAAACAAATATTGAAGCAAGCAACATGTCTGATTTAATTGACCTTGTTTTGGCTGATGGACTTCCATATCTGAATGAAAAAATTGACATTGTCAGTGTTCTTGGCATGGGTGGCAGAATGATAGCCAGAATCTTGAACAAAGCCAACCTGGAAGATGTGAGAAGATTGGTCTTGTCTCCAAATTCCGAGTCGGAACAACTTCGCGTATTCCTGGAAAATACCGGATGGAAAATCATTGACGAGGAATTCATCCAAGACAAGAAGAAGTATTA
>CALMFM010000220.1 GCA_937862575.1 uncultured Bacillota bacterium
AGAGATTAAAGCCGGTATAGAGGTTTATAATGAAGAGTTTGGTGATTTAAGTAGCGCCATCTTTTCGATTAACGAAACCGATTTGGAAACAGCTCTAACAGTCAAACAGGAAATAGAAGGCATTGAGAACGTTGCCAAGGTAATTTTTATAGACGATTATTTCAATGAATTAACATATGGAATAATCCGTTCCGGTTTAACCGTTGAGCAACAGACTCAACTAGACTTTGCCTTAGCTAATTATCTAGCACTTGGATTCAACTATCAAGAGGCATTCATTGCTTTAATCAACTATTTTCCTCTAGAAGCAAAAACCCAATTCCAGGCTATTCTAGATAAATATGTGGCTGATGACGAAGTTGCGATGAAGGTAATCATTGCCGCAGATGTCGCGGACCCGATATGTGAAGAGACGCTTGATGAAATTAGAATAACATTGGAAGATGCTGGATACACTACATATTTCGCCGGTACTGCAGTATCAAGCATTTTTACGAGAAACACAATCGAAGGAGAAGTATTCTGGATTACTATTGTGTGTATTCCAATTGTGCTTGGAGTATTGTTACTGATGAGTAGATCCTACTTTGACATAGTAATATTTGCCATTGTAGTAGGAGTATCTGTTATCATCAACTTAGGGACCAATGCTTTTCTTCCAGACATCTCGTTCATAACCAAATCGATGGCAATAGTCTTACAGATTGCAATATCGCTTGACTATGTTATTTTCATGATAAATGCCTACCATCGTGAAACTGCCGAAGGTAAAGAACCAGATGAGGCAATTCGTTTAGCCAAGAAGAATTCCATGAAACCTATTCTTGCTTCGGCCTTAACAACAGGAGTAAGTTTTCTAGCCTTAATTTTCATGCGATTCTCCATTGGTTTGGATATTGGTATCGTGTTTGCTAAAGCGATACTTATTAGCCTTATAGCTACTATATTCTTATTACCTGTATTGATTCGTATTTTCGCCCCAATGATTGCTAAAACAGTCAAGAGAACACGCCCTTTGTTAAAAGGAAAATTGGCTGAGAAACTTAACAAATATCGTTACTGGTTCTTAGGTTTGCTGATAGTTGTTCTTGCCGGGGGAGCGTATATCCAATCGCAAGCAGAATATACATATGGTTCCGCGAGTTTTGCTGCTTCAGAAGGAACCACATATTATGATGAATCAAGCCACATTGATACTGTCTTTGGAAAAACAAATACTGTAGTAATCATTATGCCTAAGGATGACTTGATGGAAGCGTCAGTGTATCAATCACTCAGTGCGTTCGACTTTGTCGATAGCATTCAAGCAGGCATTTATTATAAAACTGTAATTAGTGATCCATTAATTCTTGCGGTTATAACAAACGACTTATACTCAGAAAACTATGCTTTGATTCAATTTAATTTGCAAAGCGACTATGAAGGAGATACTGCTTTTGCATATTATGAAGAAATACGAAGTATGCTAGATGACAAAGGTTTAGAAGATTCATATTTATTGGGAGAAACTGCAATTGCATATAATATTAAGGATACAGTGGAATTTGATTACAATCTTGTATTGATAATCGCAGTTGTCGCTGTAATGTTAATAATATTAATTACTTTCAGAAATTTCTTGATGCCAATATTATTACCGCTTGTAATTGAAACATCAGTCTTCTTTACAATGGGATTACTTTATTTTGTAAACAATGAAATGGTATTTCTAGCAACTCTGATAGTTTCCGCTATTTTGCTTGGTGTTACGATTGATTATGCTATTCTTCTAAGCAAGACATACATGGATACCCGTGAAACTGAAGACAAAAAGTCAAGCATCAAAAAAGCTTTTAGTGATGCAGCACCTTCAATTATAACTTCAGCTACATTGTTTTCCATTTCGGGTTTATCTATCAGCGTCATTTCTTCAATACCAACGATAGCTGAAATTGGCTTGATTATTGCGGTTGGAGCCATAACTTCTTTATTCTATGTTTTGATTATATTACCGCAATTATTGTCAATTTTCGATCGTTGGATTTGCCGTAGTCATATCAAAATAGTTAATAGGTAAATTTTATCTCAGATGAGAGCTTAGACGGCAGGTAGAAAAACCTGCCGTTTTATGTTATAATTAGATATTGAGAGGGGGAATGATAATGAAAACCAAGAGAGAAATAAGTCTAGAAAGAGCGAGAGTACTTAAGACGAGAATTCAAGACTATTTGGAAGCCAGAGCCTATATTCCTAAAGGCTTGGAGAAAACCGAGATTAACAAAAAAAGAAAAGAAGAAATATTGAAAATCATGAACGCAACCGAAGCTAACTGGAACGATTGGCAATGGCAGTTGAGGAATCGGATACGCGATGTAGATACACTTAGAAAATTTTTGAATATTAGCGACAAAGAAACTGAAGAAATAAAGAAAGTCTCAGAAGTATATCGCTGGGCGATATCACCATATTATCTCAGCTTAATTAACACCGAAAACAGGATGGATCCCATTCGACTTTTAGCCATACCGACAGTATTGGAATTACAAGATAAAAGCCATGGTCTTGACCCGATGGCTGAAGAATTTACCAACCCTGCCGGAGCAATCACCAGAAGATATCCGGATCGTCTGATTATCAATGTTACAAACGAATGTGCGATGTATTGTAGGCATTGTCAAAGAAGAAGAAACATCGGAACATCGGATCGTGCTGTTTCAAGAAGTGTATTACAAAAATCATTTGACTACATAAGGGAGAATGATGAAATCCGAGATGTATTGATAACTGGTGGAGACCCGTTTACTATGCCAAATCAAATCTTGGAATGGATATTGAAGAGCCTTAAGGAAATTCCTCATGTTGAATTCATCCGAATTGGAACAAGAACACCGGTAACGATGCCTCAAAGAATTACCGACAAATTGTGTACCATGTTGAAAAAATATCATCCTATTTACATAAATACACAATTCAATCATCCGGTTGAAATTACTGAAGAAAGCAAAAAGGCTTGCGAGAAACTGGCTAATAGCGGAATTCCTTTAGGTAACCAAGCGGTCTTATTAAACGGAATAAACAATGACAAATTCGTTATGAGATGTTTGAATCAAGAATTACTGAAGATACGAGTCAAACCTTATTATATCTTCCACGCTAAAAAAGTAAGAGGCACCCTTCATTTCAATACATCAGTAGATGATGGAATGGAAATAATGGAACACCTTCGAGGATACACTTCGGGGATGGCAATACCGACTTATATAATCAATGCTCCCGGTGGAAAAGGCAAGACTCCTATACTTCCGGAATATCTGCTTTCTAGAGGAAAAGAACAGATAAAAATACGAACATGGGAAAGAGTCGTCATTGATTACGAGAATCATCCTACGGTTGATTTAAGGAAACTAATCGAAAAAGATGAGTAATCAATTAACTATGAAAAAACTTTCATTGTGAAATGGGAAATTTTTACTTGAAGTAAGCGCTAACATACTTTATAATGATAGTGACGACTTATTGATTTGGAGGAAATATTTTGACAACTGAAGATTATAAGAACCTAGGATTCGAATGCCGTGAGACTCATGCTAATTATATCTCTTACTATAAAGATGGTAAGTGGGATGAGGGGACTCTAAAAGGTGATGATTGCATCAAAATTTCAGCGTTTTCACCAGCCCTACATTATGGGCAAGAGGCTTTTGAAGGGCTAAAAGCCTATCGCAGAAAAGATGGGAAAATCCTACTTTTTAGGCCGGAACTTAACGCAGCTCGAATGAAGGCTTCATGCGAAAGATTGTTGATGCCTGAAGTATCTACTGAAAAATTTCTAGATGCATGTGTTCAAGTAGTGAAAGCAAACGAAGATCTGGTTCCACCATACGGATCCGGCGCAACTCTTTATTTGAGACCATTCATCATTGGTGTAGGTAGAAATCTAGGCGTAAGACCTGCCAAAGAATACATATTCAGCGTTATCTGTTCGCCTGTTGGTAGCTATTTCAAAGGCGGATTAGCGCCTAACAAGTTTTTAATAACCGATTTCGATAGAGCAGCCACTTATGGTACTGGAAGAGTCAAAGTAGGTGGAAACTATGCAGCCAGTTTATGGCCACACCATATTGCAAAACAAAATGGCTATGCAGATGCTATCTATCTAGATCCATCTACTCATACTAAAATCGATGAAGTCGGTGCGGCTAATTTCTTCGGAATTACCAGGGACAATAAATTTATAACCCCGAAATCTTCATCCATTCTTCCTAGTATCACAAGAATGAGTTTGATGTATCTCGCGGAAAACGTTTTGGGGATGGAAGCCATCGAAGGCGATGTTCCTATTAACGATTTAGACAGATTCGCTGAAGCCGGCGCCTGTGGTACCGCTGCTGTAATCTCACCTATTGGTCGTATCGACTACGGTGAAATGAGTCATGTGTTCTATAGCGAAACAGAAGTTGGTCCTGTTACGAGAAAACTTTACGACTTGCTAACGGGCATTCAGACTGGAGACATCAAGGGACCTGATGGTTGGGTATATTTAGTTAAATAAAGTCAGATTTATTCTGACTTTTTTTTATGCATTCAAATATTTTTAAATATTTGTCCATACTATCATTATTTTGTAAAAAACGTAAAAAAAATCTTGTTAAAAAAGCGCTTTCATTGTATAAT
>CALMFM010000221.1 GCA_937862575.1 uncultured Bacillota bacterium
GAAACATTTATCTTTTCATCAGAGAAACTCATTGCTAAAGATGCTTGTTCTATACGACTTCTTATGTAAGGGCTATTTTTATATAGGCCCAATTCCGGCCAAGTTCGATCAAAATAAGAAAAATATGAACCAAGAATAATAGCCTTTCTTATTCCAGCCTTTTTGGCTAACTTTAGCAATCTTCCAAGTGGTTGAATATTGTATTTATAATACATATCATATACCGGAGGTTTGCTTTCAAGACGTTCATCCACTCCGGCCGCGAAAATGAATGTCTCACAATCGGCCATATAAGATAACAAATCATCGTCAGATAAAGAAGCATGATTTTCCAATACTAGATTGGTCTTCGGCGATACTGGAGCTCCCTTAGGAATCGGCGGCAAGGCCAAAGAAGTTACATAATGTCCATCTTCGATGAATTTATTTGCGGCAGCCAATCCTAGAAGACCCGTGCCGCCAATTATGAAAACCTTCATTCTAGAATCCTCCTATAAATCATTTAGCAATTCGATGTTCTTCCAGTCTGATGTCAACTCTTTTCTTTCAATTTTATGAACTATCTCTACAATACGGTCATTAATTGGAGTCTCTACTCCAACCTTATCTCCATAGGCGCAAACAACTCCGTTGATTGCTTCAATTTCACATAGTCTGCTTCTGGCAAGATCTCTAAGCATACTAGATTTAATCAGACGATGTTTCTTCATTGCTATTGGCAATAGCAGTAAACTTATCCACCTTCTAAAATTGTTATTATAATCCATTAGTTTAACAACATCTTTCCCTTGAATAGGTTCAATTTCAATCTCTGCTTTTTTAGCTACTTCAATACATTCTTTGATGGCTTTCAATGCCAATAGACGAGATTTTTTATTGTCTGTAATTGCTCCAAAATTATCACCGGTAACAACCGACAATCCACTAAAAGCGGCATTGACTAGCAATTTTGCCCATCTGGCACCGATGAAATTATCTTCAATTTTTACTTCACCCATAGCATTAAGAATCTTGACTATATAATCGAAGTGTTTTTCACTTATGTTCTTTCCAAATTTACCGATACTGAAAGTCATCGATTCTCTGGTTGCTTCAGATGTTAGTTCACTAATTCCATTTCCTACAAAAGTAGCGCCCCATGACATCGTACAGCCAATAGTTCTATCTTCACCAATCACTTCTGATACAGACAATTCCGGCAATCCGTTTTGCATGGTGCATATTACACCGTCATCTGCCAAAAAGGGAAGTAATCCTTCGACAATCTTTTTGTTGTCCATTTGTTTGGTCATCAAAAGGATAACATCATATTTTTCCGTCATCTCTTCGGGTAACATTGCCTTGACTTCCTGAGTAAATATTATTTTCCCGACAACTTGAGCCCCGTGTTTTTTTAGGCCGTCAACATGATCTTTATTATGATTGATTAAGTCGATTTGATACCCGGATTTTGTAATATACGCGCCTAAAATAGTGCCCATGGCTCCGGCACCAAAAATTGCTGTTTTCATAAGTTAGTTTCCTTTTCTTTTGTTATTTTGTTTCCTCGTTAGTTAGTAATTTGTCTTGGATTAAATCTTTTGCTGTCTGGATTTTATCTTTAAATTTGTTGATGAATTTAATTGCTACGAAAATAGCCAAAGCAATTATGAGAAAATCAAATATCGATTGGATGAAGTTTCCATAATAAAGCAAGACGGCATCTTCAGATAAAATATATGTTCCCGTGATGGCATCGAATGTTCTTGTTCCTTTCATAACCCATACCAATTGAGTTATATCTGCTTTAAACAATAATCCTATCAAAGGCATGATAATATCTTTTACCAAACTTGATACGATTTTATTGAAAGCCCCGCCAATGATGATACCAACAGCCAAATCCAAAGCATTACCTTTGGAGATGAATGTTCCAAACTCATTAAAAAACTTTTTCATACAATCCTCCTTTTGTTAAAAACTATAATTAATTCCCATAAACATTGGAATTCCCGTTTCTGACATCAATATGTACATAAATGGTTTGTTGAACTTATAATTATTGGTGGCGCCGAAAATATAACAAGTGTGAATATTAATGCAATAAGTGCTTTCTTCATAATACGCCTCCTATTCTGAAACAAAACATTTATGCTTGAATATCAGTTGTTTATCTGATCAATAGCCAGTGAATACATCGTGTCTAATGTGATCTGGCAAAACACCATTTTGCTCCAATAGAGCTTTAATTCCCGTGACAAAACCTGGACTACCAGAAAGATAGTACATTGCTTCGTTCATATTATCTTTTATAGCATTTCTTATTAAATCCTGGGTCGGTATTATATCTGCAGCGTATTTAATTACTAAGCCAGACAAATTTTCCAATTCCTCTTTAAAAGGATAACAGCTAGCCAATTCTGAATATATCAATAAATCTCTTCTACGTGATTCTAGACGCTCTTTGGATAGCAACATGCTTCTGATTGGCGTTATGCCGATTCCTCCAGCAATAAAAACTGCATTCATGGATTTTTCAAACAAAAAATCTCCTTTTGGTGCATTCAAAGTCATTGTGTCTCCTGGTTTCATTAAAATCATATGTTTTTTGAAATCGCTAGGAACTTCTACAATTTTGGTTCCCACTCGTAAAAATAGTTCTTCATTTGAAGATGCAATACTGAATGCTCTTAGTCTTCTACCTTCTATCGGAGTATCGCCAAAACCCCAAACGCCAAATTGTCCTTCTTCAAAGGAAAATCCTTCGGGTTTAGTAAAATCAAATTGGTAATAGTCTTGTTCCAAATGTGTCATTTTGATTAATTTAACTTCATAATTAGTTGAAATACCCATATTCTCACCTCATATACAATTATACAATATTTAATTGAAGATTATGATTGTTTCACTTAATAGTTTTAGAATAAACTTAATCATTTCAGAAACTTTGCCCAAGCAACTTCAATATTATCAATGTTTTGTATCCAGTAATCAAGCCTGATTTTATAGTAATCTATCTTGTTATTTACTTCTGTTTCAAAATCATCTATTCCTTTTAAATGCACAATAGCAGTTAACTCATAGAATACTATTCCCATTGCATGTTTTGGTGTGTGTACACATGATCCCGCTTGACCAATTGCGTGAGCTAGGGATTTTATTACTATATCATCAGTGTTTTTCGCAATTCGATGGCACTCCAATATCTTTGCTTTTGCTAAAGGCATCTTGACCAGCCCTTGCGCCCAATATCGACAAGTTTGAATTGTTTCTTCAAGGATTTTATCTGATTTCGCGATCGTATTGTATAGTTTTATCGATTCATTTGCGCAATCCAATGCCCACATAATGATTGTTCTATGATTTTGTAATGATACAATATTAATCAATTCTTTTAGACAATGGCTATCGAAGTTGAATAATATCTTGTTTCTTTTTTTATATTTATCTCTAACTGATTCAAAAATGTCATTCATTTTGATAAACCTCGCTTAACATAGGTTTCTTTAAATGATTTTAGCATATTTTTCGTTTGATTAAAAGGCTCCGGCAACATGTGATATAATATTCTTGTCAATATAATATAGAAGGCAAGTGATATCTTGGATAAAAAAAACAGGAAAATTGATCTTATTGAAAAATTACTTAAAAAATCCGAAATAGAAGTTATCGAAAATGAGGAACAGGCTCTTCATATTTTACTGGATAAGACTGTTTCCGAAAATACTAGCCAAGCTAGTCATGAAAAACTATCTTTCGGTCAAAAGGTATCTGATAAAGTAGCTTCGGTTGCCGGCAGTTGGGCTTTTATTATCACTTTTATTTTGATACTGACTGCGTGGATAGTTGTGAATTCTGTTGCTTTACTTGGCCATGTTGATCCATATCCATATATATTACTGAATCTTATATTATCGTGTATAGCTGCTCTTCAAGCCCCGATTATTATGATGAGTCAGAATCGACAAGATGCCAAAGATCGAATTAGATCAGAAAATGATTATAAGGTGAATCTCAAAGCAGAAATTATTTTAGAGGATCTGCATAAAAAAATCGATACAATGCTCCTTAATCAAGTTGAAATCAAAAAACAATTAGCTAAATTACAAAAGAAGGAAAATCTTAGCGAAAAATAAAAGTAAAGGCGTCAGATAAATTGACGCCTTTTTAAATGCAAGCAATAATTACTTTTTTCTTAGTTTTAGAGATACTATGTTTTCAATGTGGCTTGTATATGAAAACATATCTACAGGTTGTACATTGACAATCTCATATAAATCTCTAAGAATCATCAAATCTCTTACTTGAGTTTCAACGAAACAAGAAATGTAGATGATTCTTTTGGGTTTCAATTTCTTTATTGATTCTAAAAACATAACTGATGCGCCATCTCTAGCTGGATCCATAATTAAAATGTCTATTTCTTTTTCATAATTCAAAATGAATTGTTCTACGTCGCTATTAAAGAAGAGCACATTGGCAATATTGTTAGCCTTCTTATTGAACATCGAGTCTTTAACCGCATCCTTATTTGATTCAACAGCGATTACTTCTTTAGCCAATTTACCAGCAAGCAATGAAATCGTTCCGATTCCCGAATAACAATCCATAACAACCTCTTCCTGTGTTATTTTGGCAAAATTCAACGCGGTTTGATATAGATTGATCATCTGAGCCGGATTTACTTGATAGAATGAATTAGGTGATAATCTAAATGTCAATTCTTCGATTTTGTCTTCTATGTATCCTGGTCCCCAAAGTACTTGACTTTTATCAAGTATAACTACAGGAGTATCAATATTATGAATATTTTGTATTACAGTCTTGACCATTGGATGCAAAGCTGTTATTTCTTTTATTATTGATTTATGATTTGGAAATATATGACCTTGAGTGACAAAGACTAACATCATGGTTTTGTTGAAGAAAGATTTTCTTACTAAAACATGCTTAATAATTCCTTTTGGATATTTAGAATTATAGGCCTCGAGTTTGTATTTTTGTAAAATTTTTTCTACATTAACCAGCAATGAATTAATATCTTTATCGTGAATGTGATTGACTACGCCTGGGATAATATCTTTTGATCCCTCTTTGAACAATCCCAATCTGATTTTGAATCTGCCATTAGTCTTTATATTAGTAGCGGACACAATTACTTTATGACGATAATTCAGCGGCATAGGATTGGCAATTATCGGAAGCAAAGATATTGCAAGCCTATTTTTGGCGAATGTTTCAGATACAAAGTTTTGTTTTTTTATAAGTTGTTGATCATATGGCATTCTATCATATATTTCATTAAGTTCGTAGAATTCTTCTTCCACATATTTTTTCATAATTGTCCTCTTTATCCACTACTAATTATATCAAAAACCATGGATATTTACCCATGGTTTTTTTGGAGACTGTAACATATTTTGTGTAACATCTTTTATGTCTTTTTCTTCCATCAGCTTATTTGCATATGCTTTCAAATCTTTTTCTTTCATTCTAGATCTTCCTTCTTTCTTTTATCTTATCTTTTTTTATTAAATTCAGAAAGACCTTTTTCTATTTTACACAAAATTTGTTACACTATTGTATAATACCATAAGAATTCATAGTAATTTGGAGTATTTATTTCCGGTCGAATATCGATTACATGAGTCAATGTGAAAATTGTCTCAAAAAGTGTTGCCTTACCATACCGCCTCATTCAAAAAGCCTCACCTGAACATCTTGATATTCAAATGAGTTTTTTTCTATAGAAATATAGAACATAAATAGTGCTCCCATGTCGGTCGTAGATTCTGTTTGTTCCGGCAATTGCTCAACATTTATATATAGTGTCCCAGATTCTACACACACAGATTTTATTCTAACCTCTTCCACATTTCCAGATCTCGCTCTATAAACAACAGCAATTATTGAGTTTTTCAGAAAGTACTCTTCATCAAAGCTACTTTCCAAATTACTGTAATCTTCTAGATCCTCATCGATAAACATATTCTGGTTGCGAAACTCTTCAAATTCACTTCTACTACTAATTGTAACAGTAAATGGTTCAATAATTTCCCCATTGTCATTGCTGAATGTATGATTAATCTCATAAACTTTGTAGTTTTTTTGTATGCATCCAGAGAGTACTAGAACGATGAGAATAATAGATACTTTAAACAATCTCTTCATATTTCCTCCTTGTTATTGTGGTGTGTAAAGTTTGTCCACCTAACACATTCACTCTGTGTCACTAAGTATTTCTTTTCGTATAATGATTCCCTCAACCAAAATCAAGCACAATAAAATAATAGAAACAGAATAATATAACGCACTGGTATGCCGAATCCCTATAAAATTAATTATTCTTTCGAAATTGCTATTGGATAGTAGTCCCTGTAAAACATAGGACTCAATTTCATATGATATATACGATAAAAATACTGTACTGATTATAGAAAGTAATACGTAAATGTATATTGCGTTAGATATATAAACAAATGAAATAATTACAAATATCAAAATTAGGTAAAATACAAGATATGTAATTGAAAAAAAATAAACGAGTAATAATGGCTATCACCAAATACTATTATATTAGATGAGTAAACTCTATTTAGTGAAATAACTCCAAAAATGAAATCTGATACAAATAACGAGACTGTAACATATTTTGTGTAAAATATATTTAAAGGGTTTGAATATATCTATAGAAATAAATGTTAACAGTCTTTTCTTTATTCATATTGTATCACATTGTGTTTCATATTTAAATATGTTAAACAGAAATCGGTCTTTCTGAATCCTATCTGAATATAAAAAAAAAGAGATGAACGTTCTAATTTTCATTAGAATTTCATCTCTTTAAATTTTCATAAAAGGCCTAGTTTAGGCGTTATTCAATGAAAGCAATGTGACAGACTCAACATGCCTCGAGTGTTGTCTATTGCTTTCTTTTTACATAAATCCACTAGTAAAATGTATGCAAGTAACATATAAAATGGCTAAAATATGTTCCCACATACATAGCATAACATATCCTCATGTATACAAGTAACTTTTTTTCTGATACATTATACATCCTATTTTCAATTCATATGCATATACTATTACACGCTGTTCAAAAGCCATACCAATCCAGATTCTTATTTTTGATTTTTAATACGTATCAAAAACAATTTCATATACTAAGTCATTATCATAAGTTGAGACTTTCATGATGTGTTCTTTTGCCATTTTCCAAGTTGTTTTCATGGATTTAATATTTGAATAGTCAGAACTAAACTCAGAAAACGGTTGAATCCACTTAGAATCTAAATGAAATGCATCAATACCGAAAATTCTTAACCGCATTATTTTGCACTGCTCAATTATAACTAATGCATTATCTTTATTAAAAAGCAACAAGTTGTTGCGTCTAATCCCTAAATCTAGGAATCTTTTGTCTATTACTTTCATATTTTCCTCTTTAATAATTCAAATTATTCATTTGGAGTAAATGGGTTTTCTATAGTGCTATCAGGCACCCAATTTGGATCATATCTATCGCTTATTTGTATTACAGCATTTGTATAGTTATCAACCACCACATATGAACCATCATCATTGAAATAGGCTGTTGCTGGATTCCCTGTTGCTTTGTTTAGAGCATCACTAGTTCTATATGGATTCTGTACCGTATTATTTATTGACTGATTTGTCCATCCGCGTTTATCCATTTGATTATTTATCTTTTGATTTATTGTTGGATTGTTCTTTATTTGAGTATTAGCGTTAATTCTATATCCATTCAACAACCCTGTAAAAGCCCCAAATACTGTGAAAGTTAAGACGGTTTCTCCACCAGCAGCAAACTCGTCCGAATCAAATCCGCTGTCACTAACAGAGTTCAGAGTAGAAACTATTGTTGCTCCTGCTAATGCTGTTGATGCGCCAATAAATGTTGCACATAATAACGTCAATCCAGGCGTTAATGCAGCTGCCCCATTGGCCACTGCTGTTAGGGCTACTACTGCTCCCATTGCACCTCCGGCAGTTAAAACTGTAGCAACACCTAAACCAACGACAATTGCTGCCGCCGCTGCCCAATGCCACCATGCTTCTCCAGTAGGATCCACGTACATAACCGGATTGTTTGCATAATACTCATAAACTTGAATGTATTCTGAAACCAAACATTTTTTCTTTGGATATGATTATGCGTCAAATGAACAAGAATTTCTTTTCAACTAATTTATATGACGTTTATTTGGTTTTTCATTACTAACTTGAGTATAAGTAATTCTGTCACATATTAATTTATATTTCAACAGTAGTAATATAATTTCAATTGGGAATAGTACTAAAACAATAATATTTCGCAATAAAATTTGTAATTTTGATGGTATATTATTGTCCGGATCAAGAATTTCTATTTTTTGTTTCAATTTACCAAAGCTCTTATTTCTATATATAAAATCTTTGAGAAGAAAATAAGATATTATTATTATATTTAGTACAAAACGTAGAATCCTAAAAACATTTTCGCTTATAACGTTCTTAATCGAAGGTATTCCAATCAGAAAATACAATATCATAACCCATGATATTATAGCTAAATCAATTAGTGATGCATAAACTTGCTGCTTTACCAGATTACTGGTAACTTTCATTGGAAAAATGTAAGACAACTTGTCATCGCAAATGTGTATTTCTGACTTATTGATTATTCTCGTGTTTGTTATTTTTGATATATCAATATGCAATCGCCATATGAAAATCTTTGTTATGTATATCATTTCCAAGGTTCTTCTTATTATTACTTGTTGAATATCAACCTTATCCGAATATTTGGTTCTATTTACCAATCTGATACCTAGTAGTCTTTTACCTATACTTTGTCCAAAAACAATCTTGTCTTGAACTAAAAAACAAATGAATAACACTAACGGCAAGAATCTTTGAACTATGGTAGGAAGTGTTACAAAAGGGTCTATAAGAAAAAAGAACACTAAAAAATCAACAATGATTATGTCTATAATAATGCTAAGAACGTATTTAATCTTTAGTTTATCCAATTCCTAACACCCACTCTCTAAACAAGTCCACATAATCATCTACCATTTCATGGAAATTTAGATCAATTCCAACTTTCAAACCAATGTCTCCTCCACCAAATGAAAAATCAATAACCAAATGAAGTTCAGTCCTATCGAGTTCGTCTTGAAATCGAAAAGGCCCAAAACCATAATCTTGAGAATACACATATTTCCCATCTAAATAATATCCGGATTCAGAATATATAGTGCAATCATTCTCATATCCCCAATTCACATTGTGCAGACCATCTTTATCTATAAGCCACCCATACATTCCGATATTTGCAGATGCACCTATATTAAATGCTTCAACACTTGCTCCGCTCTGAGACCCTACATATATCTCAATATTATTAAATATTGGATTTAGTAAAGGTTGAATATCTGGAAATAAAGCATATGTAGCGAGAACAAATGATACAACAGCTATAATACCCAAAATAATAGGAAACTCTCCGCTAGGATCTAGATACATTACAGGATTGTTTTCACAATATGTATACATATTATGACTAATGACACTTGAGACATTTCCTATCATTCCGTCTGCGTTAAGGAATCTGCCAACTTCAGGATCATAATATCTTGATTGTAAATAATATAGCCCTGTATCTTCATCGAAATAATAACTACGATATCTAAATGG
>CALMFM010000222.1 GCA_937862575.1 uncultured Bacillota bacterium
CAACCAAGTTCTTAAAAAGGACATGGTCGGGGTAGTCACCGGTTTGGCATATACCCAAGCAGGCGGCGACACTTTGGAAGTCGAGGCTACCTATTATGAGGGCAAAAACCAGCTGATTTTGACCGGCAATCTCGGTGATGTGATGAAAGAATCGGCCATGGCCGCGCTTTCTTATGTCAAGACGAATGCCAAAGAGCTTGGTATCGCACCGGAAATGATTGAAAAGAATGATTTCCATATCCATGTTCCGGAAGGCGCCATCCCGAAAGACGGACCTTCAGCCGGAGTGACCATTGCCACATCCTTGATATCAGTGCTTTCGAACCGCAAGGTCAACCGCTATATTGGCATGACCGGCGAGATCACACTGAATGGTAGAGTCTTACCGATTGGTGGACTAAAGGAAAAAGCGATAGCTGCGGCGAGATCCGGTTTAAAGGAAATCATCATCCCATCCGAAAATGAAAAGGATGTCGAGGACATCCCGAAAGAAGTCAGAGATAAGCTGCAGATCCATTATGCGACCAGCATCGATGAAGTTCTGAACATCGCATTGATTAAATAGTAGCGGCTATCCTCAGGGATAGCCTTTTACTGCATACACGGAGTTACTCTATGAAAAAAGAAAACAAAATAAATAAAATCTTCTTGGTTGTGTTCGGGGAATTCAGCGAATTTGTCAAAAGCATGACTTGGAAGAAGTTGTTACTCTCAATACTCGGAATGGTATTGTTGGGAACCAGTGTGGCGCTGATTTATTCCACCAATATGGGAATGTCCGCCTGGGATGCCGTATCGGTGAATATCATCGAGAATACTGTCCTCGAGTTTCGTCATGTCAATCCGATTATCGCCTTGTCACTTATGACCTTGGCTCATCTGATCCTATGGAAAAAACCGAACATCATGTTCTTTTTCCCGCTTTTGGTATCGTTTCTGATCGGAGCGGTCATCGATGTCGAAGTCCTGTTCATGCCGGTTGTGGCGAATCTGAACATCGGTTTCAACATTCTCTATCTGGTCATCGCCAGTTTCCTGGTCGGATTCGGACTTAACTTGATGATCTATATCGATTTTCCTTTACCGGCCATCGACCAGTTCTGCAAGGCTATCGCCACCAGATTCCACCTGACCTTTGGTCAAGGCAAATATGCCGGTGAAATCTTTGCGATGGTGTTTGCGGTGATCTTGGGATTGATATATAGTACCTGGGACCACTATTTCTATCTCGGATTCACTACTATCTATTACATTCTTGCATTAGGTTACGTGGTTGATTTGGTTAGAAATCCATTATATAGATTCTTGGGAATCCAGACGGTCGATCTCTTTGATGATGATTTGACGGAAGATGATGTCAAGAATAATGAAGTGATCATGACCTCGAGAGCAATCCTGATGAACAAAGGTAAGATTCTTTTATTGCATTATCTGGATGAGGATTTCTATTTGATTCCGGGCGGAACCAGAGAAAAAGGCGAATCCAGGGAAAGGTGCGCCAGAAGAGAATTGCTCGAGGAAACCGGATATAAAGTCAAAGTCAACGAAGAAAGATTGATCATCCGCTCTTTCCATCCGACGAGAACCTTCGAGAACCATTATTTTTTGACCAAACTGAGAAAAGACAAAATCTATACGGAAAAAATACAACTTACCGATGAAGAGAGAAAAGCCGGAATCGAGATGCTCTGGATTGAACCGGTGAAGGCCATCGAATTGCTGTCATCTCATGAGACCGCTAGCGGTAAGGGAATGTATCTGATGAACAGGGAGTTCATAGCACTGATAAATCTATTTTAGGAGCTTTGCATGAAAGTTACAGCCAATGTACTTTTGAACTACATAAGATGCCGTCGATATGCCAGCCTGAACGATCCGGACGCCGGATATTCCAGCAGCGAATTCGATAGCGCTTCGGAATATCAGGTTCATGTCTATCGGCAGAATTTCCTGAATCTTTTTCTGGATACCCAGGAAGACCTCAATATCAACCATAATCTGACATACGATTTCCATCCGGAGATCGAACTTTCCGAGACCTATGACTTCTTGACACGCGATGAGCAAGGTGAAGTCATCTATTGTCTATTTCCGACCACATCCAAAGACTTCCTGAAACAGAAATACAATTCAGACGGACACAAACCGCAGTTGTTTGTAAAGAACAACCAAGGTATCTATATGGTGAATATTCCGGAAAAACAAGCGGACCAGGGCAATTTCAAGGAGAAAATCCGGAAATTGACTGACCGTCGTGAGGATTCCGGCAGAATGGTTTACCATTACGCGTTCAAGCGTTTCTTATATGATATCGTCAATCCGGAGAATACCACCAGGATCCTTTTCGTGTTCTTGAATTCCGACTACGTGCATGACGGATTGAGTTACCAGAAGCAGTTGTATCATATATTCGATTTTTCTGAGATCTATTCTTTGATGAAGGAGATAATCGAAGCTGATATCTACCGGATGATCAATCATCTCGAACTCAGCGATTTCGTCGCTTGCCCTTTGGTGAAGAAGGAATGTCGCAAAGGCGACAGCTTCGAGTGCAAATTCGTCGATTTCTGCTTTTCACATATTCCGAAGAACAATTCAATTCTGGATTACTTCGACTCCCATCTGGGATTTGAGGAACCTACCGAAGCAGGTAATGTTTATCATGACACCTATGATCTGATCAACGAAGGGTTGGTAGACATGAACGACATCCCGATTTCCTGGCTTAGGAACGAACTCCACCTGATGCAAAGATATTGCCTCGATACCGGCAAGATCCATGTCAATCAATTGAAGATTGAAGCGCTGCTCAAGACCCTTCGTTATCCGCTAGTCTATCTGGATTTCGAGGCTTTGCCTTGCCTGTTGCCTAGATTTAGGGGTGAAAAGCCATATTCACAATCGGTTTTCCAGTATTCGATACATGTCGAGGAAGATGAAGGAGTTCTGGACAAGAATGGTAATTCGCACTACGAATTCATCGCCAATCACGATACAGACAATCGTCGCGAGCTGGTCGAAAGCATGATCAAGATCATCAATCGTTTCGACTCCAGTGTCATTGTCTATCACAAGACTTTCGAGGAACAACGACTCAAGGAATTACAAGACATTTTCCCTGAGTACAAAAACGAACTCCAAAACATCATCGATCGTCTTTTCGATCTAAAGGATGTCCTCAAGAACAACAAGAAATTCTATTTGAAGCAGGGATTCTCGGAAGCGGATGCCAGCCGCTACAATTTCTATAGTTGCGAGATGTCCGGATCCTATTCGTTGAAGAAAGTCATCAAGGTCTTCAATCCGAATGCATATCAGGACTTGACAATAAACAACGGTGAGGCTGCATACAAAGCCTATATGTCGCTGGAATTCCTAGATCAGACCGATCGTGAAAACACCATCAACGACTTGCTTGAATATTGCAAACAAGACACCTATTCCATGTATGAAATCATCAATGGATTACGCAAGCATCTTTCCCCGGATTTTCACATAAGATAATGCTTGCATAACGATTTATTATATGTTATAATACTATTCGCGCCTAGACCTGGAATCAGAGACACTCCGACTCTCTTTGCGGATTTAGGGAAGACAAGAAAAAGGAGGAAACAAAAATGGCTTTGAACAAAGACAGAATCAAAGAGATCGTTGTCGAGTATCAGTTGAAAGAGGGAGACACAGGCTCTCCGGAAGTACAGGTAGCTCTTCTTACTGAAGAGATCAATCTTCTGAACGAACACTTGAAACTGCACAAGCATGACTATCATTCAAGAAGAGGTCTGCTCATGAAGGTCGGTAAGAGAAGAAGTCTGCTCGACTACCTCAAATCGGTTTCTTTGGAAAGATATGTCGAATTGATCAAAAAATTAGGATTGAGAAGATAGTAAACTAAGCACCCTTGTTTGGGTGCTTATTCTTTGTACAGGAATTTTCTTTAAAAATCTTAATATTATGATATAATATTTAAGTAAGATTAATAACGAACTTAACGAAATGAGGAAAATAAATGAAAAAAGTATTTAAGAAAGATTTCTATGGCAAGGAATTCATTGTCGAAGTAGGTCAATTGGCCAAACAAGCGACTGGTGCCTGCCTCGTCAGATATGGCGAGACTGCAGTCCTGTCCGCAGCTGTTGTTGGCGACGAACCTTCAAGAGGCGATTTCTTCCCGCTTATGGTAATCTACCAAGAAAAACTGTATTCGGCTGGAAAGATCCCAGGGGGATTCCTAAGAAGAGAAGGAAGGCCGACAGAACACGAGACATTGATCTCAAGAGCGATCGACAGACCGATTAGACCATTGTTCGATGATGGCTTCAGATATGAAGTGCAGATCATCAATACCGTAATGAGTGCGGATCCTAACTTCACACCGGAAATGTCCGCGATGTTGGGTGCCTCCTTGTCTTTGGGACTGGGTGGAATTCCTTTCAAAGGGCCGATTGCTGGAGTTATGGTAGGTATGATTGATGGTCAGTTCATCCTTAACCCGACGCCTGAAGAATTGTTGCTGTCGGATCTCGACTTGACAGTAGCCGGAACCAAAGACGCCATCAACATGGTCGAAGCCGGAGCCAAGGAAGTCGATGAGGAAACAATCCTCAACGCCTTGATGTTCGCTCATGACAAAATAAAAGAACTCGTCGCTTTCCAGGAAGAAATTCTGGCGGAATGCGCCAAACCGAAGATGGAAGTCGTATTGATTACCGTTCCTGAACAAATCAGGAAAGATGTCGAGGAACTTGAAGCCGGTAGGACTGTGAAAGCAGTCATGGTCGAGGAAAAACTCGCTCGTGGCGCAGCTATCGAAGCCATCCAAAAAGAAGTGGTTGAGATCCTGGAAGCACGTTACCGTCAAGATCATGACAAAGATGAAACACAAGAAATGATAACCTTCGCCAAACAAGTCTTGGAAGAGATTTTGGTTGTCGAAGTCAGAAGACTTATAACCGAAGAGAAGATCCGTCCGGATGGACGCAAGACTGATGAGATCAGACCACTTGCCTCCGAAATCGATCTTTTCGCCAGAACACATGGTAGTGCCCTGTTTACCAGAGGCCAAACCCAAGCATTGGCTACCGTCACTTTAGGTGCTTTACGCGAAGCTCAGATTATCGACGGTGTCAGTGTTGAGGAAGGCAAACGCTTCATGCTGCATTACAACTTCCCGCAATACTCCGTAGGATCAACCGGCAGGTATATGAGTCCAGGACGCAGAGAGATTGGCCATGGAGCCTTGGGAGAAAGAGCCTTGCTACAAGTCTTGCCTAACGAAGAGGAATTCCCATACGCATTGCGTGTGGTATCGGAAATCCTCGAGTCCAACGGAAGTTCCTCACAAGCGACAATCTGTGCCGGATCACTCGCATTGCTTGCTGCTGGTGTCCCAATCAAGGCGCCAGTTGCCGGTATTGCCATGGGTCTTATAAAAAAAGGTAAAGACTACACAATACTTACCGATATCCAAGGTCTTGAAGACCACTTCGGCGATATGGATTTCAAAGTCGCGGGAACCGCAAAGGGAATTTGCTCCTTGCAGATGGACATCAAGATCGACGGAATAACCAGAGAGATCTTCCAGGAAGCCTTGGCTCAAGCCAAAGTCGCCAGGTTGCAGATTCTCGACAACATGAACGCCGTCATCAGTGAGCCACGTAAAGAGTTGTCCAAATATGCTCCAAAAGTCAAACTGATGATGATCAATCCTGACAAGATCCGCGATGTCATCGGTGGCGGTGGTAAGACAATCACAGCCATCATCGAACAATGCAACAACGTCAAGATCGACATTGAACAAGACGGACGCGTCATATTGATGCATGAGGATAGTTTCTTCATCGACAAGGCGATTAAACTGATTGAAGACATCATCAGAGAAGTCGAAGTCGGAACCGTTTATACCGGTACTGTCAGAAGAATCGAGAAATTTGGTTGCTTCGTAGAATTGTGGCCGGGACAGGAAGGTTTGGTCCACATTTCGAAACTTGATGTCAAACGCGTGGAAAATGTTGAAGACGTAGTCAAACTTGGCGATGTGATCACCGTCAAGGCGATTGGCATCGATGATAAGGGAAGAGTCGTCCTTTCTCGAAAAGCAGTATTGACAGATTTGAAATCGTGATATAATTAAATTACCAAGGTTATCGGGTGATCGAGCGCGTAAGCGTTAGGAAAGTCCATGCTAGCACAGGCTGAGACGCCTGTAGTGGTTGTGCTGAACGAACCGATAAGTTCAGGCACCGAAAGGTGACGGCGAGGAAACGGATGTCAAAGGCCGGAGTACCGTAAAGTGCCACAGTGACGAATCATGTGGAACACGCATGAGTGAAACGGGGTAAACCCCTCAAGCTAGAAACCCAAATTATGGTAGGGGCATGGTTGTGAGAGAAATGAATCTAACAACTGACGGCTTTGCCGTAGATAAATGATTACCGGCTTTTTTAAAGCTACAGAACATGGCTTACAGATAACTCGGTTTAAAAAAGCATATGTCGAATATGCTTTTTTTAAAACAAATGGAGAAATATGAGCAAAAGACAGAAATACATCAGAAACTTTTCGATAATCGCGCATATCGACCACGGCAAATCGACTTTGGCGGATCGCATCCTTGAACTAACCCATCCGTCTCGGAACGGGAGATGAAGGATCAAATCCTGGATTCGATGGATTTGGAACGCGAGCGCGGCATCACCATCAAATTGAATTCGGTCGAACTGAAATATGACGCCCTTGACGGCAACCAGTACATATTCCATTTGATTGATACTCCGGGACATGTCGACTTCACTTATGAGGTGTCTCGATCATTGGCTGCCTGCGAAGGCGCCATCTTGGTCGTTGACGCCACCCAGGGAATCGAAGCTCAAACCTTGGCCAATGTTTTCCTTGCTTTGGATAACAACCTCGAGATCATTCCGGTCATAAACAAGATTGATCTCCCAAGTGCCGACATCCAGATGTGCATGCACGATCTGGAAACCGCAATCGGCATCTCGAGGGAAGAATGTCTTCTTGCTTCCGCAAAGACTGGTCAAGGCATCCGCGAGATATTGGAAGCAGTAGTCCAAAGAATACCAGCACCGAAAGGAAAAACGGAAGAACCGCTTCAAGCCTTGATATTTGACTCTTTCTATGATACTTACCGAGGTGTTATTCCTTTAATTAGGATTATGAACGGCGAAGTCAAAAAGGGAGATAAAATCAAGATGATGGCTACCGGAGCCATCTTTGAGATCAATGAGATCGGAGTCTACCTGCCTCGGGAGGAACAACGCAGCGAGCTGACGACCGGTGATGTAGGCTGGTTGGCCGCAACCATCAAGAACATCGAGAAGGTACACGTCGGCGATACCATCACTTTAGCGGACAATCCCGCCAAGGAACCGCTTCCAGGATATAGAAAACTGACACCGATGGTCTATTCGGGAGTTTATCCTGTGGATGCGGACGATTATGCTGATTTAAAAGAAGCGATTGAAAAGATGAAACTCAGCGACGCTTCATTGATATATGAACCAGAGACATCCAACGCTCTTGGATTCGGATTTAGAGTAGGATTTCTGGGCATGCTGCACATGGAAATATTCCAGGAAAGACTGGAACGCGAATTCAAACAGAACGTCATCACTACGGCTCCATCAGTGAATTATCTGGTCTATCTAGAGAACGGCAATGTCATCGAAATCGACAATCCTGCGATGATGCCGAAAAATCAGATGATCAAATATATCGAGGAACCTTATGTTTTGGCCACGATAATCACCCCGGCCGAATATGTCGGAAACATTATGGAACTCAGCCAATACAAACGCGGAGTCTTCAAAGACATGCAATACATCTCTGATGTCAGAGTGGAATTAATGTACGAACTACCTTTATCGGAAATCATCTTTGATTTCTTCAACAGGTTGAAATCGGGATCGAAAGGCTACGCTTCTTTAGACTACCATGTCATTGGGCATCGCGAATCGAAATTGGTCAAGATTGACATTCTTCTGAATGGAGAAGCAGTTGATGCACTGGCCTTTCTTGTGCATCAGGATTTCGCTTATCAAAGAGGACTCAAAATCTGCCAGAAATTGAAAGATCTGATTCCAAAGCAGTTGTTTGAGATTCCTGTACAAGCCGCAATTGGTTCAAAGGTTATAGCTAGAACCAATATCAAGGCGATGCGGAAAGATGTTTTGGCAAAGTGCTATGGTGGTGACATTTCGAGAAAGAAGAAACTCTTAGAAAAACAGAAAGCTGGAAAGAAACGAATGAAAGCTGTCGGTTCGGTTGAGATACCGCAAGCCGCCTTCATGTCGGTGCTATCACTCGACTCTGAAGATTGATCAATTCAAATAAAAAGCCTCGCAACGAGGCTTTTTTTACTTGGTAGATGCTTTTTTGATATTAAGAACCTTCTTGATGAAGATGTCCACAAGATTGGGATCAAATTGTGTTCCTTTGCATCTCAACAGTTCATCGACAGCTTCTTCCTTTGTCATCTGCGCTTTATAATCACGGTATGATGTCATGGCGTCATAAGCATCCGCTATAGCTATTATTCTTGCTTCAAGTGATATGTCTTCACCAGACATTCCTTTTGGATATCCTTTGCCGTCATAATATTCATGATGTTGATAGACATAGTTAGCTATAATATCCATATCGCCAATCGAATGAATGATTTTATATCCTTTCTCCGGGTGTGTTTTGATAATCCGATACTCTGAATCAGTAAGTTTTCCTTTTTTATTCAGGATATCGTTGGAAATGGTAATCTTACCAATATCATGAAGAAGACCAGCTGTTTTGATATCATTTAGTTTCTTGCTGGTCAATCCATAAGCCTTAGCTAAGAAAAACGCATAATCAGATACTCTTTGAGAATGCTCTTCACTGACATAGTCTTTTTCATACAAAGTTGTCAATAAAGCATCAATGATTTTGTTTCGGACGCTGAGTGAATCGGAAATCTTGAATAAATACATTTCGTCTTCAGCTTTTTTCAAAACGGTGTCGATATTCTCCTTGAGATCCTCTCTGGTAGAAGAACCAAAGGCGACGGATAATACGACATTGCCCACTTTCTCACGTTCAATTCTCTTAAGAATATTCTGCATCAGAGTCTCAGCCATTTCATGGGTGGTGCCTGTAAGGAACAGAGCGAATTCATCTCCGCCGATTCTTGCGACAAAGTCGTGCTCGGAGGTAATGCTTTCCTCCAAGACTGTTCCTAGTCTTTTAAGCACAAGGTTACCAACGTGGTGACCGAAACTATCATTGATGATCTTTAAGCCGTTGATATCGATAATTACTACAGTGGTAGGCAGAAATTCTTCTTTATCATATGTTTCTCTTTTTTCGGAAAAATAGCGTCGATTGTATACACCAGTCAGATGATCATGCATACTTTGATATATCAACTTATCCTGTTCGGCTTTAAGGATACTGATGTCATGGATTACACCGTTTACATAAACGGGTTTGCCATCACTATCATATTCTAATGAAGCTACTGAGTTCAAATAATGCCTTTCACCTACGCCGTCAACTATTTGAAATGTAACGTTGTAAGGAATATTTTCAGTTATAAGATCACTCAAGGCTTTATCTAAAAATGACCGGTCAGTTTTAACTACCATTTCCTGGATTGTTTGTAAGTCAATGAGATTGTCATCAGATATTTCCAGACCATAGATTCTAAATGCTTGATCAGAAGCCCATATTTTTTTTGTTTGAATATCAAGTTCCCAGGTTCCTACTTTACCGATATCCTGGCTTTTGGATAATCTTTGATATATTTCCGAAAGTTCTTGATAAAGTTTCTTTTCGCGATTTTTGTCTTCGATAAGCGAAATAACCAAGTTGTTGTATGGAACAATTAAATTCTCTCTTACAATCAAATAGAGTAAGATAACCAATCCAATATATTTTAGTAACAAAGCTATGTATAATATTATGCTTGATTCATCAAAGCTAAATATGAATAGAAATTCTGATAACATCATCAAACCTATTGATATCATGAATATTGTCGAGTGCTTGCAATCTTTAATCTTTGATAAAAAACACTTTAATAAAACACTCAAGTAAAATAATGTCAGTAGAATTTGAATTAGGGAACGATATAATGAATTACTACCGCCAACTGTCATATCTGGAATTAGATTCAGGAAGATAATGAAAACAATCGCAACGGATACGACAAAAGTAAAGAAAATTCGGAATGACATGCTCATTATGCCTTTTCTGTCAAGAACAGCAGATAAAACTCCGATACTTGAATTACTTCAGATGCCATCTTTAGTTGAACTGACAGATTTTCAGTTGATGAAGCGAAAATATTCATGCTAGGATAAGCAACTGTATGCAAAAACAAAATAATTGAAGCGAACAAGAGTGAAGGAGACAGCCTCGAAAGAATATTATAATTACTCTTTCTGGTAGTCAAAATTCCAACTAATGACGCAAGCACACCTATAATAACCAGCGCGAAACCGAATGACATATGAAAAAGCAACTGATTTGCTCTATGAAAATAGAATAAGATAGTCAAAAAAGGTGCCGACACGAAAAACAGGACATAGTATATCACTTTATGGCGCAACAATTCAGTTTTCATTCGATCACCCCTTCAAATCATATAATGATATTATTATATTAGAAATCTTTACAAAAAACCATAATATATCGAAAATATCGCAGTTATATCAGTCAATACATGGTTATACCTTTATTATTTTAAAATATTATGTTAACATAATACAGGTGATTGATATGATAAAAGGTCTTTACATTCATATTCCTTTCTGTGACAAAATCTGCAAATACTGCGATTTTGCGAAACTGGTCGCAACTAGAAAACTCAAAGGCGAATATGTTAAAAATCTAATTAAGGAACTAGAACACTACAAAGACAAATTGAGCAACGTCGAAACCATCTATATAGGTGGAGGAACTCCAACAAGTTTAGATTTGGATTTGTTGGAAGTGATTTTGAGTAAAATCGTTGATCTAGTCAATATGGAAAATATAAGAGAATATACCATCGAAGCCAATCCAAACGATATCAATTACGAACTTGTAAATACTATAAAAAAATTCCAAGTTTCAAGAATCAGCCTGGGAGTCCAGACCACTTCAAAAAGATTGCTTGAATTAGTCGGGAGAACTCATAATAAGAATGATGTGCTTAAAGCTCTTCAGATCCTTGAAGGCAACTCATTTGCCAACATAAATCTTGACTTCATCTATGGATTGCCAACACAGACAATGGATGAATTGACGGCCGATCTGGATTTCATCTCTTCCATCATGCCGAAGCATATATCTTATTACTCTTTGATAATTGAACCCAAGACAGAGCTAGCCTATATGATAGATCACCAAAACCTAATACCCCTTGATGAAGACATAGTTGCTGATTATGCGGATTTAGTTCGTAATAAACTAGAATATATGGGATATCAACACTACGAGGTTTCAAACTACGCAGTTGCCGGCTTTGAGTCTAGACATAACTTATTGTATTGGAATTTGGAAGAATATATCGGAGTAGGAATGTCAGCCGCATCTCAATATGACAATACTCGCTACATCAACCCCTATAGAATTAGTCAATATATAAAAAATGTAGAATGTGAAGACTACCAATTGATTGAAGAGGATTTCACCCCACAAATGGAATATATCTTATTGGGTTTAAGGAAAACCGAAGGAATCAACCTGATCGAGTATTCAAAAAGGTTTGGAGATGGAGTTTTTAATCTGTATCCAAAGCTTAAGAAACATCTCGCCTCCGGTTTGCTGGAAATTAAAGGAGATTACTTACTATTTTCCAAGCGAGGAATGGATTTATCAAATCAAGTTTATCTTGACATTATTTAGGAGTCATCATGATCAAAATCAATCTTAAGGAATATCTTTATTATCTTAAAATCACCAAAAACCTTGCCAAAAACACAATTTTATCCTATGAACGCGACCTTAACGAATATCTTGATTTCATTGAAAAGAACTACCAAATAAAAAATCCTGCCAGAATCGAAAAGAAGCATGTGGACAATTTCGTAAAAAGTCTTGCTAGAAGATCGATGAATCCGAAAACGATTACTAGAAAGATATCTTCAATTCACTCATTCCATAAATACCTTTTGTCCGAAAATATTGTTGACCGGGATGTTGTATCCAAAGTAAAAAAGCCGGTTACTCCAAAACATCTGCCGACAGTGCTCAATATGGAGGAAATAGAAAGATTCATAGCTGCATCCAACGGTTCAGGCAAACCGCTTGATTTAAGGAATAGAGCTATGGTAGAATTAGCGTATGGATCCGGACTACGAGTATCTGAGCTGTTAGATATCGCCATATCAGATTTGCACCTAAACATGAATCTTATCAATATTACCGGTAAGGGTTCCAAAGAACGGATAGTACCACTGGGAGAAGAATCAGTTTTTGCCTTAAGAAAATATCTTGTCGAAGGCAGACCCAAACTAAATCCCAAAAACAGAGAATTGTTGTTTCTAAATAAGAACGGAGAAAAAATGAGCCGAATCGGCTTTTACAAAATAATACAGACCCTAGCGGATAAAGCTGGAATCAAAAAAGAGATGTCACCACATACATTGAGACATTCGTTCGCAACACATCTCTTGGAAAACGGAGCTAACCTTAGGAGTGTTCAGGAACTTCTTGGACATGAGGATATCATGACCACTGAAATTTACACTCACGTAACCAAAAAACATATTCAAATGGAATATGACCTGAAACATCCGCGTGCAGGCAGAAAGAAGGAAGAATAATATGAAATTTAAAAGAGTTTTCTTGATAGTAATCGATTCAGTTGGAGTTGGAGAAATGCCTGACGCCGATAAATTCAATGATGTCGGTTCAAATACGATTGGCAATCTAGCCAAAGCAACAGGAGGAGTGCGCCTTCCTGTTCTCGGTTCATTCGGCTATGGTAATCTAACTACCATACTAGGTGTTCCGGCAGTTGAACATCCTCGGGCAAACACAACCAAGATGGCTGAATTGTCCAATGGAAAAGATACGATGACCGGGCATTGGGAGATGATGGGCATTAGAACTGTCAAACCTTTCATGACCTTTACAGATACCGGATTCCCTGATGACTTGATTCAGGAAATCGAAAAACTCTCAGGTCGAAAAGTTGTCGGAAACAAATCCGCTTCCGGTACCGAGATTCTTAAAGAACTCGGTCCTCATCAAATGGAAACCGGTGATTTGATAGTCTATACCAGCGCCGATTCTGTTTTGCAGATAGCTGCTCATGAAGAAATAATACCTTTGGAAGAATTATATGATATCTGTCACAAGGTCAGGGAGATAACTCTCCAAGAAAAATGGCGAGTTGGAAGAATTATCGCCAGACCTTATATTGGCAATCCAAAAGACGGGTTTAACCGCACACCTCATCGTCACGATTATGCTTTGAGCCCTACTGGAACCACAGTCTTGAACATACTGGCAGAATCAAAATTTGATGTGATATCTGTTGGAAAGATCAAAGATATCTTTAATGGTTCAGGAATCACTGATCACCACTCAATAGTATCTAACCATCATGGAATGGAAGTGACTACTGAGATAACCAAGCAGGACTTTACCGGACTATGTTTCGTAAATCTAGTTGATTTTGACGCCAAGTACGGTCACCGTAGAGATCCGTTAGGGTATAAGGAAGCGATGGAAGAATTCGATAGAGATTTGGCAGTCTTGATTAATAATCTCAATCACGACGACCTCTTGATGGTTACTGCGGACCACGGAAATGATCCTACATTCCATGGCACCGACCACACAAGAGAATATGTGCCTCTGTTTATCTACGCACATGATTACAATGGAAGATTTCTTCCTGTAAGCGACACATTCGCCGATATTGGAACGACCATTGCGGATAATTTTAATTTACCTGGAACTGAATACGGCAAGAGTTTATTGACAAGTTTAGAATAAAAGTATAGAAAAAAGTGCGGATTTCCGCACTTTTTGTTTATTCATCAAGATAATTCGCGAGTTTTGAACGTTTAATCAATTTCTTTGTTTCTTTTTGTTTTGAAGTTCGCATCCGCTTATCATTGAGTTTAACGACCTGTTTGATTTTTTTGTTATACCTGGCAACTTTCAAGTATGGATAGTATGAGTCCAAAATTGTTCCGAATGCTTGGGTTAAGTTTTGATAGTAACGTTGATTTTGAATCAATGAGTTGTCATATTCCTTGGTCAAGTCGGAAATCTCTTTTTGGAAAGATATCGTTTGCTTGTTGAACTCGCTGGCGATTCTTTTTTCCAAAGCATCAAGTTCGGCTTGTTTTTGAAGAGCAGCTTTATCTGTTTTAGAAACAACAGAAATCCGCAAGTTCTCTATGTCGGTATTTATTTGCTCAACGTCTGCGTCGAGTTTTTGGATTTCCTGAGTATATTGAGCTTCATTGCTAGAGATGTTGGCAGCGTATTCATCCTTTAATTGCCCTCTCTCAATCTCGACCTGTTCGATTTGCGATAAATATAGTTCCTTGTCAATTTCCGGATGTTCTTCAAAAAAGACGGTAAGATAATTATCGAGTAAGTCTCTTGTGGCATCGTCTAGTTCAATAGATGCAGCGGCGAGTTTATATTCGCGACGTTTTCTGATTCTTTCTAATTGCTGATAGAAAGTAGGTTCAAGGATATTTACTTTGTTTTCAAGATATGGTTTTAAAGTATCATAGCGATTCTTGGCACCATAGTATAACTCCGTCATTTCATTGATGGTGTCGTCGCGGATTTGGCCGGCATCTTCCATAGCTGACTCATAATGGTCTTCGAGCTCTCTAAGTTGATGTTTGGCATCGATAATTGCTTGGTCGGCCTCTATTTGTTTGTTTATCTCGGCTATTAAAGAATCATGAAGTTTCTTATTTTTGGTTATCTGTTTCTCCAGATTCTTGCGCTCTGATGCGTCTTCGGTTTCGGAAGCCATGTAAGTATCATAATAAAGTCGAGCTTGGAATTCGTCGGATATGTTCTTTTGATGTTCTTTATAGGCTTTTGTTTTATTGGTAATAATATCCATAAAGTACTGACGCTCTTCGTCAGCGGCTTTGATTATGGCTTCAACACGCAATTTATACTCATCGTCAGCGAGCATGATTTGTTCTCCGGCAAAGCGCATTTGATTTTCGAAAGTCGTCAAAACAAACTCATTATCAATCTTTTTTTCCTCTGATACACGATTGGATTGAAGCACGAGGAACCTAAGTTCATTCTCATATAAGGTATTGAAATGCAAGGCTAAGATATCATACTGTTTCAAAGCCAATTTTATCTTTGAAGTAGCTTCGACAACGCGGATATTATGAGATTCCATGTCACGAATATGAGCATTAAGAATTTGCGTGATGATTGACAGGAATTTGCGGTTGAGGTTACTTTCTTTTACAAGATAATCCATATGATGATTAACGGCTTTTTCGAGACGTTCAATCAATAGTTTCTCTTTCATCAATGAATTGATTATGATTGCCGCATCACTTTGATTGCTGATGAAAAACATTTGGATATCTTTCAATATCCTAAGCATATCGACATCCTGACGAATCATCATCTTTTCACCGGCTGATGATAGTTGGGCTTCAAGTTCATTAATCTGTTGTTTCAATTTCAATGTCTTAATGTCGAAATTGACGTTGATTTTGTGCTCTTTGTTCATCTGTAGAATTGATAGATAGTTGATCTCGTCCTTGATGATTTTGGTGGACTTGTCACCGATAATTTGGGCAAGGAAAGGATCAACTCTTAATAATTCCAGATATAATCGATAGTATTTTTCGATTTGTAAAATTAGGTCGCGAGAATCTTTTTGATACTCCAAAAATATCTCTTTTTTTAATTTTAGGAATCCTTTTGTCATCCTTTTGGCTTTGCGTTCGCTGTCAACGATATCTCTTTTATATTTGATTGCGCGGTTATAGTCAAAGATTTCTCGTTTCAAAGTCACGAACGCTTTTTCTTCGGACTCGGCGATTTGTTTCTTCATATCTTCTATGCTTGATTCAGGATGGAAGTAGAAGGAAACGTCGTCAAAAAGAATATTACCCTTTCTTTTCAGTAACCTGTTTAAAGTCTTTTCATATAAATCCTGGTATTCCTGATTAAGGATTTTCTTAACTTTGATTTCTTGTTCGTAAATATGTTTTTTGAAAGCTTTCAACTGATCTGATTTGTCTTCTATCAAACTTTTGATAGTATCCGAGTTTAGATTCTCTTCCAATGAAAAGTTCAATTGATTATCAAGATAGTTACCCAATTCTTCAGTATAGAAATTGTTGATGTCTTTCAATTTGGAATTTTTTTGCTGGATTAGAATGCTGATTCGATCATCCATGTCGGTAATCTTTTCATTCAAATCCTCAAAAGAAGTAAGTATTTCATTGTGATAATGATTAAGAATATTGTCAAATTCCGTTACCTTTTCTTGATAAAAATTATATAACAGGTCATAGTCTAGAATCTGATTCGCATACATGTCTCTGAACTTGTCAAAGAAGTTGTACTTGGTTTGGATCATCGCTTTGTTTAGATAATCCAAAGAATCAATCCTTTCACCTGCTTGGTTGAATTCATAATCAAGAATGTTACGGTTTTCCTTATGAATATCGTTTTCGGTATCGGAGATTATTGACTGACGGTCGACGATTACTGTTTCTTCATGGAAAAAGATGCTGTCTTTGATAGCCTCGGCTTTTTGCTTTAGCTCTGACAACGATTCTTCCGATTGATGTAAGTTATTCAATGTTGCTTGTCGGTGACTTTCGGCATGGTTCTTGATCTGTTGGTAAAAATCTTCAAACAACTTCAATTCTTTTTCTGAAGCTGTTTTGACTTTATCTTCATAAATCTTGAAGTTGTCGAAATTCTCCGGCATTTTTTGATCGGCCATCTTTTCCTCCTTTACACGTTTATGATTCTCTTTTGCTTGTCAGCTGATTTCTGGGCTTCCTTCTTCAAGTCGTCTCGTGTTTTTTTGCTTTTTGCGATTGTATCACGATAGGCTTGATTGGTATTCTTGATGATGTCCTCATTGAATTTCTCCATTTTGCCAAATGGTTCATACATAGAAGAATCTTTTTCCAATACAGCGTTGTTTCCGAATTGACTTTGGAGATATTCACTGTAATTCTCAGTGTATTCCTCATTTATTTTGCCAAATTGGTTAAGGTATTCCGACTCCAATTTTTGAATTCTTCCATATAGGTCAACATAATCTTCAGGCAAGCGTTTTTTGACTTCCTCGATTTCAGAGATGAATTTCGGTCTGGATATGAATTTGTCTCTCTCGATTTCAGCCAACTTTTTCTGAAGTTCTTTTTTCTTTAAGCCTTCAAGTTCGTATCGTTCTTTCTTGACTTTAAGATAATAAGAATCTTTTTCAACCGGAAGATTGTTTATCTTGTTTTCTAATAATTGGATAGTTTTGTTGGCTTCTGCATGTTTGGAATCATAAAGGTTTTTGACATATACAAGTTCTTCCTGATGGGCTGTCTCACTATAGGTGTCGATTGTCGATAATGATTTCTCAAATTTGCGGTATTGTTTATCCAGTTCTCTCTTTTCTTTAGAAGCGGTAAATTCAAGGAATTTCAACATTGCGTTTAGTTCTTTATTGTTCTTGTTGACCAACTTGACTAATTTGATTGACATCATGTCTCCAACTTCGACGCCAACAGCCAATTTATCCAAGAATTCTTTGTTTATCATTGAAACTTGTGACTTATAAATATCATTTAGCTTTTGAGAATGTTTTTCCAAATGCTTAAATTGCTTTTTCTTGGATTTGTCTAAGCGGAAAGCACTATATTGTAATTTGTCATATTCTTTGTTTATAACTCTTTTGGTCTTTTCTGCTTTTGTCAAGGTTCTTTGAATAAACTTGCGATCATTCAAAGTAGACTTAATCATGACTAAATTCAATGTATCATGGATAAAATCCTGGAAGTATTCCAGTTGGGTTATCGTTTCAATAAGATAAATCTTCAGATACTTGATAGGTTTTTCTTGTTTAGAAGCTTTGTTTATTATATGCAAGTTTCTGATGACAAACTCTTCTAGATTTGCTTCGTTTTTGGATTCGAGTTGATGGACTGCTTCAGGAACTTGATATTTGAATGATAAATCAACAACTGTAGCATAGATATATTGGAATACAGACAATATTTCATCACGATATCCGTTTCGGACTATCAAATCCAAGGCTCCATCATCGACGCTGTATAGTTTAAGCAATTGTTCTTTGAGTTGAAGAAGATACTTGTTAAATACTTTATCAGTCTTTTCTAAGGTGCTTTTGATTTCACTCTCATAGAGTTCACAGGCACTGACGCAAACGCGATTCTTTTTGGTGGCGTTGCTGTCAACTTGGCTGTTCAGGTCAATACGATTTTGTTCCAAAGCTCTCAAGTAGGCAAAATTATCATCAGTGCTTTCCAAGTAGCCTTTGATTTTTTTGGTTTGTTCGATATTGAGATCGATTAGATTTTGAACATGATGAACATACTCGATTACTCGTTCAGAACCAACTTCATTTTCTTGCTCCAGGTTATTAATGTATTTGACATAACAAGCGGCATGTTCAAAGTTCTGCCGTCTGGCATTGTAGATTATTCTCTCATGTGCAATATTGCTTAAGGCCAGCACCTGGTCTATCTTTTGTTTATATGAGGCTTTTGCCTCAGAGATTCTTCTTTCTTTGGCAGATTGTTGTATAACCTTTTCATGTTCGGTGACGCTTAACATATATTCTTGGAATTCTATGTATTCCAACTTGTTTTGATTTAGCATCAACACGTCTTTGTTTATATTGAGTAAATTGTTAGTATAGTTCGATTCAATTTGTATTTTCTCTAAATTTTTATTGTGTTGGAACATCGCGAAGAAAAGGTCGTTTTCTAAGGAGGCGATATATTTTTGATAATCTCCAAAAACCTCGAGATTTTCCATTTTTTTCCTAATTTCAGCAATTTCCAGCCGGTTGTTGGACTCCAAAGTTACTATTTCATGAGACAACTGATCTATTTGTGAGATATACTCAGTCAAATGGCTGGTAAGGTTGTTTACCTTAACCAGCAAGTTAATCTTATAGTCTTCAAATGTTTTTTGTGCTGTGTGGATGAAGTTTTCTTTATATTCAATGTATTCTCTGTTGAAATTCTTGAATTGAATCAACATCCGACCCAATTCTTCATAAGTTTCATTGAGATAGAAAGCAAAATTGGAGTAAACATTTATAGAATTTTGGTAAAAGGCCTCAGGCACTGAATATGCCAATTTGATTTCTTCAGATCGCTTGAATGAATCAATCTTGATTTTTTTGATTTCGTTTTGATACTTACCGATTAACAAATCGGACATTGATTGGTTACGATTAAGTAGATAATTAGCTTTCTTCTCGATAATATCTTTCTGTAAAATCAATTTTCTCAGTTCGACATCATCCTGTTTGGCGTCAGCATCAATAATCTTTGGATACAGTTGTGAAAGGGATATTTCCATTTCTCGTCTAATCATTCTTTCGAATTTGACCTTGCTTTCATTCACCTCTTTGATTTGGCGAACAAAAGTATGAATCATTTCCTGATTTATTTCCGAATGTGGTTTTCGTTTTTCCCTGCTGATATTTCGGACTAAATCACGTTCTTTTTCAAACTTAGCAGAAGTATTCTTGAATAAAGCCGACATTGAATCTCTCGAGAGACTCAAGTGTCTTAGAGATTCATTGATTACGTCGGCAAGATACTCGCGGTTTGTATTGCCTTCGTCCAAAAGGCTGGAACTCAGTTTGTTCAAAGAGTTCTTAGCTTTTTCCATTGTCCAGACTAATTGATTGGCTAAATTGGAATTGAGATCCTGATATTCGATTTTCTTAGCATTTAACTTATCGTTTTCAGAACCGATGAAGTCATGATGAACTTTCATCTCATGATCGATTTGGTAATTTGATTCTTTTGTCAAACTCATGTAGGTATTGAAGGCTTCAGCCTTACGTTCTTCAAATTGAGTTAGAATTTGTTGGAACAAATCATTTTCATTGCCGATTAGATCTTGAGTATTTTCGTTGTGCTCGGAGATATCTCTTTGCAGGATAGCAAACCTTTCGCTAAACTCACTGCCAATAAAACCAATCTTTTCGGCATGAACTGCTTCGATATGCAAAAAATCCTCTGTTAAGATATCTTCTTTTAGTTGAAAGTTCTTGTCAATTTCAAGTAAATAACTATGATAATCGTTTTTGGCACGTAAAAATTCTCGTTCAAGTTCACTTAAACGAGTTTTATAGGACTCCAGATATTCCGGAAAATCATTATATAATTTTACTAAAATATCGCCTTTTTTTGCCATTTTTCAAAATCACCATTTCATTCTATTTCAATTATATTATATAAAAATATATAATTCAAGTTATCTGAAAAAATAACCGTGTTTTTTTGTCTAAATTTGTTATAATATAATAGAGGTGTTACTATGGACGAACGTATTATCAGCAACAATCTTCTGATTGATGATGAGGTGGACGCGACACTAAGACCACAATTATTTTCTGAATACGTAGGACAAGATAATGTCAAGGAAATGATGGTTATTTCCGTAAAAGCGGCCAAATTGAGACAAGAATCACTTGACCATGTTTTGTTATATGGTCCTCCAGGGCTTGGAAAAACAACTTTGGCGCAGGTAATTGCCAATGAAATGGGTGTCAATATGAAATCAGTCAGCGGTCCAACTGTTGAACGCACTGGTGACCTGGCTGCCATTCTTACCTCACTCGAACCCGGGGATGTACTTTTCATCGACGAAATCCATCGGTTACCTAAGATTGTTGAAGAAATATTGTATTCTTCCATGGAAGACTATGTTATCGACATCGTAGTAGGAAAAGACGCTGGCGCAAAGTCGATACGGGTTGATTTGGCGCCATTTACCTTGATTGGAGCCACCACTAGATTCGGTGATTTGACCGGGCCTCTACGTGATCGCTTCGGCATTGTTCATAAGTTGGAGTTCTATACGCATGAAGATTTGCAGAATATCTGTCGTCGTACAGCACGGATCTATGATTATCCAATCGAAGATAAAGCGGTAATTGAACTTGCGAAACGCAGTCGTGGAACCCCGAGAATCGTCAACAGATTATTCAGAAGAGTACGGGATTTCGCTGATATATTAGGCGACGGAGTAGTAACTTTGGACATAACGAAATTAGCTTTGGAAAAGCTGAAAATAGACGAACTTGGACTTGATTCTAAGGATAGGGAGTATCTTATTGGCATAATTGACAAATATCGTGGCGGACCAGTTGGATTGGAGACAATCGCAACTTCAATAAGCGAGGATCCTCGGACTTTAGAAGACGTATATGAACCTTTTCTTATTCAAAGCGGATTTATCAGCCGTACACCTCGAGGCAGGGTTGTGACCGAGAAGGCTTATCGTCATCTCAAGAAGAATTTTCAAGGATCGCTTTTCTAAGATGAAAACCAGTGATTTTGATTTCCATCTGCCTGAGGAACTTATAGCTCAGACGCCTTTAGCCAAGAGATCGGATTCCCGATTGCTAGTGGTAGACAGGAAAAGTTTCGATCTTAGTCATGACTCTTTCAACAACATAACCAATTATTTCAAAGCGGGAGACGTATTGGTGCTTAACAATACCAAAGTGATTCCTGCGAGACTATATGGAATTAAAGAAAAAACCAACGCCTCCATCGAGGTGCTTTTGCTGAACACTTACGGAACGAACCTCTGGGAAGCATTGGTGAAACCAGCAAAAAGGGTCAAAGTAGGCACAAAGGTGTTCTTTGGTGGTGGGCTTCTTATTGCCGAATGTATTGAGGAATTCGAAGAAGGAATCAGACATTTCCGGCTTGAGTATCAAGGAGATTTGGAACCCATTCTTGATGAACTCGGCGAAATGCCTCTACCACCATATATTCACGAGAAACTCGAAGATCAATCAAGATATCAGACAGTTTATTCGAAGATAACCGGTTCAGCCGCCAGTCCTACAGCTGGACTTCATTTTACAAAAAAGATATTGAAGGATCTCGAAGCTAAAGGAGTGATTATCAGATACGTCACTCTTCACGTTGGATTAGGGACTTTCCGTCCGGTAATGGTGGAAGACGTTAAAAAGCATAAGATGCATTCCGAATTCTATTCGATGGATGAAGAAACAGCCTATGTGCTTAATTTAGCCAAAAAGGAAAACAAATCCATAACCGCTGTCGGAACGACATCGGTCAGAACCTTGGAGACAATCTTGAACAAACATGGCTCATTCGTTGCCGCCTCGGGATTCACCGACATCTTCATTTATCCGGGATATGAATTCAAAGCGATTGATTGTTTGATAACCAACTTCCATCTGCCTAAATCCACATTATTGATGCTGGTTTCGGCTTTCGCTTCAAAAGAAATAATTCTCAATGCTTATGAAGAAGCTGTAAAGGAAAAATATCGATTTTTCTCATTCGGAGATTCG
>CALMFM010000223.1 GCA_937862575.1 uncultured Bacillota bacterium
TTATTCTCTGATAAACCAACCTTGAGTATTCGTCCTCTTTGGGGTACGTTGAATACACAATTCCGGAATACTTCCCATGCTGTAATCCCCAGCCTATATGAATGAACTCATGCACCAGTCGTTTTCTTCGTTCATCCAGTGGTTGTTTTAACCACTCTTTGGTTACTGTAATAATAGGCGTTCCATCGATTTCGCACCAGATATCTGGCCACTTCTTGTCACTATCAGACCATGAAAGCTTGACTTTCTTGACCTCAAAATAAGGCATTAGTCTGTTTTTAACAAACTTGATATCGGCTTCTGGAATCTTACTGTTCATTGATTTGACAGCTCCTCCATGTAATCCTCTTCCGGCACATACTCAACCGGGTCACCAAATATAGTATGATTTCTGACGAACTCCCAGAAGTTTAAATCTGTTCTTCCACCGCTTCTCCAGAACGGTATCAGGCTGGCCGCCAGTAAACCAAATATTATCAGATTAACTGTATGTTTTCCCATGCTTCTCTAGCCTTCTCAACCGCTTCTTCATATGGTATATGCCGGTCTTCACAATCAGATTCTGACATGCTCTGGATGGTTTTTAGATATTTCCAGTAGCTCATACCGTCAGTACCATTACTTGGATCCCGCCAAACCGGCAACGAGCCAATTACCATCAGGCCTAATACAATCAGTAATAGGGTATTTGTCTTTACCATGTAAATTTACCAGCCGCAAAATTGTAATTGAATTTGGTTCCAATCATCTGATAGAATCCATCCAGATCATTTGGAATTGGTCTGCTTCTTACCGGCAGGGTATTTGTCTGCAGAGCTGGCCCTCCAGCTATATCGCCATTTTCCATCTTTATGGTGGCAAACGTCCTGAATGCCGTTAGCTTATATCTTATTGGAACATACATGACTATGGGGCTGGCTCCTTTCCCGTCTACTATCTCACAATAGGATGCGGCTACCGGGGTTTCTTCTTCGTACGGGCCAGTTGGATCAAGATTACCATTAGACCACATATTGTCTATATTGTCTCCAAGTGAGAAGTTCTGGTTAAATACACTCGTCACCACTCGAATGACTTGTGGATCGTTCACATTGGTGACATTGATAATAATTGGAATTACATTTCTATCTAAATCCAAATGACCGTAACTATCAACTACGTCCCCTTGAATACCGGTTGGGAAATCACTGACTTTCAGGAACCAGTCAAAGTTGGGGTCAATCGGGTTATTAACCCAATCAGCATAGTTGTTAAGATACCATTCGGTCAGGTCTTCCTCTGTTCCACTGTCTGGAGGATTATATGGGTATGATGCGGCAATCAGCTTCTTAGCCAGATATACTGCACCTACTCCAAGTAGTGCAATTGAAACACCTATTCCAGCTTTTTTGGTTATGTCCTTGTTTATTTTCATTTCTCACCAAAGGCTTTCTTAAACGCTGATGGAATATTCTGTTCCGGTTTGATATTCTGGGAAACACTAGCACATTTTTTTCTGAACATTCCCAAAGCGTTTACGAATTCTTCATATTCAGCCCAGTTCTGAAAACTTGCCAGATAAATTGTAATTGCTGAATGTCCGGCGAACATATCTATTGTTCCAGTGTCTGGATAATACACTAGGTAGATTCCTTGCCCAACCTCTAGATATATTCGTTCCATTTTGGTCTCCAACCGGTTTAGTGTCTTCGTTTATGTGTTCGCCTCATTGGATTTACTACCGTTGACCATTTCGTGGAAACTAAATCTCTAAACTCCCTGATAATTTCTGGAAGATCCTCCATCAATTTAACAAGGTCAGGATGATATATTGCTTTAACCGCTGGCCTGCCTTCGGTGGTTTTTCCAAGATATCTACTATATCTCGCTGGAACTGCTCTTTCCGGTGATCTTCCACCAGGGTACATCCATGCGTGTTCGTTCATAAATTTCTTCTGATTTAGAGAATGTATCGTGTCTGGAAGGGTTATATCACCTCGTCTACCTTTTATCTTTAGCACTATCCTCGGGGACATGCTAAGTTTTCCATGGAACATGGCTGGCTTGTTCCTGTAGGCATACACCACCGATGAGCTATATCGCCTAAGAACTACCACCCTTGGTGTTTTACCTATGGACTCAATTCTTTCTGCCCGTTTATACTTGCCTTCTTCTTCTTCCCGCTTCATGGTATGTTCGTAGTCTAGAATGTCGGGTGTTTTGAATACTGTTTCTCCATTTCCCCATCTTGCTTTGTCGTAATCGGCACCAGACAAAATCTTGTACGAATCAAGACCGGCCAGTTTTGCTACCTCATGAACCGCTTCTATGCTTGGGAATGTCAGCCGGATTAGATCAGATCTCCCATTATAGGATGGTGGAAGTTCTTTACCGGTTTTATAGTCATAAGTCGGGTATTTTTCGCTCACATCCAGGAAATAGGGGTTTCTAGTCCTTTGAAGCTTTCTGAATGTAGATCGTGTCATTGTTACCCGAACAGGGTTTGAAAGCTTGCCATGCACCTTTGCTTCATTAAGCTTTATCGTCTTGACGGCATAGTCCATAGCTTCAGTGTATCGACCATCCAATCTTATTGCAGAGTAAACATCGATGGTGTAAACCCCTTTATGATACTCAACCAGAATATCGTAAAGTAAGAATGTGCTGGCATTGACCTTTATTTTTGATACACCCGTCCGTCTGACTAGTTCATCCTTGACGTCTTGTTCGAATTCTTCGAGTCTGGTTGTCATGCTACTCTCCTTTTTCCTGGCGATACTTGGAATAAAACATCATCCTATTATACCTCTATTGTTGAAATATGGCCGCTTCTTGGTCGGGTCATCTTTTATAATATACAATCCCTCTCCCTTGGAATCAGTAGCAAGGATTGAATTACTCGCGAATTTCTTTTCGCCGGTATCACCAAAGGCATGGGTGAATTGTATCCGCTTATACTTGCTGGATCCTTCTGGCTGATAGTCAAGTGATACCAGTCTGCCTATTTTGACTAGAGCTCCTTCTGGCAGATGCATCTTCACAATTCGTCTGTTTATGGGTTGACTTCCATGGAACGAGCTATAAACTTTTGGACTTTTTCCAACCGGATTCCTGACTGGGTTTGGAGGAACGAACGGAACAGCCAACATTACCGGAAACATGTAGTCCTTAGCCTTAAACTTTCTCGGGTTAAGGACTGTCCTGCATACCGGACACCTTTGGCTCTTAACAATCATGTATCCACAATTTGGACACTCAATAACACTCATGTCTATCTCCTGGCTATAAGACTATAGATACCAAACAGTGCAAAAACAGCTGAGGCTACTACCAATGCCCACCCAGCAGTGGTAAGGCTTCCAGACGAGCTTATGAATGTTTCCATTGTCGGGCTGACCCCGATCCGTTTTACTGCAAGTCTATCACTTTTTATTTCGGTTGGCTCGCTAAGTGAAATAATCATTTATCCACCTCCTTTCGGTGAGTATCGCTTTGAGATCTGGAATATTGTTACGGCCAGTATAGCTCCAACTCCAAGCATAATCGGCACTATAAGGGCAGGAGAAGCTTCAGTTATTTTATATAACTGCCAGGCTAGAACCACACCTATAATTACAATTACTGCCGCCAGGGCTATGGCTATAATGGCAAGGGGTGGGATTGCTTTCTTAAACCTGATGTATATCATTCTTGAATCCTGTTTAACATCATCCCATAACTCAACCCCAGCCGTCTTAAGTCCAGTTTGAAGAGTTCCAATAGCCCAGTCAGGAACAATACCGTTAGTAAAAAGTCTGAGCTCACCTTTTTGTCCCTCTTCAAACTCACTCTCATAATCCTGTAAAGAAGTCAGGCTCGTTACATCGGTTCCTTCTGCAATAACTGTGTATCCCATTATGCACCTCGTCTTAACAGTGTTATACGAACCTTTCCAGATTTGGTAGTCACGAAAGCGGTTTGTACAGCATGAAAAGCATTTCGCATTGTCTTTGGGCTCTCTTTGCCCATTTCTTCTATTATCCTGGACTTAGTTGTCTTGTTCATTTAATACCCATACGCCTCCCGCAGGAGGGAAGTTTTCATTCGCTCTTCCCTAGCCCACTCATTATGCAGAACCTTGGAAGTCTTTTGGAGGGTCTTTTCGATACCAAACAGTAGTACGCGATTTGCTGGAAGACCCATTATTGAGACAATTTCTTCTCCCAACGGTCCCTCTCCGGTAAAACTATTTTCAGTATAGCCAGCTTCTGGCTGATAAAAAACCCCACGATCTTTAGCCCACTGTGAGTTGCAATTGTAAACATCGCTCTGTAAAACCATGTTTGCGACTCCAGCTTCATGGATGGTAGTTTCAATGATATATTTCTGTCCAGACCAGATAACCTCTGTCCAAGCATGTCTACCAAGAAGTCTGTGGTCATCAGTTGAACGAACATCACCTAGGGTTGTTGAACATTCGATCCCCTTGTTCCGCAAAAGACTGGTGGTAAGATTTGCGGTATCAATACAAATACCACAACCCATGTTTATTACTTCACATGGGAAGCTCCAGGCATAATAGACTTTCTTTTTGAAGTGATAGCTATCACATATGCTACTCTTATTATGTCTGAACAATTTTGCACCAGCGGATGGGTTGTTTGAGCTATCAAGAGGATAGTAGAAATTGTCTCTAACCCAAACTGCAACATCTGAAATGAAGTCATCTGGTGAAGAACATCCAGCCCAGAGATTGTCTGCACAATTAGAGACTGCAATATTCTTTTCAGTTACGAAATCAGTTGCCAGATATCGTTCACCAAATCTCCATGGAACTTCAGGTATATTGCTCATTTGTCTTCTCCCTTCGGCTTCCCTGCATACAGCATGGCTTTCAATTCTTCAATTTTCTCTTTAGCAAAATAATAACTCATGACGGAACCAAATGCTCCGCCTATTAGGGTCATGCCAGCTGTTATAAGTCCTTGGTTATCACTTATGGCACCAAAGACCACCAGGAATACGGCTATTATAGCCGAAGCAGAAGAAACTATGCCAGCTATCAGCCCTCTATCATCCATATATGCCTCCTATCGGACACTCAATGTTTCATATCTCTGATAGAAAAAGTCTTCCGTGTCCGAATTCATCTTTCTCGTGATTGTTATGTCTACTGGATAATTTCCAGCCGGCAACGTAACTTTTGTGGTTCCAACACTTCCAGAAAATCCAACCGTGTATTTATTGTACGAAGCGATACTTGCTTTAGCAACATAAGACCCATAAGCTAGTGCATACAGTCTAGAGACTTCATCTTCTGCCGATTCAAGCTCTTTTCCAGCTGCTTCCAGTTCTGCATAGAATCGCATTTGGTCTGGATCCCATGAGAGCTGCTGGAATTCAACTGAATATCTGTACTGTGCCATTTCGTAGACTCTGTCCCGTATCTCACCAACTTTTAGCTGAGCATTCCGTAATGCCACAGAAATGTTTCCTGGAGCTTCTTCTTCTACCATACTTGATCCAGAAACAACATAATTAGCAGTATTTGGATCAAGAACAATTGATTCTTTTGGAGCTGATGTTATATCTGGGGTGTTAAAGTAGAA
>CALMFM010000224.1 GCA_937862575.1 uncultured Bacillota bacterium
GCCAATCTCTCATCTTTTTTGATCCCAATACCTTGAAGATAGAAAATTCCAAGTTGATGCAATGCTATCACATCGTTGGCTTCTGTGGCTTGTTGCAACATCTTGAAAGCTTTTTTCTTATTTCTTCTGACTCCTTCACCTTTTAAATAGAGTGAACTGAGTTGGATCGAGGCTTTGGTATAACCAAGTTCCTTCGATTTAGTCAAATAATCGATGGCTTCTTTGGTTTGTCCTTTCTCAATGAAGTATTTCGCTACGTTATAATAACCGACCGGATTGTTCAGGTCAGCTGCTTTTTTGTAATAAGTGAAGGCCATTTCGATATTCCTATCGGACCCTTTTGCATAAAAATATTGGTCGCCGAGATCGTTGAGATCTTTAGGCGTTTTCGTCGCTGTCATCTTAATACCCCCTGATTTCCAGCAACGCTGTTTTGGCTGGTTCATATTCTTTCTTGGCAGCCAATTCATAGAATAGAGCCGCTTTTACGTAGGAAGAACCGATTCCTTTTCCTTCTTCATAACATTTGCCTATCTTCAAGTACAACTCCGGATTGTCAATATCTTTATATTTCAATAAGATTTTGAAGGCACTTTCTTCGGATTTTGGAACTCCGGTTCCTTCAAGATGACACTTAGCCAAACGAAATACAGCTTCAAGATATTTCTCTTTGGCCGCAATATCCAACATTTGAATTCCAGCTTCATATTCACCTTTTTCCAATAAAGAAACACCGGCTTGATATAACTCCTTGGTGCTTCTGATATCGCTCTTGCTTTTCGAACCCAACAACCGGAAATAATTCATGGCTTCCATACTGCCGGCAGCCAAAGCTTTATTAAGCCACATATAAGCGTTGTCCAAAGACTTCTTCAATCCCTTGCCTTCCAAATAGAAAGTACCGATACGATACATCGCATAGGCATTGTTGAATTTGGATAGTTTTACATATAGTTCAATTGCCGTTTTCAAAGATTTCTCTACGACATTGCCTTCTTCGTAGAACTTGGCAATTTTAAGTATGGCAAGTTCGCTTTCATTCTTGGCAGCTGCCTGATAGAGTTCAAAAGCTTGTGACAAATCCTTTTCCACGCCTTTGGCTTCTTCATAACAAACTCCAAGCATATAGATGGCATCAGGATACAATCCTTCCCAAGCCTTTTTGAAAAGTTTGAAAGCTTGTTGGTAATCCGTATTTGTTCCTTGACCGTAGAAATGCATCAAACCAAAATAATAAGCTGCTTCCGTTTGAGTTCTCGAAAGCTTTTTGAGAATCGGGTATGCGTCTTTATAGTTCTTGACGTTATAATACTTGATTGCTTCCGCCAATTGGATTTCCGGCATGCTATCGCTCCTTTCATTTTAATATATTACTATTTTATAATATATTGACTGGTAATTCTACAGATAATTGTGTTTTTCAAAATATCTTTCTCAGTTCTCCGCCCAGAATGGAGAACAGGTAACATTCAACCGCGACTTTCAGGGTTTTCCCGACATAATCTCGATATCCTGCAAGTTGTCTTTCATAGGCATCATCATCAAGGTTGCTTGATTTGTAATCAACGATAACAGCTTTGGTCTTCGTTACTGTCATCAGGTCGATGATGCCGTGATGAAGTCCCGTTTCGTTTTCATGGACAAACTCGACTTCTTGATATATTTCTGGGTTTTGCCCAAGTCCAAGAATGTCGGAATCAAGCAGTTTCCGTATGCTCGAGGCGATTCTAGGAGGGAGTTTGGAAATACTTATATCGATATTCGTATAATCAAAATCTTCAAGCATTCTGTGAATCATGTCTCCGTATTCGATTGAAGCAATAATATCATCATTTAGCAAGGTGCTGCTCGATTTCGAATATCTATCTTTTGTCAGTTCCTCGCTTCTAAAATCAAACTGCCGATAATGGATTTTACCAGTTTCCTTTACTTGATCATTCATCTCGATATCTTCCCTAATTTGATCATGATAATGTGGCTCTTTTAAAGAAAAAATATTGACTGATGAAAGCAAGTCCGAATATCGGTTGTACTCCATCCGGATATCATCTTTGATGTAACCCCCAAGTCCAACTTCCTGAAGCCCTTCTTTAAAATCATCGTTATTGAGCACTAAAATTAAGTTTTCTTGGGCTCTTGTCATGGTTACATAAAGAAGTCGAATTCGCTCTGAGACATAGATTCTTCTCGCTTCTTGCAGATAAAGGAATCTCTGATATGTCGGATAATATCCTTCTTCCATGACATTGGCAATAAGTCCATATTCTTTGTCATAGATGAAAAAATCCTTGTTTTCCTTGAAATTGAATTGTTTCCCGAGTCCGGCAACATAGACTATAGGGAACTGTAATCCTTTGGACTTATGCATTGTCATCAACTTGACTGCTTCCAAATGCGGATGGGCAGGTGAGTATTCGATATCCCAATCTTCATTCTTGTCGATAAGTTCCAGATAGCTGATCAAATCATCGAAATCGAATCCGGAAATATCCATAGCGTTCAGTGCAAAATAATCTAGTTTCTCAGCTTTTTTCCCCGGATTGTCAAGACTTGATATCGCCTTGAAAACACCAAGTTGGAAATAAATTTTTTCAATCAATTCTCGATTAGATAGGTTTTCCACTTCTTTTGCCAAGGCGCTGGCTGTGCTATGTAGAGATACAAAGTTTTTATTATCCATTAACATATCCAAGTCCGAAATCTTTGTAAATTCATGGTTGATGATAATATCGAGAATATCTTGGTCTTTTATTTTGTAGACAAAAGATCTGGCGACTGAATAGAATACCGAAGTGAAATTCTCTTTGAGATATTCTTCATCCATAAAGCATTTCAACAATTTCAAATAACTTGTCAGAAACAACATCTCCGGGCTCTCGACGAATGGTTCATCACTATAGAGATTGACAGGTATGTTGTGTTTGGAAAGGATTGTCGATATCTTTTCGAAATCGGTCTTCCTGTCAATCAGAATTGCGATGTCCGAATAGCGAAGTTTACGGAATTTTTTTGTTTTAAAGTCTTCGATTATCTGATAACCATTATCGATTCGGTTTCGGATGTCCTTGGCCATCAATTCGGCTTCAATCGCCATTTTGTCAGATTCGGGTTTATTTTCCTTTATCTCATTAAAACTGTATTTCAATACTTCCATTCCGTAGAATTGGTGTTGTGCCAGGGCATTATAAGCTGTTTGCCCATATACGAGGCTTTGATTGTCCATATAGTCAATACCGCCGATGTATTCAGACATCGTACGATTGAAGGTTATGTTCACATCTCTCAACACTTCTTGGCGAGATCGGAAATTCTCGCGCAAATCGATAGCAATACCGCCTTCATTATTGCGGTATTTCAGGTATCTATCATGGAAATTCTTCGGATTTGCATCACGGAATCCATAGATTGATTGCTTGATATCACCAACCATGAAGACATTGTTCTCCTCCAAAAGGCTGATCAGATAGTCCTGCATATCGTTGGTATCTTGATATTCGTCGACCATTATTTCGTCGATGGAGCCTTTTAACCCCTCGCGGACTTCAGTTTGTTCTTCCAAAAGACGGATTGTGAGATCCATGATGTCCTGAAAATTGAATAGGTTTCTCTCTTTTTTGGTCCTGGTAAGCTTCATCAGGTATGATTTGACGACATCCATAAGTAACAATACCGTCTTTTTTGTTTTCAAAACACTTTCTATCGCTTTTGACCTGTTTTCTGCAAAAGTCAAAGTAATGGTTTCTTGCATCTTTTTAATCAGATTACGTATAGGTGTATAAGAATCGTTCAAATATTGTTTTATCGCTTCATCTCGAGTGGAAGGCTTTCTAGGTAATCCAACCAGAATAACTGCGCTATATAGCGATGAATAATCTGTAGCTTCAAAAAGATTTTGTAAAGAACTGTCCAAGTCTCCCAGGAAGTTATCAATATACTCCAAATGATATTGGCTAAGGACATCTTTCATATTTCTGACTAGACTTTTAATCTCATTAGCCATCCTGAGAAATTCGTTTTCATAATCCGAGAATTGCCAGTTCAATTCGTCTAAATTGTAATAGGTTTTTTCATATTCATCGATTCTTTTTTCCCAGTTTGGCTCTTTGAGGAGTTTGTCACCAATACTTTTAACGGTATCCCAAATTAGCCGGTCTCCAGCCTGAAAATGATCGATAACCATCTGATCGAATTCAGCGTCTCCATTTTGATAATAGAATTTCATTACTTCTTCGAGCACTTCCTGTTCCATCTTCTTTATGAGGATGGTGTCGCCGATATTGATATCTGCAGGAAGTCCCAGGAGATAGTGATATTGTCTGACGAGTTTAAGACAAAAAGCATCAAAAGTGCTGATTACAGCTCTTGACATTCTTTTCATCTCCAAGGCCAATTCCGGATCGTTCTTGATTTCATCAATGATCCTAGTCCGCATCTCAGCGGCTGCGGCATTGGTGAAAGTAAGGATTATCAATTGATCGATATGGATACCCTGTTTCAGTTTCTCGATTACTCTGGCTTTCAGTACTCCGGTTTTACCCGAGCCAGCTCCGGCGCTGACGATGATGTTAGATCCTTTTGTCTCGATGGCTTTTCTCTGGTTTGTGGTATAACTCATTCCTCATCACCTCCGAGACCTTTATTCTTATTGAAACAAATATGTGCGAATTCGCAGTATTCACAGGAAATTGAATCTTTCTTGTGTCCATGGCTTGGTAGCGGGTCAATTGCGAAGTCGCCATTCTTTATATTGGCGATGGCGGAGTTGATTTGTCTTTCCACTCCGCTAATCATTTTTATGAATTCTGAATTCTTAAGGATGCGATTGGACTTTGCGAACTCCCCGTCCAATTTGATTGATATTCCTTTCAAATGGCTCAAATCTCCATCCAAAGTTTCCATCACTGATTTCGATTCAAGAGCTACACCGCTTAATCTGAAACTGTCGGCGATAGATTCCCGATGCAACTTATAGCGTCCAATTCCTGTCTTTTGATAGAAAAGACCGGCTGGCGTCATCCGTTCTCCCTTCAGTTTGATATATGCATACATGTATACAGGCAACTGCAACATCAAACCTTTTTCGAATTCTTCCAATTTGAAATCCTTGTCATTGAGTTTGTAGTCAACCAATATGAAGTAATCCTTATCGGTGTTTGTTTTCAGTACCATCGCTTTGTCGATGGTTCCAGTCAAGAAAAAATCATCATATGGTATCTTGAAAGGGATTTCCGCCTCGATCAGATTGAATCCTGTCTTACGATGAAATTCGAGAAACAGAGGAACAATGACTTTCAGCTCCTTGGCTAAAGCCTTTCTATATACTTTTTCCTTATAATTTTCGCTTTCTGGAAATTCCAGATGAAAAGCGGTAATGTTTTCGATATCAACTCTGTTATGTTTTGAAGCTTCATCAAAGACTTTATGAGTAACAGAGCCGAGGAATTGGCTGGTTGATTTGACCATCTCGGACATACCGAGCAGATATTTAAGCAGATATTGGAAGCGGCAAAGATTATAGGATTCGATCTTGGCTCCTGTAAGTGTGTTCTTTCTAGCCAAAAGAGTCTGCAATTCTACATCATTGATGCTGGTGAAATCATGGTTATATTGCATGACATTTTCTTTGTGCGTGTTTTCAAGCAAAGAGAAATCCTCTCTTTCTAGAGAGTACTTTTCTTTCTGATATCGCGCTTTCGCATATTCTAGGATGTCTAGCTCTTTGAGATAACTGGTTCTATCAACCTGATCGGCATAATCTTTCTGCTTAACATTTCTCTTGATATTAAGATTAGGCAACCGGTTTTCCTGTTCGGTAGTCTTCGGAAAGAATAGCGTCAATTCTTCGATTGTTTCAAGCAATCTTATTACTTTGGTTTCCAAGTGATCGTTTATCGAATCCAAGGATGGATAACCGATTTCCTCGATTTCAGCTTCATTTAAATAATCGTGATATTTACGGTATCTGACCAGTGAAGAATCAGTATAATTCATCAAGAGACAATGTTTCTTGGTATTAAGGAATCCTTTATCCAACCCTAAAGAACTTATAGTCCCAGAATACTCTATGCTTTTTATAATCTCCAGTTTGAGGATATCTGCAAGTAAAGATGGATTTTTTTGCAGATCAAAGTCACTATAACGATTAACAACTTTGATAATACTGACTTTTAGTGGCCCTTCGCTCAACAGATTCAGATTTTCTCTGAAAGTCATATAACCTTTGTCAAGCAGGATTCTAATCAATTTCAAAGCCTGCGGATGTTTGGACATCGGCACGCCTTTGTCTGAATGAAACGGAATCTTCGCATCGTTGAACAATTTTGCTAAATGATATTCATCTGCAGCGGTCGCATTGAGAATCACAATATTCTCTGGATTTATATTCTTTTCCAGTAGTGCCACAATAGTCTTATATACAGCCTTTGCGCTTGATACACTGTCTTCTGTCCTAATCAAGGTGATTTCGTTATCCTGTATATCATCTTCAATTATATTTTCAATGTTCTTATTGAAAAACCTCGGTACTGGCATTTCCGATACCGAATAGATTTTACGGTTTTCATACTTATCAAATTTAAGCGGTACAAACAATCCGTTTTCGATGAGTCTAGTTCGTATTTCCGCTAAAAAGCCAAGTCGCGATGAATGATAAGTCTTATCTTCAATATAATCAAGATAAATG
>CALMFM010000225.1 GCA_937862575.1 uncultured Bacillota bacterium
TAGCTTATTGTATGGGGAACAGTATTTTCAAGCTGGAAGTGTCTTGATGATACATATTTGGGCTGGGGTTTTTGTATTTTTGGGGGTAGCAAGTGGGAAATGGTTTACAGCTGAAAATTTACAAATGCTGTCCTTTTGGAGAACATTTTATGGAATGGTATTAAATATATTTTTGAATTTTGTGTTAATCCCTAACTATGGAATTCAAGGTGCCGCAGTTGCAACATTGCTAAGTCAAGTTATTGCGGCTTATATTTCAGATTTGCTTAATTATAAAACAAGAAGTATGTTTTTGATGAAAACAAAATCATTATTATTTTTGAACATTAGAGGAAAAAATGTTAAATAAAATATGGAAAATGGTTGATATCGTAACTCAGCCTAAAATATTAAAACAGCTAATTTCTATGAATTATAGTGGTTATTTAAAAGAGATAGGATGGATAAATTCATTTAGGCAAGAAAAGCCTGTAGATAAAGACAATAACCCACTGCCTTGGGTTACATACAGTTTTATAGATTTTATTGTCAATAGACTAAATAATACAATGGAGATTTTTGAGTTTGGTTCTGGTAATTCTACTTTATGGTATTCCTCTAAAGTGAATACGGTTACTTCGGTAGAACATGATAGTATTTGGTTTGAAAAAATCAAAGAAAATATGCCAGAAAATGTAAATATTAATTATAAAGAATTGATATACAATGGCGAATATTCAAATTTTTCCAACACATTAGAGAAAAAATTTGATATTGTTATAGTCGATGGTAGAGATAGAGTAAATTGCATGAAAAATGCTATTTACTCAATCAAAGAAAATGGAGTAATTGTTTTAGATGATTCTGAAAGAGAACAATATAGGAAGGGGATTGATTTCTTATTAAATAATGATTTTAAAAAAATTGATTTTTGGGGCATTAGTCCAGGATTATTTTATAAAAAGAACACAACTGTTTTTTATAAAAATAATAATTGTTTGGGAATATAAATGACATTAGCACCAATAGTATTTTTTGTATATAATCGACCTTGGCATACACAAAAAACAGTAGAAGCATTACAAAAGAATGAGTTAGCAAAAGAAAGTGAGCTTTTTATTTTTTCTGATGCGGCTAAAAATGAAGATGCTGTAGAAAAAGTCAATGAAGTTAGAAGGTATATTAAGGCAATAGATGGATTTAAAAAAATAACAGTTATTGAAAGAGAAAAAAACTGGGGGCTTGCAGACTCTATCATCGATGGTGTTACGAAAATTATTAATGAATATGGCAGGATTATCGTACTTGAAGATGATCTTGTGACTAGCCCTTACTTTTTGAAGTTTATGAATGAAGCTTTGGAGTTTTACAAAAACGAGAAAAAAGTGTGGCATATAAGTGGGTGGAATTATCCTATCGAAAGCGATGGATTTGAAGATGTATTTTTCTGGAGGTTAATGAATTGCTGGGGTTGGGCCACATGGGCTGATCGATGGCAATACTATAAAAAAGATATAGAGGAAACTATCAACACATTTAGTCAAAAAGATATTAACAGGTTTAACATTGACGGTGCGGAAGACTTCTGGTCTCAGGTATTATCAAATAAAGAAGGGAAGATCAATACCTGGGCTATATTCTGGTATGCAACTATTTTTAAACAAAAGGGATTGTGTTTGAACCCGACTCAAACTTTTGTAGAAAACATTGGTCACGATGCTAGTGGTGTTCATTGTGGCGAGAGCTGTTCTTTTAGTAGTGATTTATCATTGAATAAGCATATTAAACTTACTGATAGGTTTGAAGAGAATGAAATTGCGGTTAAGAGGATACAAGACTTTTATAAGTCTCAAAAAAAATCTTTTTTTGTTAGAGTTATTAATAAATTATCAAGAATTTTAATAGGGAAAAATTTAATAAAATGAAAATCCTTATAGTAAATACATATGATATCAAAGGTGGAGCGGCAAGGGCGGCATATAGACTTCATAAGTCATTGTTAAACTGTGGAATTGATAGTCAGATGTTAGTGCAGAATAAAAGTAGTGATGATTATACTGTTATAACAGAAACTGGGAAAATCAAAAAATATATAAATAAACTAAGATCTATTATTGATAGTATCCCTGCAAAATTTTATAAAAACAAAACAAAAACACTATTTAGCCCTGCATGGGTACCTTTTGGAAATATCGTAGATCAGATCAACGAGATAAACCCCGATATCGTCCATCTACACTGGATATGCAACGGAATGATAAAGGTAGAAGATATAGCCAAGATAAAAGCTCCGATCGTGTGGAGTCTTCATGATATGTGGGCTTTTACCGGAGGGTGCCATTATGATGAAGGGTGTAGCGGCTATATGCATGGTTGTGGAAATTGTAAGGTGCTTGGAAGCAGTAAAGAGAATGATCTGAGTAGAAAAGTGTGGCAAAGAAAACAAAAAGCATTTGCCAGTAAACAGGATATGACAATAGTCGGACTTAGTAGGTGGCTCAATGAATATTCAAGGAAAAGTACCCTTTTAAAAGATAAAAAACATATTAATTTACCAAATCCAATAGATACAGATATTTTCAAACCATTTGATAGAAACCTTTCAAGAGAGCTCTGGAGTCTGCCTAAAGATAAGAGACTAGTACTTTTTGGGGCGATGGGAGCTACCAGCGATCCAAGAAAAGGGTTTAGAGGGTTAAGTGAAGCACTTAGAAAATTAGACAAAAATGATGAGGTAGAGTTTGTAGTTTTTGGCAGCAGCAGACCTCAAAATGCACCGGATCTTGGATTTAAAACACATTATCTGGGAAGTCTGTCTGATGATGTCAGTCTGGTGAC
>CALMFM010000226.1 GCA_937862575.1 uncultured Bacillota bacterium
GGAACAGAAGAAGAAGTTGAGGTTAGGACACTAGACGAGTTTCTAACCGAAGACATTGATCTTCTTAAAATGGACTGTGAGGGAAGCGAATACGAAATTATCATGAGTCTAAATGATTTTAGTAAGATAAAAAACATGGTTGCAGAATTACACTTTGAATATCCCAGACAAAAAGAAATAATTAACAAACTTAAAAAATATTATTCCGTTAAAATCATTCCCGATGACGACAGGGATGGAGATAGAATAATATGGTGTAGAAAATAACATGAAAATATTAGTAGTTGCACACCCCGATGATGAGGTAATTTGGTTTAATCCCAAAGATTTCGATAAGATAGTTCTTTGTTTTATGGATAGGTTCGATAACTATCGTGTCTTTATGGGTAGAAGAAAAGTATTAGGACAGCATCCCCTAAAGGATAAAATAGTATCATTAGGGATTACTGAATCAGGTTATCAAACCAATAAATCATTAAAGAATAGGGAGTCTCACCAGAACAATTACAAGAAAATAGTGGAATTATTAAAAGACCAATTAAAAGACGCTACAGAAGTATGGACACATAATTCGTGGGGAGAATACGGACATTCTGAACATATAATGGTTCAAGAGGCAGTTAAAGAAGTTGCCACATGTCCAGTATATGCTCTTGACGGATATATTCCACACACGGGCAAGGAAAGAATTGAGGTTGATATAGACTTGGATTTATACAAGCAAATCAAGTCAATCTATGAAAAGTATGGGGCTTGGACTTGGAAGCTAGATTACGAACCACCAGCAAAACAATATTACTATAAGGTAAATTAGTTATGAAATCACTAATTATTGGAAACGGAGAAATTGGTTATTCTTTATATAATGTTTTAAGCGAAACACATGAAACTTATGTGCGAGATATTGAGGACTTAAAAGTTGATGGTATAGAAGTAATGCACATTTGTTTTCCTTATTCTAAAAAGTTTGTTGACTATGTAAAAAAATATCAGAGAGAATACAATCCTAAATATACAATAATTCACTCTACTGTTCCCATTGGAACATCTACCAAGTGCAATGCGTATAACAGCCCAGTTCGAGGAATACACCCTCATCTGGAAAGAAGTTTTAAATGCTTTATTAAGTATCTTGCTCCAAAAAATCAAGAGCTTAAAGAGTATTTTGAAAAAGCTGGAATACCAATTAAAGAGGTAGAAAAACCAGAGACAACAGAAGCAGCGAAATTATATTGTACGACTATTTACGGATTAAATATTATAGCAGAGAAAGAATGTTATAATTTCTGTAAAAATTACGGATTAGACTACGAGATAGTTTATCAAGATATGAACGAAACCTATAACGAGGGTTATGATAAACTTGGTTTTCCGCAATTCAAGAAATATGTATTGAAGCACATTGACGGAGATATTGGGGGGCATTGTATTGTACCTAATTGCGACTTGTTGCAAACTCCAATAGCTAAATTCATATTATCTCAAAACAGAAACTTTAAATGTTCTGACGGAAAGTGCGAAATATAATTATATGGTTATAAATGACAGTTCGGCAAAAAGCACGTCTCTTTATCACGATGCCTTGTTTCACTTAGGCATATCAAGAAGCGATACTACACAGTATCCAGTAGCAGACTTTATAAGAAATGCTAATGGTTGGTATGCAGAAACAAATCATTGGATATGGGATGCAACTGGTGACTGGGAATATGATGACTCTAATTACACTACACTGCCTATCGCAACTGCAAACTTGGTTGATGGACAAGCAGACTATGAACTGCCAAGTACAGCGCAGAAGATAGATAGGGTAGAGGTAATGGATCAAGACGCAAATTGGAAAAAACTTATTCCAATAGACAAATCACAGATAAAGGATGCTATGGATGAGTTTATGGAAACTGATGGAGCGCCAGCATATTACGATTTGGTTGGTGACTCAATGTTTCTTTATCCAACACCCGACACAGCATATATCACAGCAACATCAGGATTAAAAGTTTATTTTAGTAGGGATGTACAAATGTTTAACGAAACGAGTACAACCACAGAACCTTCTTTCAACAAGAACTTTCATAGGATTATATCTTATGGAGCAGCATTAGATTATGCTAATACTTTTGGAGACCTAAATAGGGCATCTTATTTATCTTCACAGGTATCAAGAATGAAAGAAGAATTGCAAACATTTTATGGCTCACGCCATAGAGATTTTAAAACAAGAATAATACCAAAAATAGAAGACAATATATGAACCAAAATGTTAAAAGCGTTTATCTTGCGATACCTAATACTGGTGAATTAAGAATGGAGTTATCCCAAACCATAACCCAATTAACTCACCAAGATAAGTATAATTTGTTCGTCAAATTTCCAGTTAATAAGCCAATTACTTATAACAGGAATATGATTGTGCAAGATTTCTTAA
>CALMFM010000227.1 GCA_937862575.1 uncultured Bacillota bacterium
ATGATCGACTGGGGTACTGGTGTATACTACATTCAGATTGAAATGGATCCTAACGGAGGTACAAACTTCCGTCTTGAGGACCCGGCTCATCAGCTGCTTTCAGTTCCTTATGCACTCTATGCTGAGACATCGGGAAATACTAATTTCTCTGAAACTGATCCGTTATTTTCTTCAAGTCCTTCATCGGGCATATGGAATAGTGATATATTTAATTGGAACACTGCTTTCAGTTGGGGTAATCACGCAAATGCAGGATACCTAAAAAGCTTTACTGAATCTGATCCGATCTTCCTACTACATCCCTCACATGGAATTGCCAGCGAAAATATCAGTAATTGGAACACTGCCTACAGCTGGGGCAATCATGCAGGATTATATAAGTCTCTCGCTTATGTACCAACTTGGTCGGAGATTACTGAAAATCCATTTCTGATAACATCACCTGAGGCAAGTCAGATTCTCAGGTTTAATTCTGTTTCCGGAAAATGGGAGAACTTGCTTCCGGATTTCCTGACTACTGAAGTTGATGGATCAGTTTCAAATGAGCTACAAAGTCTATCGCAAGTATTGGATTTAGGAAACGATGCTGGAGTTAAGAATATCATTAACCTGGCTGATCCAATAAATGCACAGGACGCAGCGACAAAAGCATATGTTGATGCCTTAGAAGCAAGAATCTTAGCTTTGGAAACCGAGATGACTGCAATTCAAGGTCTATTGCCAGAGGACGATGATGGAGATGGGATTTCTGATTTATTAGATAATTGTCCTCATGTCTCCAATCCTGACCAAGCAGATACAGATGGAGATGGAATTGGAGATTTATGTGAAATGTTGTTTGCTCCTGCAGAGCCTGTGGAAGATATCGATGGAAATACTTATCAAACAGTTCAAATTGGTGATCAAATATGGATGGCTGAGAACCTGAAAACCACTAAATACAATAATGGTACTGCCATACCCAATGTTACTGACAACACAGAGTGGGAGAATCTAATAACCGGGGCTTATGCGTGGTACGATAATGATCAGGCAACTTACGGTGATCCTTACGGAGCCTTATATAATTGGTACGCTGTTGGAACGGGCAACCTGTGTCCAGCGGGCTGGCATGTATCTACGGATTGGGAGTGGGCAACGCTGCTAAATTATGTGGAAAACAACGCTGCACTACTAGTAGAAGCAAGCACATTACACTGGAATGTAGGCTATGGATCTAATGCAAGTGGCTTTACAGCCCTTCCGGGAGGCGAACGTAACCTCAATGGTTATTTCAACTGGGTTGGTGACAGCGGCGCCTGGTGGACTGATGGAGAGTTCGAAACCTATTATGCCTTTTACTGGCGCTTGATCAACGGGGGGCTTTATGTAAGCAATCTCTATAATTATATGCAATTTGGTTATTCGGTTCGCTGTTTGAGAGATTGAGTTTATTAAATTTCTTTATGTAGTTGATTTACACTATTCAGATCAAAAATATTTCCTATGTTTTCTCAAGGCAAGCACACCCAATACAGGGGAGCAAATGCAGCACCACCCCCAGGCTGAAGGTTTGGGGGTGTTTATATGGTAATGGTAGATGAAGACTGTCCACTTTCAATAGGCGGTTTCTATAAGGGTGGAATAGTAGCATGTATTCT
>CALMFM010000228.1 GCA_937862575.1 uncultured Bacillota bacterium
TCGGCATCGCCGACACGCTGGACGCCGCCCGCCGGATCGCCGAAGAAGGCGTCCAAGCCGTGAAAGGACCGGTAGCCTACCGCGAAGACATCGGTACCGATGCGCTGATACAAAAGCGAATTGATCATATGAGGAAGATACGGAAACAATAAATCTTCCAACTATGAATAATTATAAATTCAAAAAAGAAAGAGAGACAGAATTACTTGAGTATTTCTTAGCTGAATATGGCTATATAAGTAGTTCATCAATTCAAATTATCAAAGCTAGTGAGCGTCCTGATTTTATTTGTATTCGAGAGAATGGCAACATTGTAGGTATCGAACTTTGTATGATAAGGCGAGGTCATCCAAATGACATAATGTTTGAACTGCTAATAGAGAAGCAAGAGCATATGTCAATTGACAGCGCTTTAAACATGATTCGAGAAAAAGCAATTGAAAAAGAATATAAAAGACTTCAAATTGATTGGGAAATACCAGAACATACAATTCTTTTATTTTCTTTAACTGATATTCCTTTATGGAAAATTAAAAACTTTATTACTATTGAACATCTTCCTGACCTATATGATACAGGTTTTTCTGAAATATGGTTGGCAGATTTTACAAGTCTTGAAGAATTCGATAATGTAGAACTATTTTGTATTAAACCGGAGAAACTCGTTGGGTATTACAAAAGAAATATTCAAAAAGCTTATGGATAAAAGAAGCACATAATAGCTATGAAACTTGCGCCTTTTACAAAAAAACAAAAGTACGGTGTTGCATTGGCAATAATAGGCATAGTTTTTATGTTGCGATTATTAACTGTAAATCTTTGGATTAAAGACTTTGGTTCTTTTATATGGCCTTTATGGCCTTATCGATTTGCGAACATCATATATATTTTAATGGATTTAATTTTATTCCTAATATTGGTTATTATGTTTATTTTAATACTCAGAAAATTTAATAATCTTGATAGGCTTGATAATTTAATAAGGAGATATAAGGAGACTAAATCGTACGAAATTTATTATAAGAAACATGAACGAATTTTGCACCAATATGGTGAAGAATGGACAATGAAATTATTGGAATCAGAACCCTTTAATATAGGGTCTAAGGTATTGCAATATAACAATTTAAAGCATCTAGAAAAAGAAATAAACGATTTTGCTAAAGAAATTGGCGAAAAAAGTCCGCCTTTACTCTAGAAGTATTAATGGTATAAATGTGGACGGTTCTGCTTATTAACAGAATTACACATCTCCCTCTCCCATATCCCGTTATTGCTCATGCCGCCAAATAGTGACGAATCTCAACCAGAGTTCCCGACTTAACCATTTGTTCGGCAGCTTGCAGCAATTCTGATGTGATTTGTTCGGAAACGTAATCTACCCATCGACGGAAAATT
>CALMFM010000229.1 GCA_937862575.1 uncultured Bacillota bacterium
CATGTGTTCAAGCAAATACTTTTGAACGGCAACCAAGGTTTTGCCATCGCTTATTTTGCCTTGCGAAATCATTGAATTGACTTCGTCAGGAGTCAATTCTAGAATTTCTAAAAATTCATCGTCGTCGGATTTCTTTGGATTTTCTACCTTTACACAATCTTTAGCGATAAAAATCTCTATCTTCTCGTTACTATAACCCACACAACTATGGATATCTATCAATCTGGTGAAGTCTTTGGAAATATATCCTGTTTCTTCTTCCAACTCTCGAGAAGCGCATTCCAATCCGTCTTCTTCCAAAAAATCTTTTTTACCAGCTGGAATCTCAATTGATTCGCTTCTTATCGGATATCGATATTGCTTAACTAGTACAATCTTACCTTCTTTTGTTATCGGCAATACTGCCGCTGCGCTATTATGCATAATATATATTCTTTTACTGGTTTTGTCGTTAGGCAATAACACTTCATCTTCGTATAATTTCATGAAGAAACATTCATAGACTAACTTATGGCTTAATTGTTTTTCTTCTAATTTCATTACCTATTCACCTTCTCATTCATATCCATTTTAACATAATTGCACCAAATCCAAAAGTATAAAAGAAAGGCGCAATAATTGCGCCTGTCCTATTTGGTGTTTCTTGATTCATTTTCAATTTTAAATAATTCTTCAACCGCGAAATGGAACTTTGTGACTGAATATTTTTGGTCAACAGGATAGATATAATATGTGTCGTTAAAAGTTGAAAAACTAATCCCGTCTCCTCTTCCGAAATAATCGAATTCCACATGAAGACTATAGTTTTCCAATGCATGCTTTTTCACATGAAGAGTTTCTTCTTTTTGGACAACCTTCAATTCGAACCCATTTTTATCATGTTTAAGAATGCCTCTTCCTAGACGATAATATCCGGTACTATTAGGTAAGGAATCCACGTCGACTTCCATTTCGGCACCATAATTGCCTGATAAAATCTCTTGCTTTACTTGTTCGCGAATCCATTTATACCAATCAGGGATATGAGTGAATTTGGTTTCGCCTTTCAAATTGTGTAATTGCCCGTATTCATCCATCTCATGAGTTTCATGACAATGCTCGCACCAGATTCTGTTTCCATCGCTGTTCATTTCGAATTCAGTATTGCAATTAGGGCACATATACAATACTTTGTGAAGATTCTTCGCTCTATCTTTATACGTTATTTTTACTTTGTCTTCCAATTGATAGCTATAATCGTCATACTCAAAAGCTTTTTGAATTCGATTATTGATTTCTTCTACCGATAAAATCTGTATTTCTTCTTGATCTATTATTTGTGTCAATTCTGTTTTAGTTCTGACTTTTCTTTTGTTGAGATTCCATACCGGTTGCCTTAAATGATGACCATGGCTAATCAAAGTAGCCACAGGATATTTAAGCATTTTGATTAATTTGGCCAAGCTTTCCGGTACAATTTCTTTAATGCCAACCAATGAATATCTTGCCTCAGGATATATTTGGCAGATTTCTCCCAGTTCACTCAAACTATATTTAATATTCCTTACAATTGGAGTATCGGAAATAAATTTCCTTTTCCCAATTCCGCCAACCGACCTTAAAAGTCCTTCACGATTGATGAACCCATCAATGGCTACTACGTAGTTTGAACTTCTTGGGAATGCAGCTCTTGTCGCAACTTTAAAATCTAGAAAACTATTGTGGTTGCATAACATTATGTAAGGACCCTTAAGTCCCTTCATATTTATTTTGGTAATCTTTGCTCTTGTTGCGAAAGTCTCCGGAAAACTCAATATCCACGCTAATACTTGTAAATACCAAGTTGCTTTCACCGGTTTTTTTAACATATCAAATCTTGGCATCTCATCTACTTCGCTTATTTTCTTATATACAATATCACTAATTTTCATATAATTTCTCCCAAACGTTAGTAATGATAAAATGATATCATTTTCTGTAGCCTTTTGCCACAGCAATTATTAAAGAAACAAAAAAACAGGGAAAATATCCCTGTTTAATGCTATCTGATGAATTTTCTTATTTCCTCTGCGAGTTTATCTGGAACATCCACTAAAGGACTGTGTCCAGAATTTTGCAATTTAACTTTTTTACAATTATTAAGCGCGGCTACAGTCTCATCAATCATATATTCCAATACTACAATATCTTTCTCACCCCAGAATGAAATTACTGGGCATATAATACCTTTTATATTAGCATTGCCTTCGGTAACGCCATTTGTAAAATTGGACAAGTTGAATCTGGTAAGTGCCCAGTCAACATCAACCAAACATCTTTCTTTCATTGTTTCTGAAAGATACAAATCATCGTCCGCTTTTTCTGGTTTGTTCACCGTGTAAATGACTTGATCCCAGACGGCTTTCATGTATATTGTAGCTCCTGTTTTAAAAATATTTTCCATAGGAGCGACCTGAACAGGATCTAAGGCAAGCTCTTCTTTGGAAGTATAGAAAGAGCCAATTACTGGTTGTCCCATTTCATTCTTCTTGAATACAGGATAACCTCGATAAGAACATGATTCAATCAAGATCATTTTCTTAACTTCTTTAGGCCTTTTTAATGCCATGCTCATAGCAACTGCTCCTCCGGTTGACCATCCCGCAACAATATAATCATGGATTCCCAATATGTCTAGCAACTCTATAACATCAGCAGCCAAGTCTTCTAAATCGTCAAATCGATTAATATAACTGGAATCGCCAAAACCTCTCAGGTCTGGGGCAATGATATGGTAATCGTCCTGGAATCTCTCAATTATTGGTTTATAATGCACGCCACTGCTCATATTGCCGTGAATTAGAACTAGAGTTTCTTTCCCTTTGCCTAAATCAAGATAAGCTATTTTCTCACCATTAGATATCTGCTTAAATAATTTTTCCATATTCCCTCCTCGATATGAATCTTTATTCACATAAATATAATAACATTGTATATCTACGATTTTTCAAAGTCAATAGATTGACAAAAAAAAGACATATCATCCTAACTTAAGATATGTCTTTTATCATTTTGTTCAATATTTTGCTGCAATAGTCTCTCATATCTCTCTCGTGTTTTGAAGGATAATCGTATCCGAGGGACTTGCTGATAAACTTGCCTAGATACTTTACTAAATCAAATGAATTCATCAAAGCTTTTGCTAGATTGATTCTATCTCCATCTGCATATGTTTTCATCAGCATATTCCAAACTTCATCGTCAAGGTATCTGCGAAAATATCTACCCATGAGTCCCGTATTGACATGAAAATTATATTGTATTCCAATACACCACTCCAATAGTATTCTAATCTTCTTTTGTAAAACTGATTCGATGTATTTAGCAAAAAATATCTCATTTCTAGCCAAAGACTTTGCCATATAAGAAGAATCATAGAAAAAGGTATTGATTCTTTCAAGATATTCTTCCTCAGTCGGTTTTTTTACATAGAATCTCCGTTCATCATCAACTTCTGGCTTTGGAATTATTCCGTCTTTATCCAAATAAATTTTATACAAAGGCATTTCTTTAGCATACTTGGCCAGATCCACTGATTGAAATCCGAAATCTATTTTGAATCCATCTTCATAGATTGTTAGTTTGGTATACCACTTATGCCCATCATGAAAGTCACCTTCATCAGCGAATCCAGAAATTGGCTGACCAAAAGTATTTTTCCATTCTTCTTTTTCAATGAATTCATTCAAATCCCTCACATAAAATAGCGGGTCCAAGTCAGAATACTCATCCTTGACAACATTATCATTTACAAACGATCCTTGAAGAACAAGGGCTCGAATATTTTCGTCTCGTTTAGCGAAATCAATGATTTTATTTAATTCTTCGTTTAAATCTCTCATAATATTTTATCGAAATACAAGTCAGCTATCAGAGAGCATTTCGGATTATTCGACTTGAACATTATATCAGTCAATGCATCTCGTTCAAGATTTTTGGTAGCCGAAGTATAATTGGTCCAAATTGACTTTTTATATTCCTGTCCATTGACTTTGTATTCATATTTCAATATTCTGGATCCGCGATAATAAGTTGATTTGATTATCTTTCCAACCGTCATTTCTGTATTGACGCCAAAGTTTTTCAGATAAAGGTATCTCAGTGGTAAAGCAATTAATATTACTAATCCGGCTCCATAAACATATACATAGTAAATGGTATCAGGATACTGGTACAACAATATCGTTGCCAATATCAACAGAACAATACTATTAACGAGTAGAATTCTTAACCAAGCGTCGTTCTTAATAGCTAATTTTGAATTAAACATCCTTATTCTTCCTTTCAATGTATTCTTCTTTGAGAATGGCAAAGAACAATTCGTCCCACCATTCATCTAAACGTTCAATATATATGCACTTTTTAAATTCGCCTTCGAGACGCATATTCAATTTTTCACATATGCGTTTTGATGCAATATTTTCTGGTTGACAAGTCGCAACGATTCTATGAGCATTCATATTGGCAAATGCATACTCCATAACCGCTTCAGCTACTTCTGTCATAATACCTTTTTTGTGATAGTTCTTATTCAATACCCATCCAATTTCGTAAGTATCTTTCGCAAACCATTCGCCTAAGAATATGTGACCGATGATTTTGTTTTCTGAATTAAGGATTATCGGAAATACCCTATTGCCTCTTGTAAGAAAATCTTGAATCATTTCTTCAGACATGACTCCGTGATCAAAAAATCTCATTGCATATTCATCTGTTAGATATTCCTTCATGTCAGTATAATCAGACTCTGTCATTTGTTTTAGGTGTGTTCTTATTGTTGCTAAGTCAGTGATTTTCATATTACTTCCTCTTTGCTCGAGGATGAGTACTTAAATACTCGGATTTAAGTTTTTCTTTAGATACCTTTGTATAGATCTGAGTTGTTGACAAAGATTCATGTCCAAGTAGTTCTTGAACAACTCTCAGATCAACGCCATTGTTAATCAAATGGGTGGCAAACGAGTGACGAAATGAATGAGGTGATATTTTTAATGTGGATGCTTGATTTTCCAATTCTGTATCTAAAATCTTATTGACACCTCGATTTGATATTTGATCTCCTCGATAATTCAAAAATACAAAATCGCTGCTTGAATCGCTTTTCATCGCCAATTCCGGTCTTGCATCGTAAATATATTTTCTTAATGTGGCAATGGCAGTGTCATGAACAGGAACAATTCTGTCTTTAGAACCCTTTCCATGAACAATCACTGTTCTGTTTACATAATCTATGTCTCCAAGTTTTAGATCGGTCATTTCTTGAGCTCGAAGGCCACAGCCGTATAATAGCTCAAAAATAGCTTTATTTCTTTTACCCAAAGCGTTACTTGTATCTATGCTATCTAGGAAATCTATCATTTCCTTAGGGTAAATAAATTTAGGTAATTTTCGGCTAACCTTAGGCAAAACAACGAATTCAAACGGGTTATCCTGCATCATTTCTTCTTCAATTAGGAAGTCATAAAGACTTCTAACAGCGCTGATTTTTCTAAGTATCGACTTAGGTGTGTATTGGTTGTATAGATTTGATACATAGAACTTGGCAGTTCTGTTTGTCATCGTCAAAAGCGTACCCAGTTGTTCATTGTCAAGAAAGGATACAAGGTTATTTATATCATTAGTATAAGACTTTATTGTGTTTTCGGAATATTGCCGTTGATACTTCAAATAATCCTGATACATCAAAATAACTTCGATATTAGTCAAGCAGACCACTTCCTATCATATCTTCGATAGCCTTTAAACTTCGTACGGCATACAATGATTTTCTTTCATTTTTCTTGTGCTTCTCATCGATTTCCGGAAAGATTCCAAAATTGGTATTCATCGGTTGAAAATACTTCTCTTCAGCCGATGAAATGTAATAACTTTGTGATCCTAAGGCTGTATAAGTAGACAACTCAAACAATGGCATATTTCTTATCAGTCTTGCCATATTTATACCGGCTATCATTCCTGAACCAATCGATTCAACATAACCCTCGACACCACTAAACTGTCCTGCGAAAAATAATTTAGGATTTTTCTTTGATTGGTAAAATCTGTTTATAGAGTGTGGTGCATTGATAAAGGAATTTCTATGCATAATTCCATATCGAACGATATTTGCATTTTCTAGTCCGGGAATCATGCGGATTACTCTCTTTTGTTCCGAGAATGTAAGGTGGGTCTGAAATCCTACTATGTTATACAAACTCTTGGCTATATTGTCCTGTCTCAATTGGACAACAGCGAACGGTCTTTTCCCTTTTTCTTTTTCCAATCCTACAGGTTTCATAGGTCCAAATGTCAATGTTTGAGGCCCTCTTTTAGCCATTTCTTCGAATGGCATACAACCTTCGAAAACTTTCATTTCATAATCCTTTATCGGAACAGTTTTCGCGGAAATAACTTCATTATACCAGTCTTCATATTGTTCTTTTGTCATCGGGCAATTAATATAGTCTGCGGAGCCTTTATCATAGCGGCTTTTAAAATATGCTATATCCATATTTATTGAATCGAACTCCACTATTGGAGCTATCGCGTCATAAAAGTAAAGCGTGTCTTCACCTAAGAAGGTTTTGATATCATCCATTAATGCGTCGCTAGTTAGCGGTCCGGTAGCTATTATCGTATACTCGTCATGATTAATTTGCTTATATTCGGATTCGATTACTTCTATTAAAGGATGATTACGAATAATATCAGTTATATGTTTTGAAAACATTTCTCTGTCAACTGCCAATGCGCTTCCGGCGGGAACTCGATACTTATCAGCGGCAGCTATAACTAAAGATCCAAGTTTTCGTAATTCTTCTTTCATTAACCCGGCAGCATTCTGAATATCATCTGACCTCAAAGAATTAGAACAAACCAGTTCCGCAAAGCAGTCACTTGATTGTACATCATTTTTCTTGATTTTCTTCATCTCGTATAGTTTTACCGGAATTCCGCGTTTAGCTAATTGATACGCAGATTCTGTTCCGGCTAAACCGGCTCCGATTACATTGACAAATGTTTTCAATTGAACACTTCCTTCTTAATTATTATATCATATATCAGCAAAGGTTATACCCTTTAATAAAAGAGCGAGCCGCTCTGCGACTCGCTTCAAACAAATAAGTATTACTTTTTAAGTCTAAGAATTATCGGATCATTGCTTAATGTAATTGTATTATTCCTTACTTTTACAATCTTGCCATTTAGATAATTCCGATAATTTCCATCTTCTATCTGAACTTTTAGTTCGCCTTTAGTATCACCAACATTGAAAATTCCGTGATATTTCTTGTGTTCATCTTCAACTGTGTTATACGCAACTCCGTCAATCTCCGGAATATAGAAATGGAAGACCCCTTTGGCGAAGATACTGTTTTTTTTAAGTTGCGTCAATTTCTTAATTAGGTCAGTTATATCTCCATTAATGTCATACAATTCTTTTTCAAATAAAGACGGTTTTATTGTGGCGCAGTACTCTTGTCCGGCATAGATCATAGCAGCACCCTTTTGAAAGAAATTCAAAGCAGTCCAATTATGGATTTTATCAATGTTCAAATTCACATAGTGGGCAATACGAACACAATCATGGTTTTCCAAGTTTTTCATCTTGACATAGTTTGCAGGATAAATCTCTTCTTGTCTGACAATGCCTTCCAAAAAATACTTAAGCGGTGCTTTTGCCAGTAGGTAATTTTCATAATGCGATTGAATGTCATAATCATATGCCATGTCGAAAGCTTGATATATCTCTGGTTCAGAAGCGCATTCGAATCCCTTATCTCTCATTTCTTTACAGAAACTTCCGTGGATTGATTCGCTAAGCCAGATAACTTTTCTGTTAACCTTACTTACTTGTTGGCGAGCATATTTCCAAAAATCAATTGGAACTAGAGACGCTACATCACATCTAAACCCGTCAACTCCCATTTTTGCATATCCTACCAAAATATCGGATAGCTCATCCCACAACTCTTTGCCGGAAGAATAATCGAAGTCAGTTACATCTGACCAATCAAGCACTTTTCCAGATATGTTCCCAGCTTTATCTCTAAAGAAATATTCTGGATGTTCTTTCAATAATACAGAATCCCAAGAAGTATGATTATATACTATATCCATCATTATTTTCATCTTCTTTTGATGAGTCGCTTCTATTAGTCGTTTAAAATCCTCCATTGTCCCTAGTTCCGAAGCTATTCTTCGGTAGTCTTGAATCGAATATGGACAACCAAGAGATCCTTTCTTATTTTTCTCACCAATAGGATGTACCGGCAAGAGATAAATCATGTCAACTCCCAGACTTTTTATTCTGTCTAAATCTTTGATAACGGCGTCAAATTTACCAGAAGTAGAAAAGTTTCGGACATAAATTTGATAGATAACCATATTCCTTAATTTTATATTAGTATTTTTCATATGAATCTCCTTTATACCTCATTCCTAGATAAGTTTACTACATATAACTGTCGTTGTCTATTGCTTCGCGTTTTATTTATTTGTGAAATAGTTTACAGATTTTAGACTTAAAATCGACAAAAATATCGTTAATATCTCAAAAATGTGTAATAATTTACATAAAATAGTCCTTTCGAGTTGGAAAACAGTGATTTTATGTGTATAATTTACATATCGAGAGGTGATAAAATGGCAACTATTAAAGATGTCGCAAAAAAGGCGCATGTGAGTGTTGCGACTGTATCACGGGTTATCAATCAAAAAGGGTATGTCAATTCCGAAACAAGAGAAATGGTTCTTGAAGCGATTAAAGAGCTTGATTATGTTCCTAACGAATTGGCAAGATCTTTATTTCAAAAAAAATCAAGCATTATCGCCGTCCTGGTTCCGCATTTGACTTCATATTATTTTGCGGAACTATTGGAATTTATAGAGGATATTACCTTGGAACTAGACTATCGCCTTATGGTGTGTAATTCCCACGACGATCCTGAAAAAGAGGCGCAATACTTAAAGATATTTGATCAATATAATATTGACGGTCTTATTCTCATCGCAAATACTCATCGAATTGAAGACTATAAGAAGTTAGATATTCCTATAATCGAGATAGACCACAAACTCACCGAAGACATCCCTTCAATAACATCCAACAATGTTTTAGGTGGCAAGTTGGCCGCAGAAAAACTTATAAATACGGGATGTAAGAAAATTATCCATTTCCGTGGCCCTTCAGATTTGATGACAGTGAGAGAAAGAACCGATGGGTTCAAGTCGGTACTTGAAAAAAATGAGGTATATAACTTTTCTTATGACTTGGATTTTAAAACGCCTAGCCCTGAAGATATCGAAAATGTAATATGGTCTAATCTTGATTGTGACGGCGTGTTCTGCGATTCTGATTATATTGCAATTTTAGCTATTCAAGCTTTGAAAAAGGCTGGTAAAAAGATACCTGAAGAAGTTCAAGTAATCGGATTTGACAATATTGAATTGGCTGATGTTTTGAAACCTCATCTGACTACTGTATCGCAAAACAGACAAAAAATCGCTGAATATGCAATCAACTCTCTTATGAAATTGATAAATAAAGAATCATTGGAAGTTTTCCATCGAAAAATAGATGTTGAACTGATTGAAAGAGATACAACAAAGTAAATAAAACACCTGTTGCAAAATGCATCAGGTGTTATTTTTTATTCTTCTGTAAGTTTTGTAACCAATTTTTCCAATTTCACGGCTGTATCGTCAGATATTGAGTGTTCAATCCCACAGGCTTCTTTATTGGCTTTATCTGAATCCACTCCCAACACTTCAATTAGAAATTTTCTAAGTAATTTATGTTTCCATAAAATCTTTGTGGAAAGGTCTCGGCCTTTTGCGGTCAAAGAAATATCTCCATATAGTTCTTTTGAAACTAAACCTTCATCAATCAAGGTGTTTATAGCCTTATTTACACTGGCTCTACTTACTTTCAATTGATTAGCAAGATCAATTGATTTCACATGTTCGCCACCATGCATACAGATTGACTCAAGATAATCTTCCAGTGATTGAGAATATTGCTTATTTGCCATCTTCATCGCCTCTTTTCGATTCATCCAAAATTTCTTTGTATTTTATATATTGAGTAAGATTGCATCCTGAAGTCTGTGAGCAATGTTCACAGTCTCCTCCACAAGCACTTCCTTTGTTTCGTATCCATTTTCTAACCATAAAGAAGACAAATATCAATATGATGCCTGTTAAAACATATGTCAGAATTGTTCCTATTGGAATGCTTGCGAGTTGGTATATCATTAGCGCAACCAAATATGCAATAATCATTTCATAAGCAATTATAAATACGAACCATTTCCAAGACTTCAATTCCTTCCACATCGCAGAGACGGCGGCTATACAAGGTGTGCTCAGCAATGCGAACACCATGAAAGCATATGCCTGGGCATGGGTAAAATGAGCTTGAATAGATTGATAAAGCAGTGTTCCGTTCTGGATTACATCGCCATTGATTCCGTATAGGATTCCTAATGTTCCTACTACCGATTCCTTCGCGATGAATCCGGTCAACATCGCGACAGCTGCTTGCCAGTCCGTAAATCCAATTGGTTTTAGAATTGGTAGAATGAATCTACCGATACTTCCCAATAAACTATGTCCGATTTCTTCTTCTGTCAATAATCGGAAGGTCCCGTCAACTACTCCAAAATAACTAAAGAACCAGATAATTATGAAAGCTGCCAATAGAATTGTCCCGGCTTTAACCAAGAATTCTTTAGATCGTTCCCAAGTATGACGCATGGTATTTCTAAATGTAGGCATTCTATATTCTGGTAGCTCCATTATATAATTAGCCTTGGCACCTTTGAAAATTGTCTTTTTAAATAATACTGCCGATAATATCGCAACTAATAATCCTAGTATATACATTGAGAAGACAACTAGGAATGATCCCCCTCCGAATAATGCTCCTGCAAATACGCCATATATTGGTGCTTTGGCTCCGCAGGAAACAAACGGGACAATCATCGTGGTTATTTTACGATCGTGATCGCTGTCAAGTGTTCTGGTACTGGTTATAGCCGGTACAGTGCATCCGAACCCGATTAACATTGGAATGAAAGATTTTCCCGATAAACCAAATCTCCTTAATAATCTATCCATTATGAAAGCGGCTCGAGCCATGTATCCAGAATCTTCCAGAATAGCCAATGCAAAGAACAATATGGCCAATTGAGGAAGAAATCCTACTACGGCGGCTAATCCGCCAAAAATGCCGTTTGTAATCAAGGATGAAATATATGAAGCCATTCCCAAACTAGCAACTCCATCAATTATTAAAGTGAAGAATTTGTTTATCACCCAAACAAATTGATTTGTAATAAAGGTTCCTATCGGACCGAAAGCCAAAAAAAATACCGTGAACATAATCACACCGAATATCGGTAACCCAAATACTTTATGAGTTAATATTTTATCAATTCTATCTGTTTGAGATTCTTTTGTGACAGCACTTTTTATATGAGTTTTCTGAACAAACTCCAATATTTTTTCATATCTTGCATTGGGTAGAACCATGTCAAAATCTAAATCGAATTTCTTATGATCATCATGATAAATTGACAAAACTTCCTTTGTTTCAAGTCTATTCAATTTTATATTATCCAATGCTTTCAAGCCGTCTTCAAAAAATCGGATTGCGATAAATCTATCATGAATCTGATTTTCAAATTTTTGGATCGTCTCTTCTATGTCTTTGTTATATCTAATTGGTTTGTGTCCTTTTGTAATGTCCACATTTTCAATTGCTTCAATTAGTTTATCGATTCCTTGTTTCTTGCTGGCGGAAATTGGTATAACCGGCACTCCAACTAAATTGGATAATTCTTCAAAGTTAATCTTCTCTTGCTTTTTTTCAACTATATCCATGGCATTTAAAGCAATAATCATTGGAAAATCACCGTCAAGCAATTGAAATGTTAAAAAAAGATTCCTTTCCAGATTTGAAGCATCTACTATGTTTATAATCAAGTCCATTTCCTTTTTGCATACATAGTTGGCGGCGACTTCTTCCTCTAAAGATATAGTTGACAAAGAGTAAATACCAGGCAAATCTACTATGTTTGCCTGTATATTTTCCGATTTTAATTTACCTGATTTTTTTTCAACCGTTACGCCTGGCCAGTTACCAACTGATTGGTTACTGCCGGTCAATTCATTGTAAAGAGTGGTTTTGCCACAGTTGGGATTCCCTATCAAAGCTATATTCATATCATCCCTCTATTCTATCGACCAAGATAGTTCTGGCTTCGGCCTTTCTCAAAGTCAATGAATATCCGCGTACTATGATTTCAATAGGGTCACCAAGCGGTGCCGTTTTTTTTACATAGATTTTAGTCCCGGTAATTAATCCCATATCTATAATTCTTTTTCTCAAATTATTTGCATAAACCTGTCTTACAATGCATGATTCGCCAGGTTGTATTTCTTGAAGTGTCATATGTGTACCTCACTATGTTAGCTTCGTCTAACTACAAGAATAAAATTTAAAGCTATAATTGTTAGCTTGCGTTAACATTATAGCCTTTTTTTTCTGCAAAGTCAATTTCTATTTATATTTCTTTTCCAATTCTAATAAAGCGATTTTCAACAAATCGCCGCCTGAATACTTGCCAGGAGTTCCGTCGCTTTTAATTACTCGATGACAAGGAATCAATATTGGTAATTTGTTCTTCCTGCAAACTGTCGCAACTGCTCTAACTGCTTTAGGATATCCAGATGAATTAGCTAGCCTTGCATATGATATAGTCTCGCCATAAGGAACGTTAATTATTTCCTTCAATACAGACAATTCAAACAAAGAACCACTCAAAGTATAGGGCAGTTCAAAATTTTTTCTTAATCCTTGGAAATATTCATCAATTTGCCTCTTTGTTTCTAGAAATACATTGGAGATGACGTCATTATTGCTACTCTGAGCATCAAATAGAATTTGAACAACTTTACTATCCTTAATTACAACACCATATTTCTCTATATTTAGCCCTGTATTTGCCGTTTCAATTTTTCGATTTTCGCTCATATATTAAACAAATACCTCTCTGATTCTTATGAATTTTTTACCATTTTTCTAATATTTTTTCGCAATATTACGTCTCAGTTTCACTTACTCTTTTTGAAAATTATAAGCGACCATTTCAGAAATTACTTCATCGAAAGCCATAGCTGCGACACGTTAAAATTTCTTGAAATAGTATTGTTGTGTCGGAGAAAGCAAAGTCGAATATTACTGATTGATAATGTCTCTAAATCATGCAAATAATCTATTGTTTTTGCAACAGGGCAAGCGCTATTTATGGCGATATTCTGCTTGTTTGCTTTCAGTGTTAATGCTAAATATGTTCTCGCTGAAAAATGTCCTCTAGATAGTATAAATGATACATTTTTCTGTTTGAATAAGCTGGTGAAAATAACATTAAGCCGAGCAATCCCTCTTTTATAGCATTTATCTCTTAATTTTTATATAAATAAGAGGATTTTCGGCATCCCAAATATGAAATCCAGTAGATATCACGGGCTTAATAAATCCTCTGTTTCTGTATTCTTATTGGCTTAACAAATTAAAATATACACCTTTTAATTCAACCAGTTCTTTATGGCTTCCCATTTCAATAATGCCATCTTTACCAAGCACAATTATTCTATCAGCATTCATAATAGTTGTTAATCTATGAGCTATTACAATAGCTGTTTTCTCTTTAACTAAGTCATCAAAGGCAGACTGAATCATTCTTTCAGTTACATTATCCAGTGCGCTGGTTGCTTCATCGAGCACAACTATCTTTGGTTTCTTCAAGAACAATCTGGCAATAGCTATTCTTTGTTTTTGTCCGCCAGATAACTTAACGCCTTTCTCACCAGTGTAAGTCATATACCCTTCAGGTAGACTTACAATGAAATCATGTATGTTAGCTCGCTTGGCTGCCTCTACTATCTCTTCGTCAGTAGCTTCGGGATCGCCGTAGAGAATATTATCTTTGATAGTTCCATAAAATATGAATACATCTTGTTGAACGTGCCCGATGGCTCTTCTCAACGAATAGATGTCATAGTCTCTAATGTCGGTCCCGTCAATTTTTATTGAACCTGATGTGACATCATAGAATCTCGGAATTAGTTTTGATATAGTTGATTTTCCGACGCCTGTCTCACCAATCAATCCAATCTTCTCGCCTGGGGCTATGTCAAGACTGAAGTTCTTCAATACTTTGAGTTCACCTTGATTGTATGCAAAGTTAACATTATCAAAAGTAATTTTTCCTTTTGGGTCCTTCAAACAGATTGCATCTTCCTTTGATTTAATTTTTGGGTCAATTTGCATTACTTGATAAAACTTCTCAAACCCTGCCATGCCTTGTTGGATTTGCTGCATCATCGAAATCATTCTATTAATCGGTCTTGTCAAAAATGATATGTACATATAATATGTGAACAAATCGATATAGTCGATTTTGCCATAATAAACAAACAAGCCACCTACAACAAGCAGTAATAAACTTAGCATCATCACAAAGAAATCATTACCTACTTGAAAAATACCCATTTGAAAGTATGCGTCTTTAGTAGAATTGGCATAAGTTTCGTTAACATCTTGGAATCTGTCTATTTCAAATTCTTCGTTGTTATATGCTTTTGTCAGGCGAATACCGGATATTGAATTTTCAATCTTTGAATTAAGTTCTCCATGAACCTTCCTGACCCCTCGTTGAGCTTCAAGCATTTTCTTTCGGCGCCACCAAGAGAAGACTACTATGACAATGACGAACGAGAATATAATAATCGTCAGATAAAGGTTTATTGTGGACAAGAAAATGAATGAACCTATAAACATTATTCCTGAGATGAATAAATCCTCTGGGACATGATGAGCCATCTCCGAAATATCGCGAAGATGGCTTGTGATATAACTCATCAAAACACCAGTCTGAAAGTCATCATAAAACTCATAATCAAGTTCTTCGTATTTCTTAAAGAGGTCTCTACGCATATCTCTTTGGATATAAGCACCCATTATATGACCGTTGTATGTTACATAAAACGATAATCTAGCTTTAATAATATATATAAAGAACAAACCCATACCAATATATAGAATCATTCTTAGATTTTGATTCGGTATGAAGTCATTCAATATCGCTCTGGTCGCTATCGGATACAACAAATCGATAACGGACATCAAAAATGCCGATAATAAATCCAGATAGAAAACCTTTTTATGGTTTCCATAATAACTAATAAACTTCTTTAACACAAAATCACCCCGCAATAGCTTCTGTCTGTATGCTTGTTTTAAGCCTTAATCTTTCAATTCTCGACAGCATCATCATCGCCGCCAAAATTATTACTGTTCCTTTAAAAATACAACTAATATTCAACGCCCACCAAATTCCGGATTCATTCATGCTTATAGACAGAATCAAAGCAAAAGGAATCCTAAGAAGATTACCAATTATTCCATTTAAAGATGGAAAAATGCTTTTACCTAAGCCATTAAACATGCCTGCACCAATGGCTTCCATCATCATGAATATTTGGGCGACGCTAACAATTTGTAAATAGTTTCTACCATGGTCTATAATCACTTGGTCGTCCACAAAGACTTTCATTAACCATGCGGCTGCAAAATATAACAGTCCCGCAATAGATAATGCATATGCCAGTAAAATCAAGGATATATATATCAGTCCCTTTCTAATACGGGTATACTGCTTAGCCCCGATATTTTGACCGACGAAGACAGTAATTGCCGTTTGGAATCCTCCGCCAATCATCCAGGTAAGCTGTTCTATCTGTGCGCCCAATCTTTGTGAACCAACCACATCTGAACCGTATACATAAACCATTCTTGCTATATAAATAGATATTACCGTGAATAACATTGATTGAATTCCCACCGGTAATCCAATCCTAAATATATCTTTAATGGCCTTCAAGTCAAAATTAGATATTTTAAACAGATTGTGATGAGGGTTGAATCGACGATAAACAAAATAAAATATCAGAACTGTCATTGCTTGTGAAAACACTGTAGCAATCGCCGCTCCTTCAATGCCCATCCTGAGTACCAATATTAAGATTGGATCCAAAATTATATTCATTATGAATCCTATTGATAGAACTATAAGATTAATTTTGGTTTGTCCAAGCCCTTCGTTGATTGCTGAAAATCCATTCATTAGAAATGGAAATATCACCAGTCCTCCGACTATTGGAAGATATCTCAATGCGTATTCCATTACAACAGGATTATCTATATTGAAAATCCCTAGGAATTCTTCTTTGAAAATTAAGATCAATATTGACACAACAATTCCAAGAGAAAATTGAGAAAACAGACCGTTTGAAGCATATACGTCGATGTTGTGCTCTTTCTTTTCCCCGACCGCATGGCTTATTTTTACGCTTGTACCGATTTTGGCGATGATGATAATACCAAAAGCCAGCCATGTCATGTAAGAAGCTGTTCCAATAGCGGTAATGGCTTCTCCCTCCATCAGTCCGATATTGTCAACGCGTCCTATCCAAAACATGTCAGTAAAATTGTATGCCATCTGTGTAATTGTTGTAAGCAGAACTGGTAGAGCTACTAGCAGTAGTTTCTTAAGAATCGATCCCTCGGTAAGATTGTAAATCTTCTTCATATTGCCCCTCGAAAAAGAAAACTTCGCTACGAAGTTTTCATATTGTGCTCATTCAGTTTTCCAGAAAATAAGTTGCCTCCAT
>CALMFM010000230.1 GCA_937862575.1 uncultured Bacillota bacterium
TGTTAAAAAAGCGCTTTCATTGTATAATCTATTATGTGAAATATATATATATAAAAAGAGGAAAATATCAAACTTAAAAAACTAGCATATACCATAGATGTTAATGCTTTTTTTTACGAAAATTTTTGGTAATTACAAGCGATTGATAACAATCGACTATATAAAAAAAGAGAGGCGAGCAAATTGTTTAATAGCGAGTATTTGAATGACTTGTTTCAAAAAACGCAAGAAAGAAACTCTTCTCAACCTGAATATCTACAGGCAGTAGAGGAATTCTTTGAAGCCATGGATTTCATCGTGCTTAACGATCCAAACATTGAAAAGCATGCAATCATGGAGAGAATCATTGAACCAGAAAGAATAGTTAAGTTCAGAGTTACCTGGGTTGATGACAAGGGTAAAGTTAATGTCAATCGTGGTTACAGAGTGCAATTCAACTCTGCAATCGGACCTTACAAAGGTGGATTAAGATTCCATCCATCTGTCAACGAATCAATAATGAAATTTTTAGGATTCGAACAGACTTTCAAGAACGCATTGACCGGACTACCTATGGGTGGCGGAAAAGGTGGATCTGACTTTGATCCAAAAGACAAGAGTGATGGAGAAATCATGAGATTCAGCCAGAATTTCATGCAAGAATTGTATCGACATATCGGTCCAGACACTGATGTTCCTGCAGGTGACATCGGCGTTGGGTTCAGAGAAATTGGCTATATGTATGGAATGTACCGCAAGATAAGAAATGAGAATACCGGAGTTTTGACTGGCAAAGGAATGACTTATGGCGGATCATTAGTAAGAAAAGAAGCTACAGGATACGGCTTATGTTATTTTGTGGCTGAAATGTTAAGAGTGTATCGTAATGATACTTTCGAAGGTAAGAGAGTCATCATTTCTGGTTGCGGTAAAGTCGGACTTTATGCAGCATTGAAAACACAAGAACTTGGTGGAAAAGTTGTAGCTCTATCTGATGTAAACGGGTATGTTTATGACGAAAACGGACTTGATCTTAACATCGTAAAAATGTTAACAAAAGATGTTCCTGAGTTCTCAAGAAGATACTTAGAATATCGTCCTTCAGCCATCTATGACACCAATCCAACCAATATTTGGACAGTGAAATGCGACATAGCGTTGCCATGCGCAACTCAAAACGAACTTCCTTTAGAAGGAGCTAAAGCTCTTGTTGACAATGGATGTTTCTTAGTTGCAGAAGGCGCAAATATGCCTACAACACTGGAAGCAACTAAATATTTACAACACGCAGATATACTATTCGCACCTGGTAAAGCAGCTAATGCCGGAGGTGTGGCAGTGTCTGGTTTGGAAATGAGCCAAAATGCTATGCATTATCCTTGGACATATGCTGAAGTAGATCAAAAATTACAAATAATAATGGCAGAAATTTTCAAAAAATCTTATACAGAAGCCCGTAAATACACAGATCATCGTAATCTAGTTGTAGGAGCCAACATCGCCGGATTCATGAGAGTCTATCAAGCAATGCTGGATCAGGGAATCATTTAATGCCATTAATCATCAAACCAAAAGTATTACTGCCCAGAAAATCCATCAACATGGAAAAATGGTCAGTGATAGCCTGTGACCAATTCACGTCGGAACCGGAGTATTGGGATACGCTCAAATCACTTGTTGACAACATTCCTTCGACATATCATCTCATCCTTCCTGAAGCATACCTTGCCCAAGGCGACATGGATGTGATGATTGAAAAAGTCAACCACAACATGAACCTTTACTTGAGAAACAATATCTTCGAAGAACACGAAGCATTTATTTTAATCGATCGGAAAACGCCTTTTGTTAAAAGGCGTTTAGGTCTTGTTATAGCAATCGACTTAGAGGAATATCAATTTGAGCCTGGTAAAACAGGAAGAATACGCGCTACCGAAAAAACAGTGCCAGAGCGGATTCCACCTAGAGTAAAAATACGCGAGAATGCTCCAATAGAACTTCCACATGTATTGGTTTTGGTAGACGATCAAAAAGATCTGATTATCAGTGAACTGTATAAGCACAAAAAGAATTACGAACTAATGTATGATTTTGAACTAAATATGAACGGTGGACACATCAAAGGTTATAAAGTTGCCGATACTGATGATATTATCAAAAGAATCGAAGGCATGTCAACTGACATAAGTTTGATTGTTGGTGACGGGAATCATTCACTGGCATCCGCAAAGGTATGCTGGGACAACTTGAAAAAGAACCTTGAAGGATGTGAAAGAGAAACACATCCTGCCAGATATGCTTTGGTTGAACTGATAAGTCTTTATGATGAAGGTTTGACTTTTGAGCCGATTCATCGGGTAATCTTCAACGCAAGACCAGATTTAACTGAAGGATTGAAAAAAATACTTTCAGGCGATAATAAATTGAAACTGTTTATCGGAAACGAAGAAGTCATCATCAATGCACCAAACAATCCATTTGAAAGCATCAAGACCATCCAAGATTATCTAGACGAATATCTCAAGAAAAATCCTGGCGTAGAAATTGATTTTATTCACGGATTGAAAAACACAAAAGAAATAGTGCGTAAGAACAAAAATTCAATAGGTATCGAGATGCCTCCTCTAAAGAGAGATTTATTGTTGCCATATATCCGTGAAAACGGTGTTTTGCCAAGAAAATCCTTCTCTCTTGGTGAAGCTGAAGAAAAAAGATACTATTTGGAAGGAAAAAAAATATTGAAATAGGAGCAAGAATATGAACAGAGTTTACAACTTTTCTGCCGGACCGGCAGTATTGCCTGAAGAAGTCTTGAAACAAGCAGCAACCGAAATGCTTGATTATCATGGCAGCGGTATGTCAGTAATGGAGATGAGTCATCGCTCAAAAGAATTCGAGCAGATTATCGCTGATGCTGAAGCTGACTTAAGAAAACTGATGAGCATCCCTGATAACTACAAGGTATTGTTCCTTCAAGGAGGAGCGACTTTGCAATTCTCGATGGTTCCTCTCAACCTTATGAAAAACCGTGTTATGGATATCATTCATACTGGTGCTTGGTCAGAGAAGGCAATTGAAGAAGCCGCAAGATATGGTAAGGTTAATGTTATTGCTTCAAGCGAGGACAAAGCCTTCACATACATACCGGATTTGGATAATTTACAGATATCTCCTGATGCAGATTATGTTCACATGGTTCAGAACAACACAATCTTCGGAACCAGATTCACAAAGTTACCTGATGTTAAGGGAAAGGTACTTGTATCTGATATGTCATCAAATATTCTTTCAGAGCCTTTTAACGTTGAAGATTTCGGCCTTATTTTCGCCGGAGCGCAAAAAAATATTGGTCCTGCTGGAACAACGATTGTCATAATCAGAGACGATCTTATCAATGACGATTATTTGGAAGGAACACCTTTGATGCTGCAGTACAAGTTGCACGCTGACAAAGGATCAATGTACAATACACCACCAACATATGGAATTTATATCTGCGGTTTGGTATTCAAACATTTACTAGCCAACGGTGGCGTTGAAGAGATGTATAAGAAAAACCTGAAAAAAGCCGGGTTGTTGTATGACTATCTTGATAAATCAAAATTATTTAAGGGTACAGTAAGAAAAGAAGACCGCTCTTTGATGAATGTGACTTTTGTAACAGGAAATGAAGAACTGGACAAAAAATTCGTATCTGAAGCTAAAAAGCGTGGAATCGTTAATATCAAAGGACATCGCTCAGTAGGTGGTATGCGTGCTTCTATCTACAACGCAATGCCTTATGAAGGTGTTAAAGCATTAGTAGACTTCATGGAAGAATTTGAAAAAGGTAACCTGGCATGAAAGTCGGGTGCCTAAATAACATATCGCAGATTGGTTTGGACGTTTTCACCGACAAATATCAAATCTGTGAAGAAACAAAAACCAGTGACTTGTTACTAGTCAGAAGTTTCGCTATGCATGAATATGACATCAACGAAAACCTCCTTGCAGTCGCAAGAGCCGGAGCTGGAGTAAATAA
>CALMFM010000231.1 GCA_937862575.1 uncultured Bacillota bacterium
ATGATTTAAACAAAGCAAGAGGCATAAAAGTAAAGATAAAAGAATACTGGGCAAATAAAAAGAATAAAAACTAGTGATACAAATAAACTTGATGGTTTATTGCTAATAAATGGCTTTTAATCTATCAAGTAGGGATTGTAAAATCTTCTCTCGTTCCAATCGGGGACGATGGGAACGAGAGAGGAATCTTAGGACTAGAAGTTCGATTTCAGACTTCGAAAGCGCACTAAAAGCCGGTGTACAGAATCCGTCCAAAAATTCCTCAGCAGCATCCTTCAAATGATCGGATTCAAGGTCATCGAGTTTCGCTCTAATTATACTGCCACCAAAAGTCAAGACAAATTTCTGAAAATTTATATTCCAACCGTCATTTTCTCGTTCCATATCTCCCGATATGGAATGCATATAAAAACCAGGGTTACCAAAACTTTTCAATCTCAAGCAATCCCTTCATTCCCTCATAATCTCTAGCACTGGAGTATCTCCAGTGTACTGTTTTATCCACATACCCTCTCTTTACAGGATTTTGATGGATATAGTTGATCTTACTTACCATCATCGCATCTGTCTGTATCAATTTTGGCTGATATCCCTCTTCCCAAACTTGATACTCTGTTGCTTTGTGATGAGCTTTTTTATAGAATTTAAGTTGATCGAGTATGGTTTTCACATTCTCTTTTTTGAGTAAACCCAATAATTCTTTTGCCGTATATTGTTTGAATGCTTTTATACTTTTTTCTATATCATCACTTTGTACAACCAAATGCAAGTGATTTTCAAGTATCACATAGGCGTAAAGTTTTAGATTATCTTTTTTCTGCAGAAATTTCAGACAATCTATCACTATCTGTACGCTCTCTTTTCTTGTGAAGAGTGGTAGCCAATGCAGTATGGTGCATGTGACAAAATATGGATGCATTGATTCATGGATTTTATAACGACTTCTTCCCATCAATTATTGTATCGATTTTATCCTTTCTGGTTTATTGGCAGTTTGATATGCGTTCCATATCAGGAGATATGGAACGAGTTAAAGACAACTATTTATTAGAGGAACATAATGTCCTCTATCCCCTTTATTGAAGTGTTAGTAGTATACAAAAAATGTCCGGCTATTTTAATAAATATTACAATTTTTCATATTTTTTTGTTTTCCCTCGTACCCAAGCTGGAGCTTGGGTACGAGGGAATATAATTTCATAAGAAAAAAAGAGGAAGGTGTAATCATATGTTACTCACAATTTACAATTTCTTTGAGTACACAATCTTGGCAACTATTTTATTATCAATTATCATATACATAACCATGATCATTAATAAAGCAACGAAAGCCAAAGCATTAATTTTTTCATTAATTCCTGCACTACTTATTATCAGTTCAATTATCCTAGCGAGGTTTACGTATTCATTCTACCCAGCTGCAATAAGCGGACATGGTTTTAGTGTTTTATTTTTATATATTCCTTTTGTTTTTCTTATTATTTATTTTTTTACAGAAAAGAAAAAAAGAGATAGAAAAAATACTCTAAAGATGTATACCGGTGTAGCAATCTTATTTTTTATTCTGAGCGTAATATACCATCCAGTTCATAGCGGCCCCTCTGCATCAAATGGGTGGGATGCTGGAGACTTATCGTATTCGTGCGAAGATAGATACTATTTAATAGAAAGAACAATCAATCTTTTTATGATTGATTGTTCTGATAAACTCTTTAAGTGGGCAGAAAAAAATAAAACACATATTTGCGAAATAAACA
>CALMFM010000232.1 GCA_937862575.1 uncultured Bacillota bacterium
CGAAGGTGTAATGGATTCATTGAAAAGAGCGGCGTCGAAATTGCCTAAAGTAGAAGCAATCGGTGTAAGTTCCGCCGGTATCTTCATTGATAACAGAGTAGCTGTTGCTTCATTATATAGACAAGTTCCGCAGGAACTATTTGATAGAGAAATCAGGGATATGTATCTAAGAATCGCCAAAGAATTCGGAAATGTCCCGATAGAAGTAATCAATGACGGCGACGTAACGGCTTTAGCCGGTTCGATGAGTTTGGACTCCAATCAGGTTTTGGGTATCGCTATGGGAACCAGTGAAGCGGCCGGTTACGTTGATGAAAAAGGTAATATCACCGGTTGGCTTAACGAATTGTCATTTGTGCCTTGTGATTACAACATAGAATCAGAAGTAGACGAGTGGAGTCAAGATTATGGAGTCGGTGTACATTATTTTTCACAAGACGCAGTAATCAAGTTGGCTAGAAATGCAAACATAAAGATAGATGATAATTTATCTCCTGCAGAGAAATTGAAAGAAATACAAACAATGGCGGAAAACAAGCATCCTGATGCATTGGAGATTTTCACTACTATCGGTGTATATCTAGGTTATGAGTTAGCCTATTACTCGAGATTCTATGATATCAAATATTTATTAATTCTAGGTAGAGTCACCAGCGGAATTGGCGGACAGATAATATTGGAATCCGCAAAGGCTGTAATTAGTGAAGAATTTCCTGAACTAGATAAAAAAATAAAGATTACGCTTCCGGATGAAAAAAGCCGCAGAGTTGGGCAAAGCATTGCGGCAGCCAGTTTACCGGAAATCAGAAAGTAGGTATATCATGAAACTGAACAATCCTAAAGCAGAGATTTGGTCTCCTGACGAAGTTGATGGAGACATCGCTATTAAGAGGACAACACATATGGCGATTGGCGCTCATCAAGATGATTTGGAGATTATGGCTTATCATGGCATAGATGCTTGTTTCAACCAAGAAAACATGCATTTTTTCGGATGCGTAGTCACAAACGGCAGCGGTAGTCCCAGAGATAATAAATTCAAAGACTATACCGACGAAGAGATGATGGATGTTAGAAGAGAGGAACAGAAAAAAGCAGCTCTAATCGGCGGATATGGTGGGTTGGCATTATTGGACTATCCAAGTTCTGTGGTCAAAGACAAGTCTGATGAAACTCTAGTTAATGAGTTGGTTGAACTATTGACTTTGGCAAAACCTAAGGTTCTCTATACTCATAACCCGGCTGACAAACACGATACGCACGTGGCTGTTTTTGCCAAAGTAATTAAAGCAATTAGAAAGTTGCCAAAAGCGATTAGACCTTCACAAGTTTACGGAACCGAAGTGTGGAGAAATCTTGATTGGGTCAATGATGACGAGAAAGTATATCTTGACGTATCCGGTCATCCTCAAATAGCCAAAGAATTGTTAGAGGTTTTTGAATCGCAGATTATTGGTGGAAAGAGATACGATTTGGCCACAGCCGGTAGAAGATTGGCAAACGCGACCTTCAATGCGTCGCATGCGGTAGACACTACCAATTCCCTGGCATACGCAATCGACTTGACTCCACTTGTTATGGATGATTCGATTGATATAAAAGAGTATGTTACTGCTTATATCGATAGATTCCAAAAAGATGTGCTATCCAGACTAAACAAAGTTATCTGAAACTAATATTACAACACGCTTATAATTTCAGATCGACATATCGAGGTAACAGATGAAAATAATTACATGTATCAAGCAAGTTCCCGCATCGTCAAAAGTTGATGTCGACCCAGAGACTGGTGTATTGATCAGGGATGGAAACAATGTCAAAATGAATCCATATGACCTCTATGCGCTAGAGGCTTCTTTTGGCTTGAAATCAATGTTTGATGATGCAAAAATTATCGCTGTGACCATGGGACCTCCTAGTGCAAAGAAAGTTCTTGAAGAAGCTTTATACATGGGAGCGGATGAGGCGATTCTGCTTAGTGACAGAGCTTTCGCCGGCGCTGATGTTTTGGCTACTTCATATTCTCTCAGTCAACTGATAAGAAAAATCGGAGAATATGATATTGTCATCTGCGGAAAACAGACGACCGACGGAGATACTGCCCAAGTAGGTCCGGAGATAGCTGAATTTTTACAGATTCCTCATGTTCCTTATGTCACAGAGATTATCCTAATAAATAAAGATTCGATGACGGTCAATAGTTCTTTTGACGAGCATGAAGAAGTGAATGAGATATTCTTTCCTTGTTTACTGACAATTGAAAAAGGTAATCTCGTTCCCAGACTTCCTTCTTTTGTCAGAAGAAGAGCTATGAACGATTACAAAATAAACACTATAACACTAAATGATTTGTTGGATAAAGATATCAATAACTATGGATTGAACGGATCACCTACCCAAGTAGAAGAGATCTTTCCTCCTGAAAAAAGAACTGACTCAATATTGATTGAAGGATCGAAATCTGATTTGGCAAACGGTCTGATCAATATACTTAAAGAAAATAAATACGTGTAGGTATAAAATGGGTTACATCAAAGTCAATCAAGAAAAAGTAAATCTCGATATAGTAAAGACATTGAAAGAAATCTGTCCTTTCAATGCTTTTGAATATGAAGACAAATACCTATCAATAAACGCTGCCTGCAAAATGTGCAAAATCTGTGTTAAGAAAGGACCTTTGGGGGTTTGCGAATTCATTGAAGGTGAAAAACCGAAGATAGACAAAAACAGATTCAAAGGTATCGCAGTGTATATTCAAAGAAGAGAACATGGAGCTCATCCTGTTGCTTGGGAATTGATTGGAAAGGCTAAGGAATTGGCCACGGTTACCAATGAAAAAGTGCACGCAATCATTATTGGAAATGAAGTAGAACAAATCATTGAGGAAGCACTTTCCTACGGAGTGGATTTCGTTCATGCCTATCAGAATCAAAAATATACTGATTTCAATGTGGAAACCTATACCAATATTATTGAAGATTTTTTCCGAAAACATTCGGTAAACGTGATTCTTTTTGGCGGCACTTCGGAAGGAAGAAGCTTTGCGCCAAGAGTCGCTGCGAGACTCAAAACTGGTCTTACTGCGGATTGCACAAGGTTGGAAATGAAACCAGATGGAGACCTGTTGCAGATTAGACCGGCTTTTGGCGGGAATATCATGGCCAAAATTCATACTCCTAACCATCGTCCGCAATTGGCGACGATTCGGTATAAAATGTTCAACGCTCCGGAAAAGGTTACCACTGTTGGTAAAGTTATTTGGGAGAAAACCAACTCGTTGGCTAATGAATCGAGAATCATTCTTAATGCAATACATGCCAAACCAAAAGATCAAGACATTTCCGAAGCGGAAGTTATTATTGCTGTTGGCAGAGCATTTCGTAAACAAAAGGATTTGGAAATGATAAAACCTTTAGTGGAAAGACTGGGTGCAGAAGTAGCTTGTTCAAGACCATTGATTGAAAATGGCTGGTTTGACCCGCGCAAACAAATAGGTTTGAGCGGAAGAACCGTCAAACCGAAACTCATTATCAATTTAGGCATTAGCGGTGCCATCCAGTACGTCGAAGGGATGAAGGAAAGCGAACTGATAATTACCGTAAACAATGACCCTAACAACAAGTTGTTCCAAATATCCCATTATTCGATTCTCGGAGACATCTATGAAGTGCTTCCGGAACTGAATGATTTGCTGGATAAGTTAATGGTTAAAAATAATAATCAGGGAGGCGAATCGAATGAAATATAGGAAATTTTCAGGTTCTGACTTTGATTTTTTGAAAGATATAGTCGGTAAAGAGAATGTAATCGAAAAGAAGGACTTGGAGCCTGATTTTGCTCATGACGAATTACAAACTGTATCGGCTTTTCCTGACGTGCATGTTTATGTGACTGATAAAGAACAGGTACAAAAGATTATGAAATATGCCAATGAGCAATTGATTCCTGTAACCGTAAGAGGCAGTGGAACAGGTTTAGTAGGTGCTTGTGTTCCAATCGAAGGCGGAATACTTCTTGATACATCGAAAATGAATCGCTTTCTTGAACTCGATAAGGTAAATATGACTTTAACGGTTGAACCCGGAGTTCTGTTAATGGAAATATATGAATATGTAGAAAAAGAAGGATTATTTTATGCGCCTGACCCAGGTGAGAAAAGCGCCACAATCGGCGGAAATATCTCGACAAATGCCGGGGGCATGCGTGCCGTAAAATATGGAGTGACGAGAGACTGGGTCCGGGGACTTGAAGTTGTTTTACCAAACGGCGAACTGGTTCATTTCGGTGGTAAGGTAGTCAAAAATTCAAGTGGATATTCCTTAAAAGATCTGATTATCGGCAGCGAGGGAACTTTAGGAATTGTCGTTTCTGCGATATTGAAACTAATCCCGATTCCTAAGAAAGCAGTCAGTCTATTGATTCCTTTCAAAGACAGAATCGCTGCCATTGATGCAGTACCAAAGGTTATCAGTATGGAAACTCTTCCAACTGCGGTTGAGTTTTTGGAGAAAAACTCACTTAGATTCAGTGAAGAATATTTAGGTAAAAAGATACCAAACGCTGACTATCAGGCATATCTATTGGTATCATTTGACGGTAATACTCAAGAAGAGATAGATCATCTTGTGGATTTGGTTAGTCAATTATGTGTTGATGAACTTGGAGCGATTGACGTTTATCTGGTCGACACCGACGAGAGAAAACAATCGGTATGGAGCGCCAGAGGAGCTTTCCTTGAGGCCATCAAGGCGTCCACCTCGCAAATAGATGAATGCGACGTCGTTTTGCCTAGAGCCCATATCAGCGAATATCTGACTTTCACTCAGAATCTGAGTCAGGAAATCGGGATAAGAATACCTTATTTCGGTCACGCTGGCGACGGTAATCTCCACATATATTTTTGCAAGGACCAATTGACAGACGAAGAATGGTTGAGAAAGACCGAAATAGGCTTCAAAAAAATGTATCTTAAAGCTTTCGAATTAGGTGGATTGGTTTCTGGAGAGCATGGAATCGGTTATGCAAAAAAGCCTTATCTTAAAATGCAAGTAGGCGAGACACAAATTCAACTGATGAAATCCATCAAACAAGCATTTGATCCAAACAATATACTTAACCCTGGCAAAATAATCTAATTTTGCTTGATGATATTTTTTCCTCTATCAGAGAAGGCAGCGACGCCTTTTCTTTTTTGAAAAAAATACATATGAAGGGTTTATATTTTTTCAGTGAGATGTTATAATGACATATATATA
>CALMFM010000233.1 GCA_937862575.1 uncultured Bacillota bacterium
AAACTTTCTAAGGGAGGGCGTCAGATGAATCCTATTCTTTCATTTCTAATTGTGTTAGTGGGTATTTATGGTTTGGTTACAGGTAAGAACATTATCAAATCTATTTTTAGTGTATCGATAATCGAAGCTGGTACGATTTTGCTTTTTTTGAATTTTGGAGTGTATGAAGGTGGTTTAATGCCGATTCTAAATGAAATTGGTATTGAGGTAGTAGATCCATTACCTCAAGCTTTGATGGTTACTACTATTGTGATTGGATCTACGATTACTTCTCTAGCTCTTATGTTAAGCATAAAAATATTCCACCATTTCGGATCTATTGAATGGAAGGACATATTAAGGAGGGACTCATGATAACATATGCGCCTGTTCTATTTGTGTTCATCCCTATCTTGACATCGCTTTTAGTGTTTATCATCAAAAAAAGCATCTCGACATATTTTGTATTTATAGCTCAGATTGGACTAATTATTGTCTTTGCTCTATATATAATAACTCTTCAGAAATCACCTGAAATATCTTTACTTGTATTTGGGGGATGGGATTCTCGCTTCGCTATAAGTTTTTATAATGACCGACTATCTTTGACTTTTATTGGCATGACTTTATTTATTACTTTCACTGTATTGTTATATGCTTATAGAAAGAATCAAAAAGAAAACCTCTTTTTCTTCTTTCTAATGTTTATAGAAGGTGTCTTGCTTGGACTCATGCAAACAAATGACTTATTCAACCTGTTCGTTTTCATGGAGTTGATAACTCTACTCACTACAATTCTTATTTCATATAAGAAGAAAGGTTCTGCCTTTAAGGCAGCTATCTATTATCTTCTGGTAAATTCAGTTGGAGCCTTGGCATTTTTGATTGGTATTATTTTCATTTATTATATATATGGAACACTTAACATTCAGGAGTTAATTCAAACAATTGACACTCATAGCCAGGAGAATATTATAAAGCTGGCTTTTGTGCTGATGATGGCAGGGATTACCGTTAAAGCAGCGCTTTTTCCGGTACACACTTGGCTACCTAAGGCACACGCGGAAGCCCGGAGTTGTATATCTGCATTACTCTCGGGATTGGTCGTCAAAGCTGGTTTGTACCTTTTTATCAGGATTTATTTACAAATGTTTTCGAAAGCTGATTTCAATGTCTCTGAAGTATTTTTCTATATTGGTGTTATTTCCGCCATTATTGGCATTGTCTTTGCGGTTTCACAAAAAGACATCAAACTCATTTTGGCATACCATACGGTATCACAGATCGGTATTATGATGATGGGATTATCCTCAGCAAATGATCTATCCTATGTAGGTGGTTTAATGCATTTATTGAATCACGCTCTGTTTAAATCTCTCTTGTTTTTAGGCGCAGGCATTGTGATCAAAAGGTATCAAACAAGAAATATCGATAAAATCAGAGGTGTTTTCAAAAGCATGCCGATGACTGCTATACTTCTGATTGTTGGTATACTGTCAATTTCCGGTGCGCCTTTATTCAATGCATTTGTTTCAAAGTCACTGATTAAATATGGTTTTAACGATAATTGGATCAAAATAGTTCTTTTCATGATTATAAATATCGGCACTATTACTTCATTTGTTAAGTTCTCGCAAATCCTTTTTGGACCAAAAACCAGTACTGTAGGAAAAATGGATGTCTTACAGATATTAGCGTTATCCATCCTTGCAATCGGATGTGTGATTATGGGTATATTGTATATTCCTATTGGTCGTCTAATATTTGATGTGAATTTATCTTCAATCCATATTTTAAATTGGAAAATATGGTTAGAATACTTGTTATATTTAGCAATAGGCATAATTTTATATCTTTTTGTAATAAAAAAAGACTTATCCCCTCTTAGATTTATTAGAAACACCATAATTTCCTTTGAAAGCGCGAATTATGTTTTTGTCATATATATCGTTTTTTTAACAATATTCATTCTCTTCAGGTAATGATTCAAATCGAGTAAGTTCCAAAAATAATAAATTAAAAAGGTCTGCTTTTGCGGACCTTTTAGATTATTTCACAGGTGTTTTCCTTGGCGGTATCAATAATAACAGGTATTACTATTGGCTTTCTCTTGGTTTTCTCATACAAGTATCTTTGGATTTGATAACGAATGTTATCTTTATATTCTTTCCAATCAATATCTGGTTTTGCGAACTGTTTCTTGGTTTCAAGTTGATAGATGATTTCCATTTCTTTAATCATTTCTTCATTTTCCTTCATGAACATAAAGCCTCTTGAAACTATCTCTGACTTGTTAAGTATGATGCGCTTAGTCGCATTAATGTTGGCGATTATCATTACAAATCCATCTTGAGATAATAATTCTCTCTCTTTGATTACTTTGTCATTGACGTCGGTCTCATAGGTCCCATCTACCAATAAAGATCCATTTTCTACCATATCATGGAACTTATCTTTGACACCTTTTTCAAAGCTGATAACTTCTCCATTGTCCAATAAACAAATTTCCGTGTCTTGATATCCATATTCTTTGGCTATCTCATATTGTGCTAGTTGATAGCGGTATTCGCCATTGATTGGAATAATATATTTTGGATTAAGCAGTGAATACATGAACTTTATATCTTCCGATGATGCATGGAATCTCGATAATAGGTTTTTATCGATTTTAATCATCTTCGAGCCTAATTTGCAAAGAACGTCATAGGTCTTAGCAGCTATTTTTTCTGTGCCAATCAACGGTGGACACATGAAAATAACAGTATCGCTTTCGATTAAGTTTACCAGTCTGTCATAACCCTTGGCCATTCTTTGTAACATGAAGAAAGGCTCGTGTCGTTCACCTGTGACCAAGTAGACAACATCATTGAATTCGTTCTTGTTTTCGTTGTCGATGAATTTAAGATTGACAAGACTTTCCTGAGGGATTTCTATATACCCCATCCTTTCGCCAATATTGACCAATCTCTGCGCTTTCCTACCGATGATTGAAATCTTTTTATTCGCCTTTAATGCTTCATCGATAATCAACTGAATATTCCATAATTCAGTAGAATACATCCCAACAATTACTCTGCCTACAGCTTCGTTAAGGGTTGTGCTGATAATTCTTTTTAGATTCATATTGGTATTGGAATGACCAACATTTCCGGCTCCGTTGGATTCGCATAATAGCGCCAATACTCCATAATCGGAAATTTTGGCTATCTTACGAAAATCGGTTTTGTAATATTGGGTGACATTTTGGTCGAAAGTAAAGTCAGTGGCGTAGACGATAGCCCCGTCTTCGGTATAGACTACGATACCGGCCGATAATGGAACTGAATGGGTAGTCTGAAAATATTCGACTGCGAAATTATCGAATTTGATTATAGTATTGTATTTGACGGCTTCAAACTTGAAGTCGTAATGATTCATGTTGTTGTCAGCGAGAAAGTCGCGTGCAACTTCGATTGTAAAACTTGTTCCATAGACTTTGGTATCTATCTGCGAAAGGATCATCGGCAAAGCACCAATATTCTTATCGTGAGCATGCGAAAGGAAAATTCCGACAATGTCATCCTGCCGTTCGACAAGATAACCGATATCAGGAACAATCGCGTCTACACCGAGCAGGTCTCCAGACGGATGTTGGAGACCGGCGTCAAGAATTACTAGTTTGCCGTTGATTTCCAATACGTAGAGGTTTTTACCATTGTCGCCAAGTCCGCCTAAAGCGTAGAATTTGATTTGGCTCATATTTCCTCCATATTGAATTTCAATATCTCTATTATTATACAACATTTATCTATTTTTATAAGTGATTTGGCTTAATTATCTGAAAAAATGTTGATTTGAAATAATTTCTTTGCCTATGACAAAGACTTGTTAATATGATAGAATAGTATCGGTGATAAAATGGTAAACTATCCAATCAAGAAAAAAGCATCAACCGAGAGAGTATCCACTTCAGCTAATAGAGGTATGAATTTCGAGTTGATGATTAACCAAACCAATGATTTCTATCTAAACAATGATATAGCAATCATATACAAAAAACCTATCCCGATTCAGATTGTTGGAGTAGATTACCAACGACGTTCCGCTGCGAAGATAACGGAAGCTTATTACAAATTACCATCTACTACTGATTATAATGGCATATATAAGGGTAGATATATTGATTTTGAAGCCAAAGAAACGAAATCTAAAACATCTTTTCCCATTAAGAATATCCACGAACATCAAGTCATTCATCTAAAACGCGTTAAGGAACATGGTGCTATAAGTTTCATAATTGTCTATTTTTCTGCATTAGGGAAAATTTTCCTCCTAGAGACTGAGTACGTTGTAAGATTCTTTGAAAGATCAAAAACAGGAAAGAAATCAATTACAATCGAAGAGTTTGAGGAATTCGCTTATTTGATTAAAGAGGGATATACAAAACCGGTTGATTATCTTGAAATAGTAGAACGAGAATTTATTTAATATTTTTGGAACACATTATTATTTTTTAATTATAACCCACCATTTAACAGTCGATTTTAATAAAAAATTCCCGATTATTCGGGAATCTTTTTTATCTTTGCGATGTTTTTCGCATAATCGATTATATTTTTATAACTGTTTTTGAATACTTCCATAATCACTTGAGACTGGTTTCCCAGTGGAATCTCATTTAGTATGCCATTTTCTTTCGAACTGAACTTATAAATTGAGGACAATTTCTCTTTATCAATAGGACCGATACCTGGCAGTTCCTTATCTTTATCGGCGAAGGAATACAATTCATCGACGACTCGATCTTTTGAGTTATAAACAAAACGGTAGTTGAAACTCAATGAACTTTCTCGCTTTTGTAGGACGAATCTTAATACAAGGAAATGCTTACGCCTGTTTAAAGTGAAATAGTCAGTATATTCCAAAATCTCTTGATAAAAGTTATTGATATGCGAATAGCGGATATTCTCTTCCTTCACAATTGGTATTAGTTCTGTCTTAATTAGTTTCAGTGTCGGTTCCATGTTTATCTCCCAGGTTTGCGGCTTTGATTAATATTTTAACCATTTTATTGGAAAAATCAACAGGATCCTTGATTTCCAAGCCTTCAATCAATAAAGCTTGGTTGAATAATAATGTAGCATAATCGGTTATGTCTTCAGGATTTTCCTTGTAGATCTTCTCGATTGCTTTGAATAAGTCATGTTGAGGGTTAATCTCTAAAATCTTTGATGCCTTAACATCTTTGTCTCCTGGCATTTGACTGATGACTTTCTCCATTTCAAATGATAAGCCTTCCC
>CALMFM010000234.1 GCA_937862575.1 uncultured Bacillota bacterium
TTCCTCCTAAATAATATATATTTTTATATTTTTGTAAAAATTATCTCTAATTTTGACAGCTTGGTTAGTGTCGATGAAGTCTTGATAGAATGTTTCTTTTCCTTCATCGTTAATCAATTCAATTTTGTTTATCCTTGCGTTTTGAAACGTATCTTTTTTGTTTGGATTTATATAAGTAACTTTGGTTCCCTTCAAGAAAGTAAAACTTAGAGTCCCATCTTCTTTGAAGAATTCTTTTGTCAGAATCGGTTCCGGCTTAAAGATTACTTTGTTTCCTTTAAGTCTGAACGGTTGTTCGCCTATCATCATCAATCTCCAAATATCTAAGACTTCCACGGTTGATCCGCTTAATCTTGGCAAGAATCCTTTTCCATGATATGCCGGATTTGGATTGTTCGAAGGTGCGATGAAACTGGAATTCTCCAATATGTTTCTTCCATAGACTTCCGGATTCATGAAGCAGACGAAGTTCTTTTCCATCTCTATGAAGAATTCTTCATATAGACCGGCTTTCAAAAGACCGATGACATATTTATAAATCATGTGCAGAAAGTCGCTTTCTCTTTCCAGCCAACCTTCGGTGAATGCTCTGATTCTACCAATTTCAAAATCCTCTTTTTCAAGCGCTTCGCTGGTTTTATATATTCCCAGTGCTTCATCATGCATTCCGCTCTTCTTTATAGCCTGATACATTTCGCGAAGTTTTTCTTTATTGAAATCAGTTTTAAGAAGTCTTGCCGGAGCTTCGAGAAATTTCGGTAGATATCGCTTTTCATATGATATCGGATTTGTCAAAGGTAAACGGTAGTGTCCAATTACCGATTTTCCGTTTTCAACTATTTCTTGATGTTCCAAAACATCGTAGACTACATAAGTAGGTATGATTTTGTCATTCTCAATGTATAGTTCATCAATTTTTTTAGTGATATATTTGTCGAGTTCTTCTAAGTAATGTGAAACATCCAGATAGTTGACTGATATTTGTTTTCCTGAGAGACCAAATCGTACTTTCTCTCGGTAGTTTTCTCTTAGATTGACACGATCAGAATAATTTTTGGCTTGGAATAATCCATTGAAAAATTCAAAAACTTCATTTGGTAATTCTATTTCATCTTTATCAAGATGCTTTAATAGGAATTTAACTATTCTTTTTAATTCAATTGTTTCGGAGATGCCGGAACCGAATAATCCAGGAAGTCCATTCATAGCGTCGTTCCATCCCGGTCTTTCCGCTTCCATTTCCACTCCCAAACCTTCATTGTCAAGTTGAGAATGTTTGTTTAAGACAAGTATGAATAGTTTGTTGAAGACATTGGTTTTATAAGCTTTCGAACCGCTTTTGACCCAATTTGAGCCATATCGATTCATATTTAATCTTTCAATTTTGTCTTCGTCAAAATGCAAAAGACTACCATATTGTCTTACTTTTCCTTGTTTGTCAATTACAGTTTTATCAAGTTTTCCAAGTACTGTTACCGGTGAATCAAAAGTTAGTATGTCGTTTTGCTTAAACAAAATTTCTCTGACTTTATCCGGATAAATTGCTTCAAATGTCTCGGACAAATCAATTATGTAGGTGAAGTGATCTATCCAATACCCTTCACCATACGCTGATTCGATATGTGAGTCGGCATTGGCGATAATTGCATCAAGATATGCACTTTCATCAGATTCGATTCCTAGATTGGCCAGATAGTTTACAAGACCTCCAGGCGAGAAACGATTTGATAGAAATTTATAAATCTCTTCTTTTTTCTCTTTGAAATGTTTTTCCACTAAACTTCTCAATAAATCTTTATCTTCGATTGAGTAGGTTAATCCACCAATTGTAAGTGGATTATATCCGTCGAGTTGAATCAGAGCTGCGAAGTGTTTCAGGTTATGTGCTCCGACCTCCGGATGAATGAAGCTATCCAATCTCCGGTTTTGACATACATCGCGGAAATTACCGCTACCTTGAGAATAGAATTCTGGAGCCAGACTGAAGAAATTGTAGTCTCTTTCCAAATCTCCGTGTCTTCTAGAAAACAAATGGTAAATCGAGTTACCTATTTTATAAGGATATCCGCCTCTCAACAGATTATCCAAGTAATTTTGTTTGATATATTCATTGAAGATATGCGATGCAGTATCTGTAGAAACGTCATTGACGATTTCGTCTATTAGTTGTTTAGCTTCTTCTTGCTTTTTATCCAGATAACCTGGTGTCGAAGCTTTATTGATGAATCTGTACAAAAGCTCTTTCGTGTTCGTATATCCAATAATGATATCGAATTCAAAACTATTATTTGCTTCCAAATCTTTCTTAATAGGAATGAATCCACAAGGAATCTTATTAACTGTGACTTGGTCTGCTTTTATAATCTCATCAATGCTTTGTTTTTCAAAATTGTTTGCACTTCTTTTTGAATTGTCTAACCCGAATACAAGATCCTGGTCGACAATCGGAGTGATAAGTTTACCATCAAGCAATCCGAACAAGTAGTTTCCATTGCTGACTTTACTGACCTCAGAACTATCTCCTGTCGAAGACCTCAAGTTGTAGAATGCAAATTCGTTTTCCAACTCTTCGACATCCATCCAACTTACTAGAAGATTCGACATCTGTTTGAAATTGCCATTTTCAACTCCTGCAGGTAAAATCTCAGCTAATCCATCCAATAATTCCAAACTTAGTTTGGATTTTGAAATATTGGAAACTTTCACTCTTCTTACAAGAGCTCCAATATTCTCGTTAGGCAATCCGAAATACGTTATTTCGACTTTTACACCTTGTTTCCTATTTGTCTCCTCAATTGCGAAAGAATGTCTATCGATGAGCATTCTATGTTTGTTTTTACTTTGAGGCAAGAAAGGCTCATAATAAGTTCCATTCACCTTGAGGACTGTTCTAAATCCAATAGCCCCAACCGATTCATATGCTTTATTCGCTGGGGTAAATTCCATGATTGGATGATTCTTGTCTTGCAGTCCGAACCCACTAATTCCTTGCCCTCTGTTGACATAAAATGCCCAAAGAGGGATTCCTTTTTTCCCTGCCACACCAGGCAAGAAATTGGAAAACGCCGATTTTTCAAGATAGTTTTCAATCACGAATTTCTCTTTATCGAAATAATATTCGCTCATCAAATCACTCCCTGTATGTTATGGTTGATATCGTGTGGGATGGAATAAGCAAATCCCTGTTGATATTATCAATTTTAATGCTTGTTTTATGTTCGTTTGCGGTTTCATTCAATATTATTAATACTATTTCACCATCAGGAGTTTCAAAAGCGACATTTTTCAAATCCTCAGAGTTTGATTTCGAAGATATTCTTCTGCTTCCTTTGGGTACAAATTTAGAAAAATGACCTATATAATAATATGAACTGTTCAAATGCAATTCTTGATTTACCGTATCACTTATGATTGGTGCGTCACAATAATTACCGACATGATTCGGTCCACCGATTTCATTTAATGTTATATTCCAATCGATATACCCTTCACAATAATTTTGAAAGTCGCCAATCATGTTTCTTGCGTATCTCTCACCAGTATGCCAAGCCCCAAGATGAACTCCACCTTCTATACAACCTTCTGTGAATAACAAGTGTTTATCCGGATGGAGATTATGTAATTTTGAAAGGTTTTCAAATTCTTCACTTACATACCAGTGAACTCCGGTTCCCCAAACATGATCTCTTGCTTCCTTGTCCTTTAGAACAGTATCGCCTCTTTCAACGATAATGTCACGGTTGTGATCCCAGATGATTATTTTTACATCAGGATACTTAGCGTGTAGTATTGGACCTAAGTAATCTCTAACAAAGTCTCTTTCTTCTTCTGCGGTATACAAACAGGAATCCCAAGTCTGTTTTGCGGCTGGTTCGTTTTGAACAGTAATGTATTCTATATTCAAACCTTGTTTACGGAATTCATCTATGAACTTCACATAGTATTTTGCCCATGATTCATAATATCTGGGTAATAATTTCCCACCGTTGTTCATCTCATTATTGGATTTCATCCATTCTGGCGGACTCCACGGAGAAGCTAACAAATCTATTTTTTTCCCTGATGCTTTTTCAGCGTCTTTTATTAAAGGTATTACAAGTTTCTTCTCTCTACGAATATCAAAAGTCTTAAGTAGAACATCATTGTTCTCAACGTACGTATAATTACCAAGGCTGAAATCACTACTATTGATATGAACTCTGCCAATATTGTATTTCAAACCAGATTCCTGATTGAAATATAGATCGATGACTCTTTGTCTATCTGCTTTACTCATCATACTCAAAGTAAAAGCGGCGGATTCGGTGAAAGCTCCCCCGAAGCCGATGATTTCCTGATATCGTTCACGTCTATCCACACTGATTATACTGTCGGATTCAGAGGTACTGTAATCAACTAAATTTATTCTGTCCCCGGTCTTTTCAGATGTTAAATAATGTAAAAACATGAATTCAAATCCCCCGACTATAACGTTTTCGTAACAATCTAAAACGTTTTCGATTTTAGTATAACACATGTGTAAGCGTTTTACCACCCATTTGTAATTTTTTTTTTAATTTCTTTTTTATAATAAAAAAAGATCAATCCGGATAGCCGGAATTGACCTGTTTTTTAAAATTATATCGCTTTCAATAAAGCATCGCGAATCGCTAGTAGAATCACCTTGGAACTATAAGTGGCTCCTGCGATTGAATCCACCTGTAAACTTTGTTCAAGTATTACATCTTCAACAATTATTTCTGCGGGAGTTCCTTGTCCATTCTGATGTTCTACAATAGTAATGTCTGTGATCTGATGATCATTCACTTCTACTTCCACTATCACTTTGACAGGGAATACTGCATATTCGCCAACGTACGTTCCATCTTGAACCTGGTTCAAATCGACATCAACTATTTCCATGTTGACAAGGTAGTCCAAATTGTCATTTATTTGCACAACGAAATAAGTAATGATAGCGGTAATCGCGACCACTACCACAAAAATAATCAACCCGATTTTTTTGATTCGGCTCATATAACCATCTCCTTATTATGCAGATAAGGCTTTGGCATTAGATTCATTGGCCAAAGCAAGATTTCTAACCCAATGACCTTTTCTGTATCTTGTATAGGCAAATCCCATCTTTGGAATTTCCAATATTTGAACTATCAGGAATAAGGCGGTTACTGGTAAAGCGGTCAACCTTGACAGCAAGAATACTGTTGGCACTTGAATTACCCACATATACCCTGAATCCATCAAGAAGGTGGAACGAG
>CALMFM010000235.1 GCA_937862575.1 uncultured Bacillota bacterium
AATTTATTTTTTAAAAAATGGCAAGAGAAGCAATTTAAGACAAGTATTTTTTTAAAATTTCTTGAGATTATTTTAAAAAATTAGTTTAATCCTCGATCTGTCAATTTACAACGTGCTCAAATATAAATATATCGATTCATTATTTTTAAAAAAGTACTAATTAAATTGTACACAAATAAAATATGCAAACGGGCGAAACATATAAATACCATTAAGCCTATAATACAAATTACTGCCTCAGTCTGGCAGAGTATTGCAAAGAACGAACACTGTAGAATATTGGTCCTTTTCTGGTCTCGCCAGAGACCAGATTTTATCTATCCAAAATGTCATTCCTCTGTTGGCCCCCAAAACAGCAAATCGACCCAAAAAGGCGAAAAATCATAATTGAAGCACTTAGGCGCGCTGATAAACATAACAAAGACGCAGCAGAGCATTCCGAACGCGCCAAAAACGAATTAGTCCGAATTCTGTCACAATCGTCCAAATCATAGTTTTTTTGTGTCTGGTAAGACGCTCCGAAAGTTCCGCAAACCTTCTAAGCTTGAGCTGGTCGAGAGGCGGTTAGAACTGGCGTGCATGTGCGTTTTTATATGCAGGCCACACGAAGGCGATTAGGAGCGGTCAGACCTTTAAATCACCTTACTCCAAGGCACACTTTTGAGATCCCGTTACCAATCTTTAGACATATTTTTAATCGTTGTTTTTGTTTTATAATAATCTACTAATATAGATAACGCTAAGGCAGGAATTATCACTAACCAATGGAAATAAAAACATGAAAATATAATCGAAAGGGCAACCGCATCATGGACAATATCAGGAATCACAAAAAAACAATCCTCGTACCATTAATATACTTTATCAACACATTATATTATCTTATTTAATATAAACCCTTTGCTCCAAAACATATTTATCTTAGTAGAGTACATATGTATTTTGGAGAGATTTAAAATGAGATTTATTCATTGGGCATTACTAATACTTCTAATCTCAATTTCGACCGCAGAACCAGATGTCATTACAGTTGGTCCGTACAATGTATCTTTTGACATAGGACTTAATAAGAGCGACTATGAAACAAATATTTGGGGTCCAATAGAAACCGAAACCCTTCAGGGAGATGCCAAAACCGACTATGAAATCTTAATTGAACAAAACAATTATAATTTTATATATATAAACGTAGGAAAATGGGAAAAGGAAAATATTCCATTCGACACCCTTGATATCGAACTCCTTAAGGAAGAATATGAGGATACGTTTAGAGAAGCTGACGTTTCTTGTTATGAAAGACCTATTGATGGCACACATGGTTCCATAGCATATATTAACTGGGATAGACGAAATAGATACATTACCACCTACCAACCCACATTTAATCCAGAACATATATGGGTCTACATCGACTCTACCCTTGAATGGAACAAAGGAACCTTGAAATTCTTAAAGACGATTCACGTCACTCAATCACGGTAAACCTTATCTCCGTCTTGCTTTTTTGAACAGGACTCTTCCAAAGCACTAAAAAAGGCTCTAAAAACGGAGTTAAATCCGTAAGCATTTTGGCTCGAGAAGGACAGAATTTTATAAACGCCCTGGCCCGCTGAGGCAACTTGAACGCAGGACAGGCAGTTGTTACAGTTCTGCCCGCAGATTCTATAATGCGTCTTAAGTGTTCTTGAGATCTATAACAGGGTAATCTCCATCGTGCCTAAAGCTCAACCTCTTACTCTGGGTATCTCTACTAATAATAAAACTGCTATTAGCGTTTTCGAGCGCTCGAATAGCGTCTTCGTCTTCTAAATATTGAAACATTCCAGAAAACAAAATAAAATCGTATGCGGATTGCCCCACCCAATCTTCTGCTCGAGATTGATAATACTCAACATTCGGCGGAGCTTTTTGACGGGCTAATCTGATCATTTCCGCAGAGATATCTATACCAGAAACATATTTATAATAATGTGCCAACCAATTAGATAACCTCCCATTCCCACATCCCACCTCTAGAGCAGAATTCCTCGGTTGGCCCGCAATTAATTTAAGTAAAATTTCCTGTTCACACCGAGTCCGATAAAAAGCAAAATTAAGATCATCGGTTTCAATTCCGGCCCGATCATCTTGATATTGGAGAGCTTTTGAAGACCAATGAAATTCTACCTGTTTATAGTTCACTCCTGAACATCTCCTGGGCAAGAGCAAGATCGTTTAAATTGTCTATTTCTATCCAGCGCCCACCATGCAAAAAAGGACGCAAATTTAACTCAGTTAGGTGTTTGGCAAGAACCTGATCATAAAAGAGCCCTGTATTTCCAGATTCTACCTCTTCAGTTATCCATTTTTTCATTTTTTCAGATCCGGAAGCGTCGAATTTCACAATACCACAAGACTTCCAGCCAAACAAATCTTTAGATTGTTCAACTCTTTCTATTTTTCTTATGGGTGATCCAGAGAGATGAGACCCATCAAACCAAGACTTCCACTTATCTACAGACCAGAGATTACCCCTTTCTTTACTCAATTCAAAAGCAGAAGACTGGGCAAAGATATCTCCTTCAACGATTATGCAATCCCCACTTAAAAAGTCCCTGGCAGAGTAAAGAGAATAAACATTGTTATAACATCCATTATATTTATCTACAAATAAGCAATTTTCTTCTCCAACATATTCCGCAATCTGAAAACCTTGATGACCAACGACAACCACAACATCATATATACCATTTCTATATAAACCAGTAAGAATTTGCGCCAAAATGGGTCTCCCACACACAGGAAGCAGCGTTTTTGGCACTATTTTTCCAACTTCGCCCAATCTCGAACCCATTCCCGCCGCTAATATTATAGCTTTCGTCATTATTCTATCATCTCTTTAATTAAATTAACCACTCTTTCGGTATTTTTCCGATCTTTGTAGGTACAAATTTTATTTAAATGTTCCGAATTAAATTCTGGACACCACGTTCCAATTAAAATCCAATGTAATACGAGTTGCAATGCAAATTCTGAAGTTAAATGCCCCCTTTTTCGGAGAGGAATCAGGAAATCCCGATCTTTAAATCCGCGATCAACAAAAATAGTTGGTCTTTTAAGCGGGGCAAAATCATTGGCAATATCTGAATAGTCCGTTATTAAGACGGCAACTCTATTTAAATCCATTTGCTGTTGACGTTTTCCAGATTCGTTAATATGCGGTCTATATATAAAATCATATCCACACTCTAAACATATCTCCCGCAATACTCTTGGAAGCCCAGGATCTTTCTTTTTTATGACGGAAACCCTTGGATTTTCCCAAGAAGGAGCATACAAAACAAGTTTTTCGGGCTCACCCCCTGGATCAAGAAGATCAAACCTGGGAAGGCCAGTTACATAAATTTTATCTTCAAGAGAAGGATCTCGTTTTATTAACTCTTTTTTATAAAACTTACTTGAAACAGTAGCGGCGTCATAATCTTTAAGCATCTTGGCTCTCCCCACAAATGGTAAAGTTCCGCATCCATGCCAAATATCTAGCCACTTAGCTTTACGCTTGTGAGTTAATTTATATAAATTATAGTCTGGAATATAAAATGGGCCATGAGAAGTTATCCATAGTTTCGTCATCTTAAAAATTGAAATATTGGAGGACGGAGACCGATAACCAATCTCATGAAAGGGGATTTTCTGTTTTATAAGTTCCTTTTGAATTAATTGATAATCTACATTATTAACCCTATTGCCCGCAAACCCCACCAAGGGAGTCTCATTCGGTTCAGTTCTATTTAGTAGATATTCAGCATTAAATTTTATTTCATCCAAAAGATATTTAACATTCATTTTATCAAAACCTTTATAGCTTCATCTAATGCATCACAGATAGGATAACGAAGATGATAAGAATTTAGATTTTTACTGAGCACGGAAAATTCCGTACAAGCTAAGATAACACAATCTACATCTTTAAATTCGTTTATTTCAGACGTTAATCTTCGATAAGTATTTAGGCTTACCTTATTTCTTTTCACATCTTCGATTATTGACCTTAAAAAGGGCCACCTCGATTCATCAGGATAAATAACATCCTCGCCATATATTTTCGCTTTTATAGTTCCTTCGGAAGCCAACACGCCAATTTTATTATATTTATTAGTACAAACATCCTTCGTTATCCGTACCATGTTCAAAACATTAGTATTTTTAGGAACAATATCGTTATAAAAATAGTGGGCCGTGTTACAAGGAATCAAGATTCGCTTTGCTCCACAAAGAGACAGGGCAGATATTCCATTCCGCAGCCCCTCCAAAAGTTCCTCCTTCTTTTCATTATATAGGATAGCTCTAACGCGAGATGGTAATTTTGGATTATTATTTATTATTATGTGTGGATAATTTGATTCATTATCTATATAATTACAAGCGTCCAGAATCTTTTTAAATGTATATAGGGTGGCATAACTCCCCATACCACCCATTATTCCTATAGTTTTCATAGTATAACACCTCACTTAAACAGAAATTAAATTAATTCATTTTTTTAATTTTTCTTACATCTTTAATCATTTCTTGATTCAATTTTTTAATCTGTTCTTCTAAAGATTCAATTTCCTTTTGTTTATTCCAAAATTTGATCTTTTCTGGAGGGTTTTCTTTACAAGACTGACAAATATAAAAATGTTCCGTATCAAAATCGTCAGAGGGCTCAATGTGATAGTTATCTCCATATTCTTCTTGGGTTCCGACCCACAACTGGATAATCTCCAAGTCTTCTTGATCACAAAAATAACATATTACGCGGCCACAACCTAAACAAATTCTGTCTGATTCTTGACCACAGATATCACAACAATTCACCTCCTTTTTAATAATTTTATAAACAGGTCTTTTACAAGGAACTTCTTCCTCATGATCAAAAACCTGAACCCTAACCGCTTTCTTCATCGAATAAATCCCCTGCTCTATGACTTGTTTTCGCAAAATCCAGGATTTTAGACCTAGCTTCCTGATAAGCGGGGTCCTCACAATCTAAAGCGCAAAAATGAGCTGCTAATTGAGCTGCTATTCTAACGTCCACCTTAACATTCTTACTCCCACACCAAAGAGGCCAACAAGAAAAGTCCAAGTCAGCTCCTTGAAGGTTCGCATTTCGCAGATCTGCTCCTTCTAGGTTCGCACTATATAGGTTCGCCCCTCCCAGGTTCGCACTATATAGGTTCGCCCCTCCCAGGTTCGCCCCATGTAAGTTCGCCTCTTTCAGGTTCGCCTTACATAGATTCGCTTTATATAGATTCGCTTTATATAGATACGCATATTGTAGATTCGCCCCTTGTAGGTCTGCCCCTTCCAGATTCGCTTTATGCAGATTCGCTCCTTCTAGGTTTGCCCATTGCAGGTTCGCCCCTCCCAGGTTCGCCCGTAGCAGGTTCGCATCTTCCAGGTTCGCATCTTCCAGGTTCGCATCTTCCAGGTTCGCATCTTCCAGGTTCGCATTTTGCAGGTCTGCCCCTTCCAGATTCGCCCCTTGTAGATTTGCCCTTTCTCCTCCATCTTTTCCTTCTAAAAAGTCCTTGTGCTTTTGTAGGATTTCCGCCAATTGTTCTTCATTCATGATTATAGTTCCTCCTATATTTAGCCAGATAAATAACACCAAAATCTTCTCTATAGATCTTATCAAAGCCTTCTAAAACAACCTTATTTTCATATTGTAACTCAGCAATAATACGCATCATCCGAAATTCGTTCTCGACTTCAAATTCTTTACATAATTGAGAAATGGTTTTGCTTGTTTCGGAAATACTTTTTAAAACAGAATCCTTCAGTCTCACCATAAAACCACAATCCCTTTAGCTTTATTTATGGAAAAATTTCCACAAGGGACCCAATATCAACTGATCTACCACAAAAACCCCAAATAGAAACAACGACAAAAACACAGTTGTTTCTATGGAAATTATCGTAGTGGACCCCACGCAAATCACGAAAATAATTCCCACCCATGCCAACGACGACAAATTTCCGGGCCATACACCCAATGGAACAGATGTCATACTCCAC
>CALMFM010000236.1 GCA_937862575.1 uncultured Bacillota bacterium
ATAATATCAAAAATGATATAATTATCATAAAGGAGGGATGATCATGATCGCAAAGATACTAGTAGATATTAAATCAAAAAACGTAGACAAGACCTATGATTATCTCGTCCCGGAAAAGTATTGGGATATTCTAGAAACTGGTTCTAGAGTTATTGTTCCATTTGGGAATAGAAAAGTCATGGGCTTTTGTTTGGAAATTGCTAAAACCAGCGAATACCTTAAAGAACTGAAAGAAATAGAATCAGTTTTAGACATGGAATCGTATCTGACGCCTGAGTTGATTGATTTGGCTAAAACCATGCGTGATGATGCTAGCTCTACTTTAATTATTACTCTTGAGACAATGTTGCCAACAGCCTTAAAAGTAGTTTATCGACCTAAACTTGAAGTTGTCAACAGAGAGCATATGGATCAAAAGTTAAGTGCCTTATTCGAGTATAGTGATGAAGTTTCTCTTGATAATGTCCCTCAGGAATTATATGGGACAATAAAAAAAGAATTGAATAAGCAATATATTCGTCAAATTTATGACATTAAGCCGAGAAATAAATCTCTTGCTCATAAATATGTAAAATTAACAAAAAAAGTACCTGATGAAAAAGTTTCTGATAAACAAAAACTAATTATAGATTACCTTCTATCCAAAAAAGAAAATCAATCGCTAAAAAAGAAAATTGAAGAAGACTTGGGTATAACCGAGTCCAGCATCAAGACATTGGAAAAACATGGATATGTGAATATTTTCTTTAAGGAAGTATATAGAAAAGTAGAACCTTTATATAAGTCTGAAAAGAAAGATATTGTTCTCAATGAAGAACAAACTTTTGCTTATAACAGAATTATCAATTCTTTTGGTAGCTATCATACATTTTTATTACATGGTGTAACTGGTTCAGGAAAGACGGAGATTTATATAAAAGCCATGAAAAAGATGATTGAAATGAATAAAACAGTCATCTTCTTGGTTCCGGAAATATCTTTGACACCAATGATGATGTCTCGATTTAAAGCTGAATTTGGTGGAGATATAGCAATGTTGCACTCCGGATTGTCAGTCCTTGATAAATATGACGAGTGGCGAAGAATCGTTCACAGACAGGCTAAAATTGTAGTTGGAGCGAGAAGCGCATGTTTCGCACCTTTGAAAGATTTGGGACTTGTGATTGTGGACGAATGTCATGAAGCGACCTATAAACAGGATACATCTCCTAATTACTATGCAGTTGATGTATTGCATAAAAGAGCCAAACATCATCAGGCGACGGTTATATTAGGTTCTGCCACACCGAATATCGAAAGTTATGCAAGAAGCCACAAAGGTTATTATGAACTTCTAAATTTGGAAAACAGAGCGATGAATTCAAAACTGCCTAAAATTGAAGTTGTCGATATGAAAAAAGAGTTCAAATCAGGCAATACGACCAATTTTTCCAAGTTGCTTCAGGAAGAGATGAGAGACCGCCTTGAGAAAGGCGAACAGACAATATTATTAATTAATAGAAGAGGATATTCCAACTTCATGATTTGTCGTAATTGCGGACATGTTTTCATGTGTCCAAATTGTGACATCTCATTGACTTATCATGAGTATTCTCATTCTTTGAAATGTCATTACTGCGGTCATGACGAACCATTACCTAAAACCTGTGTCAAATGTGGTTCCGAAGATTTGCGATATATGGGAACAGGAACACAAAAGATTGAAGATGAATTGCATCTTTTGTTTCCTGAAGCCAGAATCATCAGAATGGACAATGATACTACCAGATCGAAAAATGCCCATGAAAAGTTACTTCATGAATTTGAGACTTCCGGTGATATCTTACTAGGTACACAAATGATTGCCAAGGGATTGGATTTTCCTAAAGTTACTCTTGTGGGCATAATTCAAGCCGACAACAACCTCTTTATTTCGGATTTCCGAGCCGCAGAGAAAACATTCCAACTATTGATGCAAGTCTCAGGAAGATCAGGAAGAAGAGATCAGGAAGGCAAGGTCGTGGTTCAAGCATTCAATCCAGAACATTACGCCATAAAGTATGCGTGCCAAACGGATTATGAAGGCTTTTATCAATACGAGATGAATCTGCGAAAGGTTGCCAGATATTCACCATTCTATTACATGATTGAAATGAAGGTTTTTGGACCTAACATCCGCAATGTTTTCTATAACGGTATGGAAATAGTCAAATATCTAAAAAGAAGTCTTGCGGATAATGTTATTGTATTGGGACCGGCAATACCAGCTGTAAGCAGAATTAACAATCGCTATAATTGCGAAATTATGATAAAATATCGCGAAGCACAAAATTTGAATGAAGTGCTTGGTGAAGTGATGGACAAATTCCAAATTAACGAGAATTATGTCAGTATTGACAGATTCCCGGATGTAGGTTAGGTGATTAC